>JAGWTS010000016.1 GCA_028868875.1 Burkholderiales bacterium | reverse complement strand
CGGCAGACAAGCCCGAAACCCTAGCCGCCGACATCGAAAAGGCATTGGCCGAATGAGTACCTTCTCCCACCTCGAGCCTTACGCGGGCGACCCGATCCTGAGCCTGAACGAGGCCTTCGGCCACGATCCGCGGCCGAACAAGGTCAACCTGTCGATCGGCATCTATTTCGACGATGCCGGGCGCATTCCGGTGCTCGACTGCGTGCGCCGCGCCGAAGCCCAGATGCTGGCCGAATCGGCGCCGAAGTCGTACCTGCCGATCGAAGGCACGGCGGCGGCGCGCAGCGCGGTGCAGGGGCTGCTCTTCGGTGCCGGCTCGCCCGCGCTGGCGAGCGGGCGCGTCGCCACCTTGCAAACCGTGGGCTCGAGCGGCGGCCTGCGCGTCGGTGCCGACTTCCTGCGGCGCTGGTTTCCGGCGAGCGAGGTCTGGGTCAGCGACCCGACCTGGGACAACCACCGCGCGATGTTCGAAGGCGCCGGGCTGAAGGTCCACCCCTACCCGTATTACGACGCCGCAAGCGGCGGGCTGCGCTTCGACGCGATGTGCGAGACCCTGTCCTCGCTGCCGGCGCAAAGCGTGGTGCTGCTGCACGCCTGCTGCCACAACCCGACCGGGGTGGACTTGTCGCAGGCGCAGTGGGAGCAGCTGATCCCGCTGCTCGGCGAGCGCCGCCTGATCCCGTACCTCGACCTCGCCTACCAGGGCTACGGCGACGGCATTGCCGAAGACGCCTTCGCGGTGCGCGCGCTCGCCGACTCGGGGCTTTCGTTCTTCATCGCCAATTCGTTCTCGAAGAGCATGAGCGTCTACGGCGAGCGCGCCGGGGCGCTGAGCGTGGTCTGCGCCGACCGTGCCGAGGCCGAGCTCGTGCTCGGCCAGCTCAAGGCCACGGTGCGGCGCAATTACTCGAGCCCGGCCCTCCACGCCGCCGGGATCATCAGCCGCGTCCTCGGTGAGCCGGAGCTGCGCGCGGCCTGGGAGGCCGACGTGGCGGCGATGCGCACGCGCATCCTGGCGATGCGGCGCAGCCTGCACGGCGTGATCTCGGCCAAGCTGCCGGGGCGCGATTTCGGCTACTTCCTGACCCAGCGCGGCATGTTCAGCTACACGGGCTTGAGCGCGGCCCAGGTCGACCGGCTGCGCGAGGAGTTCGGCGTCTACCTCGTGCGCTCGGGACGCATCTGCGTGGCCGGGCTCAATAGCGGCAACGTCGAGCGCACCGCCGAGGCCATGGCCGCGGTCCTGTAGCGCTCGGCCCGGCCCTCGGGCCCACGCGCGACCGCGCGTTCAGTGGCTGACGCGCGACCGCGCGTTCAGCGGCTGACTCGCGGCTGCGAGTTGAGCGGCTGATGCGCGGCCGTGCGTTCCCCGGTCGAGGCGCGGCCGCAGCTTCAGGTCTCGGCCGGCGCCAAGCCAGCGGCTTCGAGCACCAGTTCGCGCAGCCAGCGGTGCGCCGGGTCGCCGTCCTGGCGCCGCGGCCAGACCATCTCGACGGTCACCGGTGCGAGCTCGAAGGGCAGCGGCTGCACGGCGATGCGCTCGGCGTTGCCGGTGGCGCCGATGAAGGCGGTGGGCAGCACCATCAGCAGGTCCGAGCGCTGGATGACTTCGCCCGCGGTGAAGAACTGGTTCACCGAGAGCACGACGCGGCGCTGGCGCCCGAGGCTGGCCAGCGCTTCGTCGACGAGGCCGTGGCCGCGCCCGGAGACGCTCACCAGCAGGTGGCGTGCGGCGCAATAGGCGTCGAGCGTGAGTTCGCCGGACGCCAGCGGATGGCCGCGCCGCATCGCGCAGACGTAGCGCGTTTCGTCCAGGCGCAGATGGCGCTCGCGCGCCTGCTCGGCGTCGGCGGCGATGGCGGCCACGGCGTCGGGGAAGTGCCCGATCGCGAGGTCGGCCTCGCCGTCGCGCAACATCGGGCGCGGGTCGCGCGTGGCCAGCGGCAGGATGCGCAGGGCGACCGCATCGGCGTGGCGCGTTTCGAGCGCGGCGACGAGACGCGGTGCCAGCAACGCGGCGTTGGCGTCGACCATTGCGACGCGAAAGCTCGCGGGGTCGCGCTGGGCGTCGAACTCCTCGGGCACCAGGGCCTGGCGCAGTGCCGCCAGCGCCACCCGCACCTGCGGCCACAGCGACTCGGCGCGGGCGCTGGGCTTCATCCCGGTGGCGGTGCGCGTGAACAGGGGCTCGCCCACCGCGTCGTGCAGACGCTTCAAGGCATGGCTGGCCGCGGGCTGGGTGATCGACAAGACCTCGGCGGCCCGGGTCAGGCTGCCCTCGGCCATCAAGGTGTCGAAGACCCGCAACAGGTTCAGGTCGAGCGTTCTGAAGTTGATGCGGTCACCCGGCAATTATTCTCATTGTTTATATCTTACATGCGCATCTTTCAAGCAGTGTCTTAGGGTTTGTACTAGGATTCAGGTCATGCGCTCTCCGGAGCTGCTTCTAGAAAGGATCTGAAATGACTGCCTCCACCACCTTTGGCTATTCCACCAGCTACCGTCCCGGCGTTTCGCTGACCGGCGTGTTGAACCGTGCGGCGCATTGGCTCTTCGGCTCGAACCGCCGCGCCATGACCCGTGCCGAGGAAGCCGCCAGCGTGCGCGAAATGGCGCAACGCGTGCAGACCTACGATCCGGGCTTCGCGGCCGACCTCTACGCCGCCGCCGCCCGCCACGAAGGCCTGGACGATTGAGTCCGTCCCCCTGCGCTGGCCCCCTCCGGTCGGCGCCCCGATGCGGGACGCTGCGTCCCGCATCGGCTTTCATGCAGGCCAAATTGCCGAAAGGCGCCAGTTCGGCGAGCGCGAGTCAGCGCCTGTCGCCCTCGTCATTCGTGGCGAATCGCCACCGTCTTCAGCACCGAGAAGCCGTAGAGCGCCTCGAAGCCTTTTTCGCGCCCGTGGCCTGAATGCTTGACGCCGCCGAAAGGCAGCTCGATGCCGCCGCCGGCGCCGTAGTTGTTGACGAAGACCTGGCCGCATTGCAGCTTGCGCGCCATGCGCAGGCTGCGTCCGCCGTCACGTGTCCAGACCCCGGCGACGAGGCCGAAGGCCGTGCCGTTGGCGATGCGCAACGCCTCGGCCTCGCCTTCGAAGGCGGTGACGGCCTGGACCGGGCCGAAGATCTCCTCCTGCGCCAGGCGATGGCCGGGGTCGACATCGGCGAGCAGGGTCGGCGCGACGTAATAGCCGCCGCGCGGCAGGCCGGCCGGCAGCGCCGCGCGCGCGGCCACGCGCAAGGCGCTGCCTTCGACGAGGCCGAGATAGCCCTCGACCGTTTCGCGCTGGCGCTGCGAGATCAGCGGCCCGACGTCGAGGTCGTCGAGCGCCGGGCCGACGCGCAAGGCGCGGTAGCGCTCGGCCATGCGTTCGAGCACCGCGTCGTAGACCGGGCGCTCGACGAGGATTCGGCTCGCCGCCGAACAGGTCTGGCCGGCGTTCTGGATGCCGGCGTTGACGAGGAAGGGCAGGGCGGCGTCGAGGTCGGCGTCGGCGAAGACGATCTGCGGGCTTTTCCCCCCGAGTTCGAGCGTCACCGGCACCGCATTCTTTGCCGCCGCGGCCTGGATCAGCGCCCCGACGCCGACCGAGCCCGTGAACGAGATGTGGCGCACTCCCGGGTGCGATGACAGCGCGGCGCCGGCTTCTTCGCCGAGGCCGGGGACGAGGTTCAGCGCCCCCGCGGGAAGTCCGGCTTCGGTCGCGATGCGGGCGAAGGCGATGGCGCTGAGGCAGGCTTCCTCGGCGGGCTTGAGCACGCAGGCATTGCCCATCGCGAGCGCGGCGCCGACGCTGCGGCCGATGATCTGCATCGGGTAGTTCCAGGGCACGATGTGCGCCGTCACGCCATGCGGCTCGCGCAGGGTGAAGGCGGTGTAGCCGTTGGCGAAAGGAATCGTCTCGCCGTGCACCTTGTCGGCGGCCCCGCCGTAGAACTCGAGGTAGCGCGCCAGCGCCACGGCGTCGGCGCGCGCCTGCTTCAGCGGCTTGCCGACGTCCAGCGCTTCGAGGCGCGCGAGTTCGTCGGCGCGTTCGAGCACGAGGGCGCCGATGCGCGTGAGCAGGCGCCCGCGCTCGGCCGCCGTGAGCGCGCCCCATTCGCCGTCGAGTGCGGCCTGGGCCGCCTGCACCGCGGCGTCGACCTCCGCGGCGCCGCCGCGCGCGATGCGCGCCAGCTCCGCGCCGGTCGAGGGGTTGAACAAGGGCAGGGTGGCGGCCGTGGCGCGCCAGTGGCCGGCGACCAGCACCGGGGTCGTGTCGAAGGGCATCGCGTCCATTGAGGCATCATAGAACGCGATGGCTCTCTTCCTCCTGCGCCGCCTCGCGACCTTCTTCGCCACCCTGGCGGTCGCTTCGCTGGTCGTCTTCTCGGTGCTCGAACTGCTGCCCGGCAACGCGGCCGAGGTCATCCTGGGCACGAGCGCGACGCCCGAATCGCTGGCGGCGCTGCAGACCAAGCTCGGGCTGGACCAGCCGGCCCCGCTGCGCTACTGGCATTGGATCAGCGGCCTGCTGCAAGGCCGGACCGCCGAGAGCATCAGCTACGGCAGCCCGACCGCCGAGCTCATCGCCGAGCGCCTGCAGGTCACGCTGCCGCTGGCGCTGATGGCGATGGCGCTCACCGTCGTGCTCGCGCTCTCGCTCGGCGTCTACGCCGCGTCGCGCCACAACCGCCTGGGCGACGTGGGCGTGATGGCGGCGAGCCAGGTCGGCATCGCGATCCCGAACTTCTGGTTCGCGATCCTGCTGATCCTCGTCTTCGCGGTGAAGCTGCGCTGGGTCAGCGCCGGCGGTTTTCCGGGCTGGAGCGAGGAAGACGGCGGCGGCTTCTGGCCCGCCCTGGGCGCGCTCGTGCTGCCGGCGCTGGCGCTCGCGGTGGTGCAGGCGGCGATCCTGGCACGGGTGACGCGCTCGGCCGTGCTCGAGGTCATGCGCGAGGACTTCGTGCGCACCGCGCGCGCCAAGGGCTTGTCGCGGCGCCAGGCCTTGTGGCGCCACGTGCTGCGCAACGCCATGATCCCGGTGCTGACGGTGATGGGGCTGCAGTTCGCCAACCTCGTCACCGGCACCGTCGTCATCGAGAACGTCTTCGTCCTGCCGGGCATCGGCCGCCTCGTCTTCCAGGCCATCGCCAACCGCGACCTCGTCGTCGTGCGCGACGTCGTGATGCTGCTCGCCGCGGTGGTGGTGGCCGTCAACTTCGTCGTCGACGTGCTGTACGCGCTGATCGACCCGAGATTGCGCGTTTCGTGAAGGCCTTTCTCGAGCGCGCGCGGCGCCATCCCAGCTTCGTCGTCGGCGCCGTGCTGACTGCGCTGATGCTCGCCGCCGCCTTGGTCTCGCTCTTCTGGTCGCCCTACCCGCCGGCCGACATCGACATCCCGCACCGGCTGCTGGCGCCCGACGCCGCGCATTGGCTGGGCACCGACAGCCTCGGACGCGACGTCGCCTCGCAGCTGCTGGTGGGGGCGCAGAACAGCATCGTCGTCGGCGTCATCTCGGTCGGCATCGGCCTGGGCTTCGGGGTCCTGCTCGGCTGCATCGCCGCGGCGCGGCGCGGCTGGCTCGACGAGCTGCTGATGCGCGCGGCCGACCTCGCGTTCGCCTTTCCGGCGCTGCTCACGGCCTTGATGCTGAGTGCGATCTACGGCCCCGGCCTGCTGGTGAGCATCGTCGCCATCGGCCTGTTCAACGTGCCGGTGTTCGCGCGCATCACGCGCGGCGCGGCGCGCCAGGTCTGGTCGCGCGAGTTCGTGACCGCGGCGCGCAGCGCCGGCAAGGGCGGCTGGCGCATCACGCTCGACCATGTGCTGCCGAACATCGCGAGCGCCCTCATCGTCCAGGCGACGATCGCGTTTGCCACCGCCATCCTCGCCGAGGCGGCGCTGAGCTACCTCGGCCTGGGCACCCAGCCGCCGCGGCCGAGCTGGGGCCGCATGCTCAACGAAGCCCAGGCCCAGATGTTCAAGGCGCCGCTGCTCGCGCTCTGGCCGGGGCTGGCGATCGTGCTCGCCGTGCTCGGGCTGAACCTGCTCGGCGACGGCCTGCGCGACCTGATGGACCCGAAGCTGGCGCGCCGGCGCTGACGCGGCGCCCTTTTTGGCTCTGCGGGGCCTGCTGGGCTGGGTCTGCGCGACCCGGGGGTTCGGCGCGTCGCGCGCCGGGTCGTCGCCGCGGCCGCCGCGCCCCCTCAAGGCCCGGGCAGCCGGATCGTCACCGTCGTTCCGCGCCCGGCCTCGCTCGCCAGGCTCACGCTGCCGCGGTGCAGCTCGGCGATGCGCTTGACGATGGCCAGGCCCAGCCCCTTGTTGCCGCCTTCGCTGCCGGCGGGGTCGGCCGGGTTGCGGTGGAGGCGCTCGAAGAGCTGGGGTTGATGCTCGGCCGCGATGCCGGCCCCGGTGTCGGCCACGGCGATCCGAACCTCGCCCGCGACCGCCTCGGCCGAGAGCGTGATGAAGCCGCCCGGCGCGACGAAGCGCAAGGCGTTGTCGACGAGGTTGGCCACGGCGCGCTCGAAGAGCTCGATGTCGACCTCGGCCACCGGAGCGCGTTCGCCGAAGGTCTTGCAGTCGAGCGTGACGCCGCCCTGGCGCGCGCGGTCGGCAAAGCGCAAGGCGATGTCGTCGAGCAGCTCGCCCAGGTCCACGCGCATCGGCTGGAGGCGGAATTCGGGCTCGTCGAGCAGGGCGAGGTCGCCCAGGGAGCGCACGAGCTGGGCCGCGTTGCGGGTGTTGCGCAAGGCCACCTCGACCAGGGCGCGGTCGGACGCGCGCTGCGCGTCGCCTTGCCAGCGCTGCTCGAGCGTCTCGAGGCAGGCAACCGTGGCCGTGAGCGGCGAGCGCAGGTCGTGCGAGAGGTTGCTCACGCCCTCGCGCCGGAAATGGTCGAGCGTGCGCAGCGTCTCCCACTGCCGGCGCAGGGTCGCGAGCAGGGCTTGGAAGCCACCGTGGAGCTGGCCGAACTCGTCCGTGCCGACCCGGTGCATGGGCCAGGGCTCGGCGCCTTCGAAGCCGCGGCGCGCGGCCGCGGCGACGGCGTCGCTCAGGCTGCGCAAGGGGCGGGTGACGGTGGCGATGATCCAGGCCGCCATCGCGGTCGCGACCAGGATCACCGCGAGCACGGATTCGAGCGCCGGCATCACGAGGCTGCTGCGGAACATCGCCTGGCGCCCCGCCGGCGGCGCGCGCTGCGAGACGAGGTAGAGGTAGCCGGCGACGCCGCTGCCGGGGCGGATGGTCTGGCGCGCGAGGGCGCGCGCGCTCACGACCGCGTCGTGGCTCATGTGCTCGGGGTCGTCGCCCATCACGTAGGGCGCGCTCATGTGGCCGGCGGCGGCGGCCACGGCCTCGCGCACCGGCGCCAGCGCCACCTTGAAGCCGGGCGCGAGCGGCGTGCGGCCGGTGCTCGTGAGCACGGTGCCGTCGGCCGCGAGCACGTAGAGCTGGGCGTCGGGCTCGAACAGCAGCAGGCCGCGCAGCCAGGAGCGAAAGCCTTCGGGGTCGCGCTCGCGCAGGTCGAGGATGTCGGAGTAGCGCATCACCACGCGCTCGAGAAAGCCGTTGGCGCGCTCGTAGTCGTTCTGCAGCTCGAAGCGCTGGAACGCGAAGGCCACGGTCGCGATGACGCCCAGCGCAGTCGCCAGGCCCGTCACGAAGATCGTGAGCGCAATGCGCAGGCGCACCGTCATCGCGCGTCCTCAGCCCGGGGTGTCGCGCATCTTGTAGCCGGCGCCGCGCACGGTGAGGATCAGGCGCGGCGCCATCGGGTCGGCCTCGATCTTGGCGCGCAGGCGGTTGATGTGGGTCGTCACCGTGTGCTCGTAGCCGTCGTGGCTGTAGCCCCACACGGCGGCGAGCAGCTGCGAGCGCGAATACACCAGCCCCGGATGCTGCGCGAAATGCAGCAGCAGGTCGAACTCGAGCGCGGTGAACTCGACCTCCTGCCCGCGCACCCGCGCCTGGCGCTTGGCGGGTTGGATCTCGAGCTCGCCGTTGCGCAGCGTCTGCGTGGCACCCGGCGCCGAGGCGGCGGCGCGCAGCAGGTCGGCGCGGCGCAGCAAGGCCTTCACCCGCGCCAGCAGCTCGGCCATCGAGAAGGGCTTGGTCAGGTAGTCGTCGGCGCCGAGTTCGAGGCCGAGCACGCGGTCGAGCTCGGTCGACTTGGCGGTGAGCATCAGGATCGGCGTGCTGCGACCGCGCGCGCGCAGCGCCTTGCAGACTTCCAGGCCGTCCAGGCCGGGCATCATCAGGTCGAGGATCAGCAGGTCGCTCTCCTGCTCGGCCTGGCTCTCGAGCGCCGAGCGGCCGTCGGCGCGGGCGTCGACGAGGTAACCCGACTGCTGCAGGTTGAGCACGATGAGGTCGCGGATGTCGGCCTGGTCTTCGGCGACGAGGATGCGGCTGGGCATGGGGAGGCGGTCGGCGGCAACGGCTGCGACCTTACACCGATGTGATCCGGCTGTGATCTGCGGTGAGGCTGCTGCGAGGTGCGCCCTCCACAGTGGCGCCATCCGTTGTTCGAAAGCCGTCACCATGCTGCAGACCGCTCCTGCCCTCGCCAGCTTCCCGCCCGTTCCCGCGCCGGACTGGGCCCAGTTGTGTGCCCAGCGCGAGTATCTCGTGCGCTTCGCCGCGCGCCGCCTGCTCGACCCGGCGCTGGCCGAAGACCTGGTGCACGATGTCTTCGAAGCCGTGATGACCGGCCGCGCCCGCTTCGCCGGCCGCGCCGCCTTGCGCAGCTGGCTGGTGGCCGTGCTCAAGAACAAGATCGTCGACCTGATCCGCGAGCGCTCGGGCCACGACAGCCTGGACGCCTGCGACGAAGCCGGCGCCGCGATCCACGAATTCGAATGCCCGCAGCCGCGCCCCGACGAGCGCGCCGAACAGCGCCAGCGCCTGGAGCGCGCGCTGGCGCGCATCGCGGCGCTGCCGGCCGGGCTGCGCCAGGCCTTCGAGCACCGGGTGCTGCGCGACGAGAGCACCGAGGAGGTCTGCAGCGCCCTGGCGATCAGCGAAGACAACCTCTTCGTGCGCCTGCATCGGGCGCGGCGGCAGTTGGCGAGCTGAGGAGCTCGAAGTGGTGTTGCGCGACGGCCAGTTGGATGCCCAGGGCGCGCGCATCGCCGATGCGCTGATGCGCGATCTCGGCCTCGCCGCTGCCGAGCGCCTGGCCTGCGCCTACCTCGACATGCTCTCGATCGCGCGCGGAACCGCCTCGGCCAGGAAGTCGTAGACCCGGCGCACGACCTTGCTGCCGCGGATCTCGCGGTGCACCGCGAGCCAGCAGGCCAGGGGCGGGATCTTCAGCATCGGCAGCAGCGGCTGCACGCCGGGCCAGCAGGCCAGGTTGTAGGCCGCGACGAAGCCGATGCCGGCGCCTGAGGCGACGAGCCGGCCGTAGGCCACCTGGTCGTCGGTGCGCAAGGCGAAGTCCTCGCGCCGCACCGGCTGGCCCAGCGCCGCAAAGCCGCGCAACATCGCCTCGTCGCGGTCGTAGCCGATGAGGCGGTGGCGCAGCAGGTCGGCGGGCTGGCGAGGCGTGCCGGCGCGCGCGAGATAGCGCTCATGGGCGGCGGCGACGATGCGGATGTCGGCGAGCTTGCGCGCCACCACCGAACCCTGCGCCGGCCGCACCATGCGCACGGCGATGTCGGCTTCGCGCCGCAGCAGGTTGTCGATCGCGTTCGAGGCCACGAGCTCGACCTGGATCGCCGGTTCGGCCTGTTGCAACTCGGCCAGGATCGGGGGCAGCAACCACACTGCGGCGACCTGGCTGGTGGTGATGCGCACGCTGCCGCCGCCGGCCTCGCGCCTGCCGGCTCCGGCCTGCGCGAGGGCGTCGGCGCCTTCGGCCATGCGCCGCGCCGCATCGGTGATCGCCAGCGCCATGGCGGTGGGCGTCACGCCGCGGCCGGTGCGTTCGAACAAGGGCGCGCCGAGCTGGCTTTCGAGCTCGGCGATATGGCGCGACAAGGTCGGCTGCTGCGCGCCGAGGCGGCGCGCCGCGCCCATCAGGCTGCCGGCGTCGAGCACGGCGAGGAAGCTGCGCACCAGGGTCCAGTCGAAGGCGGTTTGGGCCATGCAGGAATGTATAGCTCGAATGCCTTGGTCGCCAATTGCCGGATGGCCTCGCGGCGCCCAGACCCCGGCCATCGCTTTCGATCAGGAGCTCGCGATGACCGACAAGACCGTTCTCGTCCTCGGCGCGGCCGGCCGCTTCGGCGCCGCTGCCGTCGAGGCTTTCGCCGCCGCCGGCTGGCGCGTGCTGGCCCAGGCGCGGCGCGCGCCAGCGCAGCCGCTGCCGGTACGGGCCGAAGCAGTCAGCCTGCCGTTGGCCGAAACGGACGCCATCGTCGCGCGCGCTGCCGGCGCCCGCGCCGTCGTCTACGCCGTGAACCCGGTCTACACGCGCTGGAACCAGGAACTGCTGCCGCTGTTCCGCCAGGGCCTGGAAGTGGCGCGCAAGCTGGATGCGCGCTTCATGCTGCCCGGCAACGTCTACAACTACGGCGAGTCCATGCCGGCGCTGCTGCACGAAGACACGGCCGAGCGGCCGAGCAACGCCAAGGGCCGCCTGCGCTGCGAGATGGAAGCCGGGTTGCGCGCCGCCCCCGTCGCCGCGGTCGTGATCCGCGCCGGCGACTTCTTCGGTGCCGGCCGCGGCAGCTGGCTCGACCAGGCGATCGCGAAGGACCTCGCGCGCGGCAAGCTCGTCTATCCCGGTCCGCTCGACCGCGTCCACGCCTGGGCCTACCTGCCCGACTTCGCGCGCGCCTTCGTCGCCGTGGCCGAACAGGCGGCGGCGCCGAAGTTCCAGCGCCTGAACTTCGCCGGCTACCCCCTCACCGGCGCCGCGCTGCTGGCCGCGATCGAGGCCGCCGCGGCCGATCTGGGGCTGGCGCCGGCCGGCGGCTTCAGGCGCGGCAGCCTGCCCTGGGGCCTGATGCGCGCCCTCGGCCCCTTCGTGCCGATGTGGCGCGAACTCGCGCGCATGAGCTACCTCTGGCGCGTGCCCCATGCGCTCGACGGGGCGGCGCTCGAACGGGCCGTGGGCCGGCTGCCCGCGACGCCGCTGGCCGCGGCCTTGCGCCGCACGCTGCTCGACCTGGGCCCGGCGGCGGGCCTTGCGCAAAGGGCGTTATCGTCCGGGGCGTGAGCCTGCTCGAAGTCTCGAATCTCCGCGTCACCCTGCGCACCGCGCGCGGGCCGGTCGAGGCCTTGCGCGAGGTGTCCTTCGCGATCGACCGCGGCGAGACCGTCGGCTTGATCGGCGAATCGGGCAGCGGCAAGTCGATCACCGCGCTTGCCTTGATGGGGCTGCTGCCCGACGGTGCCGGCGTCGAGGGCTCGATCCGCCTGGGCGGGCGCGAACTCGTCGGCCTGGCTGAACGCGACTGGTGCCGGCTGCGCGGCGACCGCATCGGCATGGTGTTCCAGGAGCCGATGACGGCGCTGAACCCGCTGCACCCGATCGGCCGCCAGATCGCCGAATCGCTGCGCCTGCACCGCGGCGCCGGCGCCGCGGCGGCACGCGCCGAGGCCTTGCGCCTGCTCGAACGCGTGCAGCTGCCGCAGGCGGCGCGCCGCCTCGACGCCTATCCGCACCAGCTCTCGGGCGGCCAGCGCCAGCGCGTCGTGATCGCGATTGCGCTCGCCTGCGGGCCCGACCTGCTGGTCGCCGACGAGCCCACGACGGCGCTGGACGTGACGATCCAGCGCGAGGTGCTCGACCTCATCGCCGAACTCGTGCGCGAGGACGGCATGGGCCTGCTGCTGATCAGCCACGACCTGGGCGTGATGGCGCGCACCGTGCAGCGCCTGCTCGTGATGTACGGCGGCATCGTCGCCGAAAGCGGCCCCACCGCGGCGGTGTTCGAGCACCTGGCCCACCCCTACACGCGCGGCCTGTTCGCGGCGCGGCCGCGCATCGGGCTGGCGCGCGGCACGCGGCTCGCGACGATTCCCGGGCGCGTGCCCGAACTCGCCGAAATGCCCGTCGGCTGCCCTTTCGCCGAGCGCTGCGAACTCGTCATCGACGCTTGCCGCGCCGGCCTGCCGGCGGCGGTGGCGCTGGGCGCCGGCCACGAGGCGCGCTGCCTTCGCGTGCAGCCATGAGATCGGGGCGCCGCGCTTTCGTCGTTGGGCGCGCCACGCGCGCAGGGATTTCGATGAGCCCGCAGGCCGCGCCGAGGGCTCATGCCCGCCCCGGCGGTCCGGCCGCAGGCCTTGGGGTGCACCAGTGACCGCCGCGCCGCTGCTCGTCGCCGACCGGCTCGAAAAGCGCTTCGCGCTGCCGCGCGAGCATCTGTTCGGCCCGCCGCACGAGGTGCAGGCGCTGGCCGGCGTGAGCTTCGAGCTCCATGCCGGCAAGAGCCTGGGCGTGGTCGGCGAATCGGGTTCGGGCAAGAGCACGCTGGCGCGCATCGTCATGGCGCTGGAGGCCCCGAGCGCCGGCCGCGTCGTCCTCGACGGGCACGACCTGCACGCCCTGGCCCCGGCCGAACTGCGGCGCGCCCGCACCCTGATGCAGATGGTGTTCCAGGACCCCTACGGCTCGCTCGACCCGCGCCGCAGCGTGCTGCAGACCGTCTCCGAGCCGCTCGCGGTGCTGCTCGGCACCGGCCGCGCCGAACGCCGTGAACGCGCCGCTGAGGCGCTGGACGCGGTGGGCCTGCGCAGCGCCGACCTCGACAAGTATCCGCACGAGTTCTCCGGTGGCCAGCGCCAGCGCATCGCGATTGCGCGCGCGCTGATCACACGGCCGCGCCTCATCGTCGCCGACGAGCCGGTGAGCGCGCTCGACGTCTCGGTCCAGGCCCAGGTGCTCAACCTGATGCAGGACCTGCAGGACCGGCTGGGCGTGACCTATCTCTTCATCAGCCACGACCTCGCCGTGGTCGACCTCGTCTGCGACGAGGTCGTGGTGATGCACCAGGGCGTGATCGTCGAGCGCGGCGACCCGCGCCGCATGTTCCGCGCCCCCGAACATCCTTACACCCGGCGCCTGCTCGCCGCGCTGCCGCAGAATCCTTCCCCCGTTGCCATGCTTGATAGAGGAGCCCTCGAATGAGCAAGATCGACCGCCGTACCGTCAACACCCTGCTCGCCGGCCTGCCGCTGGCCGCCGCGCTGCCCAGGGCCGAAGCCGCAGCCAAGACCAGCGCCGTGCTCGCCATGGTGCTCGAGCCGCCGAGCCTGGACCCGACCACCGCGGCCGCGGCCGCGATCGGCGAGGTGGTGCACTACAACATCTTCGAGGGCCTGACCAAGATCGGCCCGGACGGCGCGGTGACGCCGCTGCTGGCCGAGAACTGGACCGTGACGCCCGACGGCAAGACCTATTCGTTCCGCCTGCGCTCGGGCGTGGTCTTCTCCGACGGATCGCCGCTGGACAGCGCCGCCGTGAAGTTCAGCTTCGAGCGCGCGAAGGCGCCGGGCAGCACCAACAAGGCGAAGAAGGCGGTGTTCGACAACATCTCAAGCATCGCCACCTACGACCCGCATACGGTGATCATCACGCTGAACAACGCCGACGGCACGATGCCGTTCCGCCTGGGCGAGAACACCGCCGTGATCCTGCACCCCAACAGCGCCGCGTTTGCCGCCACCAAGCCCGTCGGCACCGGCCCCTACGTGCTCGAGAACTGGGTCAAGGGATCGAGCATCACGCTGGCGAAGAACCCGAAGTTCCGCAACGCCGCCAAGGTGGCGCTGAACAAGGTCACGTTCCGCATCATCAACGACCCCTCGGCGCAGGTGGCGGCGCTGCTCGCGGGCGACGTCGACGGCATGCCGCGCTTCCTGGCCGTCGAGTCGCTGGACCAGTTCCGCGCCGACCGCCGCTTCGCGGTGACGATCGGCAGCACCGCGGGCAAGGGCATCCTGTCCATCAACAACCGGCGCAAGCCGCTCTCCGACGTGCGCGTGCGGCGTGCGCTCACGCATGCGATCGACCGCAAGGCCTTCATCGACGGCGTCGCGGGCGGGCTGGGCAAGCCCATCGGCAGCCATTTCGCGCCCGCCGACCTGGGCTACGTCGACCTCACCGGCATGTACCCCTACGACCCGGAGAAGGCTCGGGCGCTGCTCAAGGAGGCCGGCGTCGCGACCCCGCTCGAACTGACGCTGACGCTGCCGCCGCCCGAATACGCGCGCAAGGGCGGCGAGGTCGTGGCCGCGATGCTGGCCAAGGTGGGCGTGAACACGAAGATCGAGAACGTCGAATGGGCGCAATGGCTGTCCGGTCCGTTCAAGGGCAACTTCGACCTCACGATCATCGACCACGTCGAGCCGCTGGACTACGCCACCTGCTACGCCGACCCGAACTACTACTTCGGCTACGACAGCGCCAAGTTCCGCGGCCTGGTCTCGGATTTCGCCACCTCGAGCGGCGGCCCCGAGAAAGGGCGGATCTGGCGCGCGCTCCAGACCCAGCTCGCCATCGACGCGGTCAACGGCTTCATCTGGAACCCGGCCCAGGTCTCGATCGCCAGGAAGGGCCTGCGCGGCCTGTGGACCAACTCGCCGATCAACGCCAACGACCTGGCGGCGCTGCACTGGGGCGCGGCTTGACCGCCTTGCACGCGCTGAGCGCCGTCGAGCTCGCCGCCGCCTACCGCCGGCGCGAGCTCTCGCCGCTGGAAGTGGCGCAAGACGTGATCGCCCATGTCGAGCGCTGCGAGCCCCGCCTGGGCGCGACCTGGGCGATGGACGCCGAAGGCGCGCTCGCGATGGCGCGCGCGGCGGCGGCCCGCTTCGACGCCGGCGCGCCGCTGTCGATGCTCGACGGCGTGCCGGTGACGATCAAGGAGAACATCGCGACGAAGGGCGTGGCGCTGCCGCTGGGCACTGCCGCGACCGAACTCGTTCCGGCGGCCGAGGACGCGCCGCCCGCGGCGCGGCTGCGCGAGGCCGGGGCGGTGTTCATCGCCAAGACGACGATGCCCGACTACGGCATGTTGTCGTCGGGGTTGTCGAGCTTTCACAAGCTGGCGCGCAACCCCTGGGACCTCGCCAAGAACCCGGGCGGCAGCAGCGCTGGCGCGGGCGCTGCGGCGGCCGCGGGCTACGGCCCGCTGCACCTGGGCACCGACATCGGCGGCTCGATCCGCCTGCCCGCGGGCTGGTGCGGCGTGTTCGGCCTCAAGCCCAGCCTGGGGCGGGTGCCGATCAAGCCGCCTTATGCCGGGCGTGTTGCCGGGCCGATCACGCGCAGCGTGGCCGACGCCGCGCTGATGATGGCGGAGCTCAGCAAGCCCGACTGGCGCGACGCGATGAGCCTGCCCTACCAGGTGCTGGACTGGACCGACCCGGACATCGACGTGCGCGGGCTCAAGCTCGGCCTGCTGCTGGACGCCGGCTGGGGCATTCCGCTCGAGGCCGAGACCCGGGCCGCGGTGCAGGCCGCGGCACGCGCCTTCGAGCAGGCCGGCGCCGTCGTCGAGCCGCTGCAGCCCTTCACCGCGCCCGAGATGGCGCACGGCATCGACCTGTTCTGGCGCGTGCGCTCCTGGCTCGACATCTCGGCCCTGCCGCAGGCGCGGCGCGACAAGGTGCTGCCCTACATCCGCGCGTGGGTGGCGCCGGGCGAACACACGAGCGCGGCCGAGCTCTTCCACGGCTACAGCCAGATGGCGGCGCTGCGCGACGCCGCGGTCGCGGCCTGCCGGCCCTACGACTTCGTGCTCTCGCCGGTGAGCCCGGTGCCGAGTTATCCCGCCGAATGGGCGGGACCGCTGAACGACCCGGCGCGGGCGATGGACCACATCGGTTTCACCTTGCCGGCCAACATGAGCGAGCAACCGGCGGCGAGCGTGCCTTGCGGCCACACCGCCGCGGGGCTGCCGATCGGGCTGCAGATCACCGGAAGGCGCCACGACGACGTCGGCGTGCTGCGGCTGGCGCGCGCCTGGGAGAGGCTGCGGCCGGCGGGGGCCGTCAAGGCCTGGCCGGTGCTCTGAGCCCGGCGCCGGGCTGGCTGGCGCCTTCGATGTCCGCGCTCTGATGCGCGGGCCGGCGCCCCGCGGCCAGATTTGCAGCGTGGCCTTCATTTTCTGCGAATCGAAGGTCAGGCCGGCGCGTTGTCTGCCCGCTGGGGGTCAAGGTCGCGCATATCAATCACATATGAGATTTGACCCGCGGTGCCGCATTGAATGACGTGCGCACCTGGTCGTCGGAAATCGAGTCTCGGCGCACCTGCGGGGCCTGTGATCCGGAGCGCCGAAGCCGCTGATGGCTTGGCAACCATATGTGATTTCCGGCACGGTCATGTGTGATCTTTCCGGTTGAGCTACCGGGCCACGCGCCGAAAATGGGGCGGGCGAGCTGATACGTGCTTGGTCCCTGCTTCTTGCGACCGCCCGAGTACCTGTTGGACACACTCCATGCGCCCTGCGTCCCTGCCTTCCAAGCGCGTTCGCGGCTTCACCCTGATCGAGCTGATGATCACGGTGGCCGTCGTCGGCATCCTGGCGGCGATTGCGCTCCCGAGCTACCTGAAGAGCGTTGCGCGCAGCAACCGATCTGCCGCCGAGAGCTACATGCTGGAGGTCTCCAGCATGCAGCAGCGCTACATGCTCGACGGCCACGTCTTCGCCCCCGACATGGGCACGCTGGGGGCCACCGCGCCGAACAACGTGGCCTCGAGCTACACGATCAGCACCGCCGCCGTGGCCGGGCCGCCACCGGGCTTCACCGTCACGGCCACCCCGATCGGCTCCCAGGTCAACAACGACTCGGACTGCGGCATCCTGATCATCGACCAGACCGGCGCGACCTTCTACCAGACGAGCCTGAACGACGCCGCGGGGCTTGCATCGTGCTGGAAGCGCTGACACGCCGACAAGCGCCCAACGGCGCCGGGGGCGCCGAGCGCGGCTTCACGGCCATCGAGTTGATGGTCGTCCTGGCCATCGTCGCGGTCCTGGCCGGACTGGCCGGGCCGGGGCTGCAGCAGTACCTGGGCAACCAGCGCGCGCGCAACGCGTCCTACGACCTCGTGGACGCCCTGTCCCTGGCGCGCAGCGAGGCGATCACGCGCGGCCGCGACTTCAGCGCCTGCCAAGCCGCCGGCGGCTGGGCCAACGGCTGGACCACGCAGCCGGACTGCGCGGTCGCCGCCAACGTCATGGCCACCCAGGCGCCGCTGCCCGGCATCCGCATCGCCGCGGGCAGCCACTGCAGCGCGCTCGCCCAGGTGACCTATGGCCGGGACGGCCGCAGCACCGGCGCGGCCTCGACCAAGTTCCTGATCGCCCCGGCGGCGTCCTCGCAAACCCAGGGCCTGCGCTGCGTCAGCATCGGCCTGAGCGGCGTCCCGGCGACCACCGTCGTCGCCACGGCGGCGGCATGTTCGTGCTGAATCGCCAGCGCACGCCGGCCCGGCGCTCGTGCGCCAGGCCCGTGCGTGGCTTTTCCTTCATCGAGGTGCTGGTCACGATGGTCCTGATCTCGGTCGCCCTGATCGGACTGGCCGGGGTCGGCGGGCGCGCCAGCCTGAGCGAGATGGAGTCGTACCAGCGCACCCAGGCCAGCCTGCTGGTGCAGGACATGGTGGACCGCATGAACGCGAACCGGCTCTCGGGCGCGGGCGCCACGGCCACCGGCAACCCGACCAATCCGGTGGTGCTCGACACCTGTTATTCGGGCCAGGTGCTGGGCACCGGCTACACCGGCACCCCCGCCTGCGCCGCCGGGTCGGCGACCCAGAACGCCCAGGCCGTGGCCGACCTCGTCGCCTGGAATGCCGAACTCCTGGGCGCCGCCGAAACCACGAGCACCGGCCGCCAGGTCGGCGCCATGATCGGCGCGGTCGGCTGCATCGACACCCTCGACGCCGCGAACCACATCTACATGGTCAGCGTGCATTGGCAGGGGCTCGTCGCGACGGCGGCGCCGACCGCGGTCGGCGCCTGCGGCGGCAACCCGCCGAGCTTCGGCGCCGCGAACCTGCACCGCGTCGTCACGATGACGCTCCAGGTGGGAGCGCTGCTGTGAGCGCCCGCCGCCCGCAGCGGGGCCTGACGCTGATCGAGTTGATGGTCGCGGTGACGATCGGCATGTTCCTGCTCATCGGCCTGCTGTCGCTGACCTCCGGCAGCATGACGAGCCGGATGGAGCTCAGCAAGACCGCCACCCAGGTCGAGAGCGGGCGCTACGCGCTGACGCTGCTGGGCGAGGAGATCCAGGCCGCCGGCTTCAACGGGGCGGGCACCCGCGACACCTACACCCAGGTGGCGCCGATGGCGTGCCCGGGCGCCGCCACCCAGCTCGGCTACATCCCGCAGCCCTACGCCGCCGGCATTCCGTCGTCGGTGCCGCTGTCGGTCTACGCGCCCGCGGCCGCCCCTACCTGCCTGGACCACTACAAGGCCGGAACGGCGTACCTGGTGGTCTCGCGGCTCAGCACCGTCAACCCGGCGCCCACGGCCGCCTCGGTGTCCACGGACACGGCCAACGCCTACCTGCAGGTCTCCACCTGCGCCACCGACACCCAGCCTTTCGTCATCGACAACGGCGGCGGCGCCTTCACGTTGCTGCAGAAGGACTGCGCCACCCCGGCGCCCGTGCGCAAGGTGCTGTACCACGTCTACTACGTCAGCACCTGCGACGATTGCAGCGCGGGCGCGGCCGATTCGACGCCGACGCTGAAGGTCGCCGAATACGTCAACGGGGCGATGACGGTGACGCCGCTGGCCGAAGGCATCGAAGACCTGCAGTTCGACTTCGGCGTCGACTACAACGATCCGGCGCTCGGCCTGGTGGGCACCGGCAACCCGAGCTGCTACACGAGCAACCCGGCCAACCCGCCTGCGGCCGAGACCGCCCTGTGTCCCGCCAGCGTGCCGCCCTACGGCTGGGCCAGCTCGGCCCTCGCCAACTGGTCCAACGTCGTCACCGTGCGCATCTACCTGCGCGCGCGCAGCATCGAGACCTCGGCCGGCTGGGCCGATACGCGAACCTACGCCATGGGCCTGGCCGAGGGCGCCCAGGGTCCGTTCAACGACGCCTACAAGCGCCACGAATACAGCGCCGTGGCGCGCCTGTACAACCTCGCCGGACAAAGGGAATGAGGAAATGAAAGCCCGCTCGAGCAGTGGCCGCCGCCAGCGCGGCATGACGCTGATCGTCGCCCTGGTGGTCCTGCTGCTGGTGATGCTGGTCGTGGTCTCCGGTGTGCGCAGCAGCAACGTCGAGTTGCACGTGGCCGGCAACATGCAGGTGCAGAAGGAAGCCGAGGGTGCAGCCCAGCAAGGCATCGAGACCGTGGTCGGCACGGCCTTCGCGACCCTCACGCCCAGCGCCACGGTCGTCAACGTGGACATCGACAACGACGGCGTGTCCGACTACGCGGTCAGCGTGCCGCCGCCGAACTGCGTGGCCGTGCAGCCGATCAAGACGGCGGACCTGAACATCACCAACCCCGACGATGCCTCGTGCGAAGTCAGCGGCTCGGTGCAGAACAGCGGAATCGTCACCAGCGGCGGCGCCGGCGCGACCGGCAACTCCCTTTGCTCGAACGCGGTGTGGGACATCAGCGCCACGGCGGCGCCCGTGGCGGGCAACAGCGCGGCCGCCGTGACCACGCACCAGGGCATCGCCGTGCGCGTGCCCGTGGGATCGAACTGCTGAAGCCGCCTGGGCGGCAACGATGAGGTCGACATGACGAAGTTTGCGATCAAGGCCCGGTTCCTCGTGGCGTTGCTGCTCGGCCTGGCGGGGGCGTTCCCGGCCCGGGCCTACGACATCGACATCTATAGCAAGGTCGGCGGCGCGGCGCCGGTCCAGAACGTGCTCATCGTGCTGGACAACACCGCGAACAACGACGCCAACGTCGCGGGGTTCACCTGCGGGGTCGCGGGGATGCCCGGCAAGACGCTGCTCGACCTCGTCTACTGCTCGCTGTACCAGGCGGTGGCCGCCATCAATCCGTCGATGCTGGGCAAGCTCAACGTCGCGGTGATGGTGAGCAGCACGAGCTCGACCAACGGCGGGACGATGCTCTACCCCGTCACGCCGCCCTATGCCTGGCAGTTGATCGACAACACCACGACCCTCGGCAGCCTCGAGGCACCGATCCTCGCCGGCATCCCCAAGGCGAGCGGCAACTCGAAGATGGACCAGGTGATGAACGAGGCCTGGGCCTACTACACCGGCCATACCGGGCCCTCGGGGACGAGCTACGCCTCGCACCTGGGCACGGCGAGCTGCCAGCAGAACTTCGTGATCTATGTCGGCGCGACGCAGGCGAGCGCGGCCAAGCCCTGCGCCGGCGGCGGCTGCAGCTCGGCCGCGGCGCTCGCGTCGGCCGGGGCGAGCTCGGCCCAGCAGAAGATCATCAACCTGACCGCCACGCCGAACTTCGGCCCGAACACCAAGTACCAGAATGGCTCGTTCATCGACGAGTGGGCACGCTACATGAACCAGAGCGCGGGCATCGTCACCTACTCGGTCGCCGCCGGCTACAGCCCTTCGGGCGCCGCGAACCTCGACTACCAGGAAGTGCTCCAGAGCACGGCCTATTACGGCGGCGGCAAGTACTACGCCAGCAAGAGCGGGGCCGACCTCGTGAACGACCTGATCTCCATCTTCAACGAGATCCAGGCCGTCAACAGCGAGTTCGCCTCGCCGACGCTGCCCGTGACCGCCAATGCCCAGGGCCAGTACCTGAACCAGGTTTTCGTCGGCATGTTCCGCCCCGACGGCAACGCCCTGCCGCGCTGGCGCGGCAACCTGAAGCAGTACCAGATCGTCTCGGACTCGACCGGTTCGTCGCTGTACCTCGCCGACGCTCTCGGCAACGCGGCGATCAGTTCCTCGGGCACCGGATTCTTCTCGGCCAATGCACAGAGCTTCTGGACCTCCTACAACCCCAACGCCCTGCCCGACAAGTCGCCGATGCAGGGCTTTTGGTGGCTGGACCCGTATTTCGTGGCCCTGAACCTGGGGCCGACCGGGGGCTACGACAGCCCCGACGGCCAGTTCGTCGAGAAGGGCGGCGTGGGCGAACAGATTCGCCTGGCCAACCTGACCACCAACTACAGCAGCAGCCCGAGCGGCCCGCGCAAGGTGCTGACCGACATCGGCATCGCGCCGGGCGCGTCCCTGGTCTCGTTCGACAGCACCAACTCGGCCGTGGTCGCGGCGATGGGCGGCAGCACGTCCCTCGTCAACTGGCTGCGCGGCGACGACAACCAGGGCGACGAGGTCGGCCCGGGCAGCCCGGTGACGATCCGGCCCTCGGTGCACGGCGACGTCGTCCATTCGCGCCCGGCCGCCGTCAACTACGGCGGCAGCACCGGCGTCGTCGTCTACTACGGCGACAACGGCGGCATGTTCCACGCCGTCAACGGCAACCAGCCGGCGGGGGCGAACTGCACCGTCTCGGCCACCTGCAACATCAACGGCGTGGCCCCCGGCGGCGAGCTCTGGGCCTTCCTGGCCAAGCCGTTCACGCTGAGCCAGCTCACGCGGCTGCAGACCAACAGCCCCGAGGTCGCCCTGTCGACCACGACCGTCGCCGGGGCCACGCCCAAGGACTACTACTTCGACGGCTCGCCCTCGTTCTACCAGAACGGCTCCACCGTCTACCTCTACCTGTCGGAGCGCCGGGGCGGCCGCATGATCTATGCCCTGGACGTGAGCACGCCCCAGTCGCCGAAGCTGATGTGGACGCACTCGAGCAGCGACACGGGGTTCGCCGAACTCGGCCAGACCTGGTCGCAGCCCAAGGTGGCGCGCCTGAAAGGCTACTCCACCAACCCGGTGCTGATCTTCGGCGCCGGCTACGACCTCAACGAAGACAGCGAGCCGCCGGCCGCCGACACGATGGGGCGCGGGCTCTTCATCGTCGATGCCGTCACCGGCGCGCTGGTCTGGCACACCTCCTACAACGCGAGCGCCGGCACCAGCTGCACGGGCAACCCCTGCTCGATCACGATGCCTTATGCGATCCCGTCGGATGTGACCCTGGTCGACCGCAACGGCGACGGCTACATCGACCGCGTCTACGCGGCCGACATCGGCGGCAACGTCTGGCGCCTGGACCTCGAACCAGTGTCGGCCACCGGCGGGCCCTCGACCTGGCAGGTCCAACTGCTGGCCAGCGTCGGCGGCAGCGGCACGACCAAGCGCAAGCTCTACTACCCGCCCGACGTGGTCGAGACCTCGATGTTCGACGCCGTGCTCGTGGGCACCGGCGACCGCGAGCACCCGCTGCTTTCGCAGCAGTCGTACAACGTCGTCAACCGGCTGTACATGATCAAGGACTTCAAGACCGGCATGAGCGGAGCGGGCGCGACTCCCGTGGTCGACGATTCGAGCAGCACGGCCAACAACGCGCCCTCGGCCACCGCGGCGCTGTTCGACGCCACCACGACGCCCTACCCATCGTCCCTGGTCACCGCGAACACGGGGACCACCAAGTCCAACGGTTTCTACGTGACGCTCACCCACGCCGGCGAGAAGGTCGTCAACGGACCGCTCGCCGTGGGCGCCTATGTCTATTTCGGCACCAACACACCCAAGGCCGCGAGCACGACCAGCTGCAACGCCAACCTGGGCGAGGCGCGCGGCTACCAGCTGAGCTGGGTCACCGGAGCCGGCACCTCGGACCTTTACGACGGCGGTGGCCTGCCGCCGAGCCCGGTGTTCGGCGTCGTCTCGGTGAAGCTGGGCGACAGCGGCAATTACAAGCAGGTGCCGTTCCTGATCGGCGGGCCGCCGGTGGCGAATTGCAAGGGGGCCGAATGCGTGCAGCGCCCGACCATCCTGCCCAATGCCGTCAAGCACAGGACCTACTGGTATCGGGAAATCGACCGTTGAGGGCGCCGCGGCCGCGGCATTCGACGAACGCCGGATGCCGCGCGCGCGGCCGGGCCCGGTTCGAGACGGAGGGGCCGGGACCTCGTGCTGGGCCTCGGCCTGTCAGCCCAACAGGCGCGCCAGCGCCTCGAACTCGGCCGGCAGCGCCTTGGCCAGGGTCGCCAGCAGCTTGGCGTCGGCCGCCGCCGCCTTGTCTTCGGCCTGACCGGCCTCGAGCGCGGCGTCGAGATCGGCCTGCAGCGCCGGGTCGCGCTCGAGCGCGGCCTTGACGGCCTCGTTGGCGATGGCCGCCGCGACCGCCCCGGCGTCGGCCGCGCGCTCGGCGCCGGCCTGGCGCGTCGCCACGGCCGCGGCTTTCAGCGCCGCCGTCGCCGCGCCCTGAACATCGGCCAGTGCCTGCGCACCCGGGCTGCTGCCCGCTGCGGTGGCGGCGCCCGGGGTGTCGCCCGTCGCGGCGGCATTGCCGGGTAGCACGACCACGGCCCCCGCGGCGAGCCGGCTGAAGTCGAGCTGCGGGTTCAGCGCCCGCAACTTCAGCACCGCCGCCGACCGGTCTTGCGCCTGCGCGGCGCGGGCCAGCAACTCGGGCTGGGGCTGGTTGGGGTTGACGAAGACGATGCGCATCTCGGGCTCCCGAAGTCGGTGGTCAGGCACGCAGGTTGAGGGCGTCGAAGGGCGCGCCGAGCGGGGCGCCGGCGACCTGGATGATGCCGGTCGTGATGTTGGCGACCGCGGCGACGAGCTTGCCGGCGTTGAGCTGGACGGCGATGTCGCTGTTGTTGCGCACCCGGTTCGCGCTGAGCACGGTGAGCGGGCAGTTCAGCACGACCGCCGCGCTGCCGCTCGAGCTGCCGTGCTCGACGCGGTTGTCGCTGAACTGGCATTCGCCGGCCGTGGCGACGAGCACCGCCGGGTCGACGCCACGCCCGGCGAAGCGGTTGCCGAGCACGCTGGCGGTGCCGGCCGGGGTGAAGCTGCCGGCCGGCGCGGCGCCGTGGACGAAGGCCTGCAGCCCGGAGATGACCAGGGTGCCGCCGCCCGCCGGCAAGGGCAGCAGGCTGGCGTAGGCGGCGCGGTGGGCCTGCGCGAAGACGCCGGCGCCGGTCGTGAAGCTGTTGCTCGCGAGCGGCCCGACCTGGAGCGCAAGCCAGCTCGCGCGGTCGGGCTCGCCGGCGCTGCCGGCATCGCGCGCCACCTTGTTGGCGCCGACCGAGAGATCCGAGTACGGGCCGGCGACGAGTATGCCGGCGGCGCTGCCGCCGTAATCGGCCGGCGGTGCCAGGGCCGCCAACTGGTTGGCCTGCACGCTCAGGCGCCCGATCGCCAGGCCTTGCAGGCCGACCCGTGCCGTCGCCGCGCTCGCCTGCACGGCGACGCGCAGCATGCGGTTGCCGGAAAGCGCCGCATCTTCGGCGCGGCTGATGCCGATCGCCAGCACCGCGCTCGCGCCGCTGCCACCGATATCGCGCAGGCGGTTCTCGGCCACGGTCACCGAGGCGGCGCGCGCGCCGTCGGTCATCAGCACGCCGTTGGCGCAGGCGGCGACCTCGTTGGCCTCGATCGCCAGTTCGGCCACCCGCACGCGCACCAGGATGGCGGCGCGGCTGAAACCGGCGATGCGGTTGGCGGCGACGCGGCAGCTCGCGATGCCGGCGCGCGCCAGGCCGGGGACGATGTCGACGGCCGCCGTGCCGGCTCGCGCCGCGGCGGCGCCGGCGCTGCTGCCGTCGAATTCGTTGCCCTCGATGCGCACGCCTTCGAGCGCGCATTGAACGCCCTGGCCCGAGACCGCGAAGCGGTTGTCGGCGACGCGCAGGTCCGAGCCCTGCAGCCCCAGTCCGAGCAGAACGAATGCGGCGTCGCTGCAGCCGTTGACCTGGTTGCCGCGCAGCCGGGTTTCCAGCAGGTGCAGCACCGGGCCTTCGAGCGAGACGGCACGGCGGGCGCACAGCAACAGGTTGTCCTCGGCGACGAGGCCGGCCGCGAGCAGGAAGCTCGTCTGGTCTTGCGTGGCCGGCACCGCTTCGGGGCCGGCGATGCCCAGCGGCGCGAACAGCACGCTTTCGCGCAGGACGACGCCGAGGTTCACGCCGGCCAGCGCCAGCGCCGCGGCGGCTGCCTTGTCGGTGGAAACGACGGCGACGGCCAGGCGCTCCAGCACGAGGCCGAGCGCGCCGCGCACCGCGATGGCCGAGTCCGCGCCGACGCTGAGCACGGCCAGGTCTTCGATCGCGAGCGCCACCGCGCCCTGCACGACGAAGGCGCTGCCGCGCGCCACCAGCACCGTGCCCGGGCCCTGGCCGCGGATGCGCATCGACTTGACGCCGTTCAGCTGCAGCGGCTCGCGCAAGGCATATTCGCCGATGGCGATGCAGACCGTGCCGCCGCCGGCGTCGCGCACCCGGTTGATCGCGTCCTGGATCGTGAACGTCCCTGCGGCATGCGACTCGGCACTGACGCAGGCGCTGCAGCCGCAATCGCTGCCGCCGCCGGCCGGCGGCCAGTGGCCGCGGCAGTCGCTGATCGTGCCGGCGGCGAGGTCCCAGAAGCCGAGGCGCGCGTAATGGTGGTGGACGGCGCGCGGCGGCGCCTGGTCGAGCGGTTCGACCGATGCGTCGTTGGTGCGCGCCGCGAAGACCCAGGCGTCGCCGCTGCGTAACCCCGGCCCTCCGGCGTCCGAGAAGGCGACCGTGACGCCGTTCTCCAGCAGCAGGGTGGTGCCGGCCGCAGGCACCGCGACCAGGCCGGTCGAGCCCGCGGCATCCAGGTCCTGCACCTGCACCGCGGTGCCGCCGGGGCCGGTGGCGTAGACCTTGCCCGCCTGGTCCCAGCGCCGCACGCGCAGGTTGCGCTGGCCCGGCAGCGTGGCGTCGGGGAACGAGGCCGGCAGCATGTCTGCCGGCAGGGCGGGGCTGAAGACGATGCGGCGCAGGCCTTCGTCGATGTCGGCGATCTTGCGCATCTCGCCCGGCGCCTGGGCGAATTCGCGCACGTCGTCCTTGATCTCGACCCAGTCGCCGATCTTGAAGCGCAGCACCTCGTCGCGGCCCAGGCTGTCGAGTTCGAGTTCGGTGGCCGAGACGTAGGCGGCAACGCGGCTCGCGACGCTGTTGTTGTCGCGCGACCATTTGAAGGTGGCGCCGGCGCCGGGCAGCCCGGGGTCGTGGATCTCGACGCGGTAGAGCTGGTTCTCGAGCCCGGTATAGCCGCCGCTGGGCGGCAGTTCGCAGGGGTCGGGGGCGGCGGTGACGTTGAAGGTGCCGCTCGTGAGGCGTCCGCTCGATGGCGCGGTGAGCGCGGCCCAGCCCGGAACGTCGCCATCGGGCGAGCCGCAATCGACGCCGGCCGGGGCTTCGTCGCCGAGGACGCGGACCTGCCAGACGGTCTGCAGGCGCGAACTCGTGTCCACCCCCAGCGCAGGCTCGACCAGGGCCGGGTCTTCGATGTAGCTCAGCTCGCGCTGCCAGACGTCGAGGTAGACGAGGTGGCGGCCGGCTTCGGGCAAGGCCGGCGGCGTGCCCCAGGGCTGATCGGCGTAGGCCGGATCCTGGGTGTAGACCGTCTCGGCGAGCAAGGGGTCGAAGCCGCGCTGCGCCGGGACCGCGCGGCCGTGGTTCTCGGCCAGAAGCCCGTCGACGTACATCCGCCCGCGGGCTATCGTGAAGCCGCCCGCCACGGGGCTGAGCTTGAAGGCCGCGGGCGTCGTCTGCGAGGCGGTGGCGCGGCCCAGCACGTCGCTGGCCAGCGCGCGCAGGCGGCGGTCGAAGACGGCGACGAGCTCGTTGAAGTCGCCGTCGAGCAGCACCCGGCCTTGCTGAAGCTCGACGCCGGCGAAATCGGCCAGCGGGTCCATACGCACGCGGGAGAAGTCGGCTGCCATGGGGGGGTCTCCGGTTTACAGGTTCAATGCCGCAACCGCGCATCGCGAGGCACGCCGCGGCCGCTCGCGCGACCGCCGCGGATCCGGCTTTGCCGGTCCGCTGGCGGTGCCCCATAGGGCCACGAAGGGGCCCCAAGTGGCCTTTTTGGGGAGCGCCGAAGGCGCTTCGGGGGGATTCATGTCACGTAGATGAGGCCGGCAGCGAGGCCGAAGCGCAGGTATTCCTCGAGCCGGATGCGCAAGTTGGCCTCTCGCTGGGGCTGCGCCAGCGGGTGCATGACGCCGATCTCGCCTTCGTCGTCGGCGCCCTGGCGGATCGCCGCCGGCGTCGTTGCGAGCAACTGCGCGTAGCCCGGTTCGCCGTAGCGCAGCGACGTGAATTGCGGCCGCAACGCGGGGTCGCCGTCGTCACTCACGCAGCGGTAGCGGCGCGGCGTGATCGCGCCGGCCGGCAGCCAGGAGAAGCGAACGCAGCCCTGCTGGCGGCGCTGCACGCGCAGCGGCGCGCTCCAGCCGGCGGGCGTCGCCGCGCCGGTGGCGCCGAGGAAGATCACGTTCGAGGCCAGCTCGAGCGCGCGCGTGTGGACCAGCCCGACGACGCTGCAGTCGACGAGGTTCAGCGTCGCCCCGGCTTCCGCCGCGGCCAGGCCTTCGAAGGCGGCGAGCTCGCGCGTGCCCGCGTCGATCACCGAGCCGACCGCAGACACCTGGGCGTCAGGGTGGCATTGAAGGGCGCCGACGATCGAGTTTTCGATCTGCACCGTGGCGAAGGGATGCTCGATGCGCAGGCTCACCGCGCCGGGATGCGCCGGGCTGCGGTCGGGGTTCAGGCTGCGGCCGGGGACGAGGGTGCAGTCGCGCAGAACCAGGGTGCGCGGGGCGTCGTCGGCGGCCGCGGCCAGGCGCAGCGTCGCGCCCGAGATCACGAGGCCGTCGAGCACGAGGCTGCCGTGGGCGCCGATGTCCAGCGTGATGTCGCCGCCCGCGGCGATGAGCGGGCGGGCGCCGTTGCGGGCACCGAAGACCACGGTGAGGCCGGGCGCGCCCGGCGTCGTCACGCTGTCGACATGGGGCAGCGGGGTCTGGGCGTACGTGAGGCTGTCGGCGACGAGCAGGCGCCCGCCGCCGCGCACCGCGTCGAGCCCGGCTTGCAGCGCGGCGCCGCTGGCGACGACCTGTTGCAGCGCCAGGGCCTCGCCCTGCGGCGTGCGCTCGTATTCGCCGCCGCCGAAGCGCCGCGCCTGGCCCAGGTGCAGCGTGGCGCTGAACGGGGCGGCGGCATGCTGGGCGGCGCGGTGGCTGCCGAGCAGGACGCGGCCGCGCTCGGCGTCGATGCCGATCTCGTCGGCGCTGAGGTCGGTTTCGTGGGCCCAATGGCCGGGGGCGGCGGGGTCTTCGCGCAGGTCGGCGCTGCGAACGACGGCGACGCCTGGGGCACTGGCGAGCGGGATCGCGGCGCCGCTGCCGTCGAACAAGGCGATGCTGCGGCCCCAGTCGTCGCTGGTCGCGGCGCCGGATGCCACGGCGGCCTCGAGTTGCAAGGCGAGCAGGCGCACGGCCAGTGGCTCGGGCATGTTGACCGGTGTTGCGAGCTGGCTGATCGAGGCTTCGGTGACGGGCAGGCGGAACAGCCGCAGGTCGGCGCCCAGCGGGTCGAGCCTGAAGCGGCGGCCGCTGGCGTCGCCGGGGTCGGCGACGAGGCCGACGCGAGACAGCGACAGCGGCTCGACGCGCCAGACGAAGAGGCCGATGTTGGGGATGTTGTAGCGCCCCAGTGCCGGGTCCGGCCGGCGCATCTCGGCGATGTGCGTCGTGCTCTCGAAGGCGCTGCCGACGCGCAGCGTGGCCTGCAGGTCGCGCAGGTCGGCCGTGGCCAGCGCCTGCGGCCGCAGGTGGTTCATGTACTGCGTCGTCGTCAACAACTGGAAGAACTCGACCGCGTGGGCGGGCCAGCCGGTGACGCTGCGCGCCATCTCCTCGAGCATCGTCGCCGTGCCTTTGCGGCGGCGAAAGGCGATGGTGTTGGCGACATCGGCGCGCGGCGAGGCCAGGCCCGGCGTGCCGCCATGCAGCAGGCGGTAGCCGATGAGGTCGCCGATGTAGGGCGCGACCCAGTCGGCGCAGGTTTCGATGAAGAGGTCGTCGTAAAGCTGGGCCTGGTCTTCTTCGAGCGCCGCGAATTCGCGCGCGAAGAGGTTGACGAGGTCGCGCAGCTCGCCGTGGTCGGCGTCGCGCATCCGGTAGACGGCGGGCAGCAGTTGCCAGAGGCGGTCGGCGGTGAGCGTGGCCATCACATCGTCTCCAGGCTGTCCAGCGGCGCCGGGTCCAGGGTCAGCAGCTCGGCCGGCTGGGCGCCGCCGGCCAGGGCCTGCATGCGGTCGGCCAGCAGCCGGGTCTGCAGGCTGGGCTGGGTCTGCGCCGCGGGCTGGCTGCCGCCGTAGAGCCGGTCGAGGTCGACCGCGACGACGCCGGCCACGGCCTGCGCCGCGGCGATGACCTCGGACTGCTGCACCGGCTGGCCCAGCCCGCGCTGCTCGAAGCCGAAAGCGGCGCGCAGGGCGGCTTCGACGCCGGCCAGAACCGCTTTGGCTTCGTAAGCCGGGTCGCAGGCCACCTTGATGCCGATGCGGAAGGTCGACAGCCGGGCCGCCACCAGCCGCACCGGCACCAGCGGGTCGCCGCCGGCCTTGAGCGCGGCAAGCAGGTTCGTCCAGACGGGGCTGGATTCGTCCAGGGCCTGCCCCGGCGGCGCGGCCACGGTGACGACGATGCAGCGCCCGCCCGTCAGCGCCAGCACGGCGGCCTGGGCCTTGGCGATGCCCGGATAGGCGAGGGCGAAGTCGGCGTAGTCGGGCAGCGAGACGACGCGGCCCAGGGTGCGCGTGGCCAGGGGCATCGAGGCGCGGGCCTCGTCTTCGGCCTCGGGGTCGGTGCCGCCGGAAGCGGCGACCGGGTTGGTGACGCCTTTGAGCCCGAGCGGGCGCGAGACGAGCTGGCTCAGTGACTGCGCGGCGACGTTGCCCGCGCTGCCCAGCCCCTTGCGGTAACTGGCGCGGACGTTGTTCTGGCCGCTGGGCAGGCGCGCGCCCTGGACGCCGTCGCCGAAGACCGCGAACAGGCGGCCGGCGGCGTCGGTCTCGAGCGCATAACTGCGCTCGGCCGGAGCGGCGCCGTAAAGGCTGGCGCGCTCGCTCCATTGCACTTCGCCGACGCGCAGCGTGAGCTCGGCGCGGGCGCCGCTTTCGGTCGGCGCGGCGCGCCAGGTCAGCGGCAGCTGCTTGAGCTCGAAGCGCTGGAAGGCCTGTGCCGCGCTGCCTGCGCCGAGGATCTGCGCCACCGTCTTGCCTTGCGAAGCCGGCACGACGTTGAGGTGGGCGACGACGCTGCTGCGTTGCAATGCCGTGGGTAGCGGCGGGTCGATGCGCAGCGTGCAGCGCGCGCCTTGCGGCGTGACCGCGGCGATGGTCGCCTGGTGCACGAGCGCACTGCCGTCGGCGCTCGCATCGCCGCGCACGATCAGGCGCCGGCCCGGGAGCAGGCCGTCGGCGCCGAGGTCCAGCGCCAGCAAGTCGTCGGCGATGTCGTCGTCGACGGGGGTGTCGGCCAGCGCCAGCGCTTCGGACGCGGTGTAGACCGAGGTCTCGCGCGGATAGCCGTAGAAGCGGCTGCTGAAGTTCTGACCTTCGAGTTCCAGCCGCGTGACCTTGGCCGAGATTGCGAACGCGGCGCGCGAAACGTCGGCGTTGCCGCGCACCACGTACAGCTCGACGTAGGTGCCGGCGCCGCCTTCGCTGGCGCGGTTGTAGTCGCCTTTGGCGAGCACGGCGAGGCCGCCGGCCGCGGCGTCGGCGACGACGGCGTCGAGGTCGACCCAGGCCTGGGTGCCGTTGGGGGCGGCGCCGCTGGCGTTGAACGCCGGCCAGTCGTCGGTGTAGCCGCCGCCGGTCTTGGTTCCGCCGGGGTACTGGTCCTTGAAGACCGCGGGCATGCTGGCCCACATCGGCGCGTTGTTGCCGAACACGCCGGCGCGGCGGCGCAGGGCGAACACAAGCGGGTTGGCGGCCGGGGTCATCGCCGGGCTCGTCGATCCGAGCCCGCGCAGCCAGCTGACCTGGGTGCGGTCGTTCGCGGCGTCGACCTGGACGGCGCTGAGCACGCGGAAGTCCCAATGCTCGTTCGGGGTCGAGGGGCTGGCGATGAAGGCCGGGTCGACGAAGACCAGCGCGTCGCCGGGCTTCAGGTTGTTGCGCACGCCGGAAATCCAGGTGCCGACATCGCCTTGCACCGGCAGCCGGGTTTCGCTGAACCAGGGGCGCGCCGCATTCCATTCTGGGCGGGCCTCGGCCAGGGCCTCGACCGTCTCGAAGGTCTGCGGCGTCTCGTTCGGGCCGGGGATGCTTTGCACCTCGATCCCGCGGTCCAGCGCGATGCGCGCAGGTACGCCGGTGACGAAGGCCCCGGGCTCGGCCGAACTGCCCGGCGGCGCCTGAGGTGGGGTCTCGACGCTGAAGGCCAGCCACGCCTCGGCCGCGAGACCCGGGCGCATGCGGTAGCCGATGAGCTTGCCGAGCTCCTGCAGCGAGACGCGCTCGGTGGCGGTGCGCAGATAGTTCTCGTTGGCGATGCGCTCGCGGTAGAAGGTGAGCACGTCGGCGGCGCAGGCGAAGGCGTCGATCAGGCCGATCGTGAAGTCGTCGCCGTCGCGCGTGAGCAGGCGCGAGAGCGCCGGGTAGGCGGCGCTCGACAACCCCGCCTGCAGGCTGGCCTTGAAGTCGCCCTGGCGCCCGATGCGGGTGGCGATGGCCGAGAGGCCGGGGCGGTTGGAGAGCGCCTGCGGCGTCGAGTCCTGGACGCCGGCGCAGCAGCCGCAGGGGCTGCCGTCCACGGAGCTGATGTCACTCATGCACCGCCTCCGATGTCGATCACGAGCCGGCCGCGCTCGCGGAAGCTGGGGTCGTTGGCGAGCTGGGCGACTTCGAGGCGGGCCATCGCGATGACGCCGTCGGCGAGCGAGGTCGCGCCAGGCGCCACGAGGCGCTGGAAGCGCGTCGCGACGACCGAGGCCACGCCGGTGACGGCCTGCACCGCGGCGATGAGCGGGCTCAGGTACACGGCCTGGCCGAAGACGAAGTTCTGCGGCGCGAAGTAGCCCGGGCTGCCGTCGGCGCGGCGGGCGGGAGCGAGAGCGTCGAAGACCGCTTTCAGCACCTGCTCGCGGAAATAGCCGGCCGCGGCGCAGACATGGAGCTCGATGTCCAGCGCCACGTAGCGCGGGGCGTCGACCTCGAGGTCGTAGCCCGCCATGCGGTAGCGCTCGAGCG
>JAGWTS010000305.1 GCA_028868875.1 Burkholderiales bacterium | reverse complement strand
TCGTCGTTGGCGCGGTAGAGGTTGGCCAGCTCGCGTTCGCGCCCGGCCTGCACGACGAGCCTGCCGAAGCCGAGCAGCTCGAGCGTCTTCCACAGGTCGGGGTTGTATGCGCGGGTCAGGCGCATCATGGCCGTGACCGGGTCGTCGCGCCCCAATACCGCGGCCAGGCGCAGGACGACCTCGAAGGGCAGAGCGATGGCGCCGCCCTCGGCGCTCTCGAGCAGGGCGGGGTCGCGCAGGTCGAGGGCCTGGGTGAGCTCCTGCAAGGTCAGGCCCGCGGATTCGCGCATGGAGCGCAGCATGGCGCCGGCCTTGTGGATCGTTGCGCGCTGCTTCGGACTCCCGGCGCGGGCGCCCACGGCGGCCACCGCCATGTCGGTGGCAGGCCCTGCCAGCGCGATCATCGAGTCGGTCCAGCTCCGCAGCTGACGCGCCAGCGTGAGCAGGCTGCCCAGGCCGGGCATTTCGGTGAAGCGCACTGCTGGAGGCGGCGCGGTCGCCCGAGTGGCTCGGGCCGAACCTCGGCGAGCACGGCCGCCGGTGGTTCGGGTCTTGGGGGCGGGCGTGCTGCTGGGCTTTTTGGTGGGCATGGATCGATCCGGTTTCAGTTCGCGCGGGTTGACGACCGGAGTTTGTCCGCCACAGTGCCGCTTGCAAATGATCGCAGCGGCCGAATTCGGGATCGTCGCGGACAAACGGACCGAGTGGGCGTCAATCGCGGCGGCGCGGGGCGGATCGCGGAAACGCGAGCCGGATCCGCCGGCGCGAGGGCGTCATCGAGCTGCAGCCTTGCCTGCCGCCTACACCGGATCCGGCTTGCGCCGGACCTTGGCGAGCGCACGCTGGCGGCCGGGCCGCTCGTTGAGCACGTCGATCGTCATCGGCGATTTATAGGCCGCGAGCACCAGGTCGCGCATGTGTTCGAGGTGTTCGCGCCAGAAGGTCTCGGCGGCGGCCGGCGTGCCGCTGCGCATCAGCGCCACCGCCTGTTCGCGGCTGCGGATGCTGTCCTGGCGCAGCCGGTCGACGCTGGGGCGGGTGAGGGTGCGTTCGGTGACGTTCTCGTGCTGGCGCCGGATGATGTCGTAGATCAGCGAGACCAGGACGTGGATCGTCTTGTTGCCGCAATGGCGGGTGATGAGCAGCGAGAAATCGGCACTCAGGTCGGCGTAGCGGATCAGGTCGGTCTTGGCCGCTTCGCGCGCCTCGTCGATATGGGCCTCCAGCAACGACAGCACGGCGGGGTCGCGGCGCGCGGCGACGAGGCCCGCGGCCGGCGGCTCGAGCACGGTGCGGGCGAGCCAGACGTCGGGCAGCGTCGTGCCTTCCATCTGCAGGAACACCCCCACCTGGGTGGCGACCGCGCCGAAATCGATCGTCGAGACCCGGGCGCCGCCGTGCTTGCCGCGGCTGATCGTGATGAGCGACTCGGCTTCGAGAAGGCGCAACGCCTCGCGCATGGTCGGGCGCGAGATCGCGAACTCGGCCTGGAGCACGTTCTCGGGGTGCAGCTTGTCGCCCGGCTTGAGCCGTCCGGTGACGATCTGGCGCCGCAACTCGGCGGCCACGGTCTCGGCGGCCTTGGGCCTTTTCGGGGCGGGGTTTGCGGGCGCGGCGCGGCGCGTCGTGGCGGGGCTCGTCATGCGGGAGGGGCGCGGCGGTTGCGGACGGTGACGGGCCGAAGCGGCCCGCGAGGCACCGAGCCTAACAGCCGGGCGAGGCCCCGACCCCTCAGGGCCTGGCCTTGCCTTCGACCGCCCCCGCCGATGCCGAGCTGCGCTTGAAGAGCTCGGCGGCTTTCGCGGTCTCCGCCTTCATGTCGGCGACGAACTGCTCGTTGCTCGGGCTGATCGGCTGCGCTCCGAGTTCGCTCAATCGGTCCTTCACGGCCTGGGTCTGCATCGCGCCCTGGAACAAGGCGCTCAGCGCCTGCATGGCCTCGCGCGGCGTGCCGGCAGGGGCCACGAAACCGTACCAGACCGGGGTCGGGGTGTAGCCGGGCAAGCCCAGCGCTTCGGACATCGAAGGGATGTCGGGAATGAGCGGCGAGCGCCGCACGTCGAACACGCCGAGCACGTGGATGCGTCCCGCCTTCAGGTGCGGCAATACGCTCGAGACCACGACCGGGAACAGCGGCACGTGGCCGCCGATGACGTCGGTCAGGGCCTGGGCCGTGCTCTTGTAGCCGACCTCGACGATGTCCAGGCCGGCGGCGTCCTTGAAGACTTCCATCTCCTGCTGGCTGATCGTGCCCGGGCCAGACGAGGCGTAGCTCAGCTTGCCCGGGTTGGCACGCGCGTAGGCGACGAGTTCCCCGATGTTCTTCACCGGCAGTGAAACCGTGCTCGCCAGAACGAGCGGAATGATGGCCACCTTGGCGATGGGCTGGAAGTCCTTGATCGGATCGTAGGGCGGCGGATTGCGCTGGGTCGGTCCGATCACGAAGGGGTTGGCGACGATGAGGATCGTGTAGCCATCGGGTCGCGCCCGGGCTGCCGCCAAGGTGCCGACGAGGCTGCCGCCGCCGTCGTGGTTCTCGACCACGACCGACTGATGCGACTTTTCGGCCACGGCCTGGCCGATGGCGCGCGCCAGGGAGTCGCTGCCCGTGCCGGCCGAATACGGCACGATGATCGTGATCGACCGGTTCGGAAACGGCTCGGAGTCGGCGAGGGCGGTGCCTGCCGCCAGCGCCAGGGCCAGGCCCGTCAGGCGCAACAGGGTTCGACGTGTGGAAGTCGGGGTCTTCATCGGTGGCTCCTTGTCTTGGGGGAATTGGCAGGGGAGGGAGCGGGCCGCGTGGGCGCGTCAGGCCACGACGCCCGCAGCCAGCGCGGCGCGGATCGCGGTGTCGTCGAGCCAGGGGCCGAGGGTTTCGAAAGCCTGGCCCGGATCCCAGGGCCGATGTGGCGCGGGCGTATCGGGGTGGCTGCGGCTGAAACGCGGCGCCGGTGCCGGCTGGGTGACGCCGTCGATCTCGATGTAGGTGCCGCGTGCGCCCAGGTGCGGGTGGCGCGGCGCTTCGTCCAGCGTCAGCACCGGGGCAAAGCAGGCGTCGACGCCTTCGAAGGCTTCGCACCACTGCGCGCGCGTACGCCGCGCGACCTTCGCGGCGATCAGCGCCTTGGCCGCAGGCCAGGTCGCCTTGTTCCATTGCTCGGGCAGCAGCGAATCGAGTTCCAGCACCCGCAGCACTTCGGCGTAGAACTTGCGTTCGACCGCGGCGATCGAGATCCAGCGGCCGTCGGCACAGGCGTACACGTCGTAGAAAGGCGCGCCGGAATCGGTGGCGTTGGTGCCGCGCTCGTTGCTCATCAATCCCGCGGCCATGCTGCCTTGCGGTTGCGTCATCAGCGAGGCCACGCCGTCGACCATCGCGGCATCGACGACCTGGCCCTGGCCCGAGGACTTCATCTCGTGCAGGGCGGCCAGCACGCCCAGCACGAGGTACAGGCTGCCGCCGCCGAAATCGCCGATCAGGTTGATGGGCACGGCCGGCGCCTGGCCGGCGCGGCCGATCGCGTGCAGCGCGCCCGTGAGCGCGATGTAGTTGAGGTCGTGGCCCGGAGCCTGGGCCAGCGGTCCGTCCTGGCCCCAGCCCGTGATGCGCCCGTAAACCAGCCGCGGGTTGCGGGCGAGGCAGGTTTCGGGGCCCAGCCCCAGGCGCTCGGCGACCCCGGGGCGATAGCCTTCGATCAGCACATCCGATCGGGCGACCAGATCCAGCACCAGTTCGACCGCGGCTGGCTGCTTCAGGTCCAGCGGCAGCACAGGCCGGTTGCGCAGCAGCAGGTCGAAGCGCGGCGGGCGCGGCACGCCCAATCCGCTCGGCTCCTTGCGGTCGACGCGGATCACGCTGGCGCCCAGGTCGGCGAGCAGCATCGCGGCCATCGGCCCGGGGCCGATGCCGGCCAATTCGACCACCTTCAGGCCGTTGAGCGGACCCATGGCTCCGGCCCCTCAGAACGGGGCGTGGTGCTTGCCCAGAAGATCGCGCGCGATGATGCCCAGATGGACTTCGCGCGGGCCGTCGGCCGATTCCATGCCCAGGCAGTCGCGCAGGCGCTGCTCGAAGGGCAGATCCTTCGCCCAACCGTAATGGCCGTGCAGGCGCATGCAGGTGTAGAGCGCCTCGTTGGCCACCTTCACGCCCCACCATTTGGCCATCGACGATTCGGCGTCGTGGCGCAGGCCCTGATCCTTCAGCGACAAGGCGCGGTAGCACAGCATGCGCGCCGCCTCCAGCTTGGTGGCCTCGGTGGCAAGCTCGTTCGCCACGCCCTGCCACTTGGACATGGATTGGCCCATGATCTGGCGCGACTTGGCGTATTCGATGGTTTCGTCCAGCGACTTCTGCGCCGCACCGATGCAGGCCAGCGGAACGAAGTTGCGGTTGTAGCCGATGATCGTCATGGCCCAGATGAAGCCTTCGTTTTCCTTGCCGATCATGTTGCGCGCCGGCACGCGCACGTCGTCGAAGAAGAAGCTGCCTCCGCGGTCCAGGCGCTGGCCCATGCGCTCGAAATTGCTGGTCTTGACGCCCGGCAGGTCGGTCGGAACGAGGAAGAACGAAAGCCCGCGCGGGCCGGGCCCGCCGGTGCGCGCCGACACGAACACGACCTTGGAAACGCCGGTGAAGGTGATGCTGGTCTTCTCGCCCGAGAGAATGTAGAAGTCGCCGTCCTTGACCGCCTTGGTGCGGATGTTGCCTGCATCGGCGCCGCCGCCGGGTTCGGTGAACGCCAGCGACATCATCTCGCCGCCGGCGATGCGCGGAATCCATTCCTCCTGCAGGTCGGGGTGCATAGCCGAGGCCATTTCGCCGAGGTGGATGGCGTTGGAGATGATGTAGCGGATCTGGTGGTCGCAGCGTCCGATCTCTTCGCACACGATGCCGCAGTCGACGAAGGAATAGCCCTGGCCGCCGTACTTCTCGGGCAGGCGCAGGCGCAGCAAACCCATCTCGACGAGCTTGTCGGTGAACTCCTTGGGCAGGAACTCGCCGGTGCGGTCCCAACGCTTGTAATTGGGCAGCAGCTCGGCTTCGGCGAATTTGCGCACCGAGTCGCGAATCGCGATCTGGTCTTCGGTCATGTTGAAATTCATGGCAACGATGCTCCTTGTGCAAGGGGTCGAAATGGTCTCGGATCAGCCTTGGAAATAGGGCCCGGCGATCGGACGCGACCAGGGCGAATAGGCTTCGGCCCGATAGGCATCGGCCCCGAGCTTGAAATGGCGCGCCGCGGCCAGGCTTTCGACCGCCGGCAGGTTGGGGTCGAACCATGACGCCGGCGCCTGCGGCCGCGGGCCGGCCCGCGAGACATGGCCGAATGCCGGCCGGCCGATGATGCGTTCGAGCATCCAGACGCAGTCGATCAGCTTGTCCAGGTCGACCCCGGTCGGGATGCCCATGCCTTCGAGCATGTGCATCAGGTCTTCGGTGGCGGCCATGCCGGCGGCGCCGCCGTTGCCGTTGTACTGGCCGCCGCCGATGCCGCCGAGCGTGCCTTCGAGCAGCAAGGTGTCGCCGGCGTCGAGCGTGCGCAGCGCCGCGTAGATCGAGGGCATGGCCATGCCGCGGGCGTCGTGCATGTGCAGGTGGAAATGGCGTACCTCGGGCCAGCGGCGCTTGATGGCCTGCAGATCGGCTTCCATCTCGTGCGGCAGGCACCAGCTTTGCGAATCGTGCAGGCCGATCTCGAAGACCTCCATGCCGGCGCGGCGCAAGGCATCGATCTGGCGCGCCAGCGCTTCGAGCCGCCAGGCTTGCGAGAATTTGCCGAGAAAATTCGATCCCCAGGCCGAGGCGATGCCGACCCGGGCCCGCGTCACGCCGCGGCTTTGCGCGTCGGCAATCGCCTCGGGCCAGGTCGCTTCCAACTGCTCGATCGAGCGGTTCATGTTGCGGCGCTGGTGCACGTCGCAGATGTCGACGAAGAAGGTGCAGGCCTCGTCTTCCAGCGTCAGCGGCGGCGCAAAGCGTTCGGCGAACTTGCGTGCCCTTTGGTTGTGCACGAAGGTGAGGTAGGACACGCCGGGCTTGGGGCGAAAGGCACGCAGCAGTTCTTCGAAGCAGGCCATCTGCGGGACGAAGCGCGGGCTCACGAAGGCGCCCACCGTCAGGCGCTTCAGGCCGGTTTGCGCCAGGGCTTCGAGCAGATCGACCTTGGATTGCAGCGGGATGGAGACGCTCTCGATGCCGAAGCCCTCGCGCACGACTTCTTCGTTGTAGACGACGGTGGGCCAGGCCTTGCGCGGCGGCGCCAGCTGCGGCTCTTTTGAATCGAGGGGCTTGTTCACGTGCCGATGACTCCCTTGTTGCGCAGGTCGGCCACGGCCTCGTCGGAGAGGCCCAATTCGCCCTGCAGCACGTCGAGCGTCGATTCGCCCAGGTCCTGCCCCGGCCAGCGCAGGGTGGCGGCGCGGTGCGCCAGGCGGGGCACCGGGGCGCTCGTGCAGACATCGCCGCGGTCGTGGTCGGGCAACTCGACGAAGTTGCCGCGTGCGCGCACCTGGGGATGGTCCATCAGGTCGGCGATGCTGTGGATCTTCACCGCCGGAACGTCGGCGGCCTGCAAGGCGGCGATGACGGTCTCGGTGTCTTGCTGCTGCAGCCAATGGTCGATGGCCGCGTCGAGCCGGGCGCGCTGCGTCACCCGGTCCTTGTTGTGGCGGAACTCCGGAGCTTCGGCCATGTCGGCGCGGCCGACCACCGTCATCAGGCGCTGGTAGACGCGGTCGCCGGTGCCGCTGATGAAGATCCATTCGCCGCTGCCGGTGCGGTAGGCGCCGCCGGGGGCGACGTAATCGGGCGTGTTGCCGCTGCGCTCGGTGATGCGGCCCTGGTGGCGCCAGCGCTGCGGCATGTCCTTCAGGAAAGGGATCATGGTCTCGTACAAGGCCAGGTCGACCTCGTTGCCGCGGGGGTCGCGGTGGCGCAGTTTGGCCAGCAAGGCGAGCACGGCGCCGAAAGCCGCCCACAGCCCGGCGCTGAAGTCGCAGACCGGCAGGCCGGCCTGCTGCGGCGGCGCGTCTTTTTCGCCGGTGACGTAGACGAGGCCGGAAAAGGCCTGGGCGTTGCGGTCGAATCCCGGCACGTCGCGCCACGGGCCGTCCTGTCCGTAGCCGCTGATGCGCACGACGATGAGCCCGGGCTGCTGCTGATCCAGCCATTCGGGCGTGATGCCCCAGCCGGCCAGGGTGCCGGGGCGGAAGTTCTCGATCAGCACGTCGGCGCTGCGCAAGAGCCGGCCGAGGATCTCGCGTCCTTCGGGCCGGCGCACGTCCAGCGCCACCGAACGCTTGTTGCGCGCGATCGAAGACCACCAATAGCCGCTTTCGGCGTCCGGCGCAAAGGCGCCCAGCGTGCGCATCGGGTCGCCGCTGCCCGGCAATTCGAGCTTGAGCACGTCGGC
>JAGWTS010000304.1 GCA_028868875.1 Burkholderiales bacterium | reverse complement strand
CTCCCCGGTCAATTGCGGAGTGGTTTGCCCGAATCGAGCATCGCCAGAATCCGCGCCTGCGTCTTCGGGTGCTGCACCAGTTCGCAGAACGCGCGGCGCTCGAGCGTCATCAGGTACTCCTCGCTGACCGGCGTGTTCGCGTCGACGTCGCCGCCGGTCACGACATTCGCGATCAGCGATGCGATGTGAAAGTCGTGCGCGCTGATGAAACCGCCGTCGCGCATGTTCACGAGCTGGCCCTGGATCGTCGCCTTCGCGGAGCGGCCGGCGACCGGGAACAGCCGCTTCATCGGCGCGCGCCAGCCTGCCCGCGCCATCGCCTGCACCTCCCCGATCGCAACGTATAGCAGTTCGTCCTTGTGCGGCACGATGATGTCCTCGGGCAGCAGGTAGCCGAGCTTGCGGCTCTCCTGCGCGCTGGTGCCAACCTTCGCCATCGCGGCGCTGGTGAAGCCGTCGGTGACGAACTTCAGCAGGTCCTTGTCGGTCGAGGTGCTCGCGTGTTTCGCGGCGCGGCGCGCGACATAGGTCAGCCCGCCCGCGCCCGGCACCAGGCCGACGCCGACCTCGACGAAGCCCATGTAGCTTTCCATCGCCGCGACGCGGCGCGCGCAATGGATCGCGATCTCGCAGCCACCGCCGAGCGCCAGCCCGCGCACCGCAGCCACCACCGGCACCTGCGCGTAGCGCAGCCTCAGCATCGCGTCCTGCAGTTTTTTCTCTTCAGGGAGGATGCCCTTGCCGCCGGACTTCATGAACACCGGCATCAGCGCCTCGAGGTTGGCGCCGGCCGAGAACATCTCGTCGGGCGACCAGATCACCAGCCCCTGGTAGCCGCTTTCCGCGATCTCGACGGCCTTCAACAACCCTTCGATCACCGCCGGGCTGATCAGGTGCAGCTTGGCGGTGATGCTGGCGATGACGACCTCGCCATCGGCGCTCCAGACGCGGATCTCCTCGTTGCGGAAGAGCTCGGTGCCGCTCGCCAGCGCCGCGGCGGCGCCCGAGCCGAGCACGTCTTCGGGGAAGGCTTGGCGCCGGTACACCGGCAGGCTGCTGCGCGGCACGTAGGCCTGGCGCGCCGGGCTCCACGAGCCTTGCGGCGTATGCACCCCCGTGCGACCGTCGAAGACCCAATCCGGCAGCGGCGCCGGGCACAAGGCCTTGCCCGCCGCGATGTCCTCGGCCACCCAGGCCGCCACCTGCTGCCAGCCGGCTTCCTGCCAGAGCTCGAACGGGCCCTGCTTGCTGCCGAAGCCCCAGCGCATCGCGAAGTCGACGTCGCGCGCGCTCTCGGCAATCTCCTCGAGGTGCACCGCGGCGTAATGGAAAGCGTCGCGCAGGATCGCCCACAGGAACTGCGCCTGCGGGTTGCTCGATTCGCGCAGCAGCTTCAGCCGCTCGGCCGCCGGCTTCTTCAGGATGCGCTCGACGATCGGCTCGGCCTTGCCGCCCGCGGCGACGTAATCGGCCTTCGCCGGGTCCAGGCGCAGGATGTCGCGGCCCACCTTCTTGAAGAAGCCTGCCCCGCTCTTCTGGCCGAGTGCGCCTTTGTCGATCAGCGCCTGCAGCACCGGCGGCGTCGCATACGCGGGGTAGAAGGGGTCGTCGGCGAGATGGTCCTGCAGCGTCTTGATGACGTGGGCCATCGTGTCCAGGCCGACCACGTCGGCGGTGCGGAAGGTGCCCGACGAAGCCCGACCCAGCTTCTTGCCGGTGAGGTCGTCCACCACGTCGTAGGAAAGACCGAACTTCTCGGCCTCGTGCATCGTCGCCAGCATGCCGGCGATGCCGACCCGGTTGGCGACGAAGTTGGGCGTGTCCTTCGCACGCACCACGCTCTTGCCCAAGGTGCTGGTGACGAAGGCTTCGAGCTGGTCGAGCACGGGGCCCTCGGTCTGCGGCGTCGCGATCAGCTCGACCAGCGCCATGTAGCGCGGCGGGTTGAAGAAATGGATGCCGCAAAAGCGCGGGCGGATCGATTCGGGCAGCGCCTGCGAGAGCCGGGTGATCGACAGCCCCGAGGTGTTGCTCGCCACGATCGCATGCGGCGCGATCGCGCGCGCCACGCGCTGGTACAGCTCGAGCTTCCAGTCCATGCGCTCGGCGATGGCCTCGATGACGAGGTCGCATTCGCGCAGCAGCTCCAGATGCTCTTCGTAATTGGCTTGGCTGATGCGCCCGGCGAGTTCGGGCAGCGCCAGCGGCGCGGGCTTCAACTTCTTCAGCCCTTCCACTGCCTTCGTGACGATGCCGTTCTTCGGCCCTTCGCGCGCAGGCAGGTCGAAGAGCACGACCGGCACGTTGACGTTGACGAGGTGGGCCGCGATCTGCGCGCCCATCACGCCGGCGCCGAGCACGGCGACCTTGCGGACTTGGAATCGACTCATGTTGTTCCCGTGGTTTGCTTCACTCGACCCGCAGCCAGGTCTGGTTTCGGAAGAAGGGCCCGATGTAGCCGCGCACCTGCAAGGCGCGGCCGCCGTCCTCCGGCGTCAGGCGCAGGCGGTAGACCTTGCCGTTGGTCGGATCGAGGATGTGGCCGCCGTCCCAGTAGGGTTCGTCGGCGTGCTTCTTCATGCCTTCGATGATGGTCAGGCCCAGGATCGGCTTGTCCTTGCGCGCGCCGCTGCACTGGTCGCAGACATCGGCGTTGTGCGACGGATCGAGCAGCTTCTCGATCTTGCCGGTGAGCGCGCCCGCGCTTTCCGTGATGCGGACGTAGGACTTGGCCGCGTGGGTCTCGTCGTCGATCGTCTTCCACAGCCCGACCGGCGTCGCCTGGGCGAAGGCGGCGCCCGATGCCGCCAGCAGCAGCGCCGCGATCCAGTGCTTCATCGGCAGCCTCCTTGCTTCAGAACAGGGCAACGTCGAGCGCCATCAGCGACGCCGAGCCGCTGCGCGCGCTGCGGATCAACCCGGCGGTCTCGGGCAGCAGCTTGGCGAAATAGAAGCGCGCGGTCGCGAGCTTGGCGGTGTAGAACGGGTCGCCCGAATCCTTCTTCGAGAGCGCGATCTTGGCCATGCGCGCCCAGAAATAGGCGAACACGAGGTGGCCGCAGATGCGCAGGTAGTCCACCGCCGCGGCGCCCACCTCGTCGGCATTGCCCATCGCCTTCATGCCGAGCTCGGTCGTCAGCTTGGTGAGCTTGTCGCCGAGGTCGGCGAGCGGGTTGACGAACTCCTGCATCGCCTCGTTCACGCCCTCTTCCTCGACGAAGGCGGCGACGATGCGGCCGAACTTCCTGAGCTTCGCGCCGTTGTCGGCCAGCACCTTGCGCCCCAGCAGGTCCAGCGCCTGGATCGTGTTCGTGCCTTCGTAGATCGGGTTGATGCGCGCATCGCGCACGAACTGCTCCATCCCGGTTTCGCGCACGTAGCCGTGGCCGCCGAAGACCTGCATGCAGTGCGAGGTCGCGATCCAGGCGTTGTCGGTGAGAAAGGCCTTGACCACCGGCGTCAGCAAGGCGACGAGGTCGGCGCATTCGGCACGCTCGGCGGCGTCGGCACTGGCGAGTTCCTTGTCGATGAGCAAGGCGGTCCAGACCGCCAGCGCCCGGCCGCCTTCGGCGTAGGCGCGGGCCGTGAGCAGCATCTTGCGCACGTCGGGGTGGACGATGATCGGGTCGGCCGGCTTCGTCTTGTCCTTCGGGCCCGTGAGGCTGCGCATCTGGATGCGGTCCTTGGCATAGGCCGCGGCGTTCTGGTAGGCCACTTCGGTCAGGCCCAGGCCCTGGTTGCCGACACCCAGGCGCGCCGCGTTCATCATCACGAACATGGCAGCCAGCCCCTTGTGCGGCTCGCCGACCAGGGTGCCCACCGCCCCATCGAGCGTCATCTGGCAGGTCGCGCTGCCGTTGATGCCCATCTTGTGCTCGATGCCGCTGCAGAAGATGGCGTTGCGCTCGCCGAGCGAGCCGTCGTCGGCGACGTGGAACTTCGGCACGACGAAGAGCGAGATGCCCTTGCTGCCAGCCGGCGCCTCGGGCAGGCGCGCGAGGACGAGGTGGACGATGTTCTCGGTCAGGTCCTGCTCGCCCGCGGAGATGAAGATCTTCTGGCCCGTCAGGCGGTAGGTTCCGTCGGCCTGGGGCTCGGCCTTGGTGCGCAGCAGGCCTAGGTCGGTGCCGCAATGGGGTTCGGTCAGGCACATCGTGCCGGTCCACACGCCGCTCGTCAGCCTGGGCAGGTAGCGCCGCTTCTGGTCGTCGGTGCCGTGCGCCTTCAAGGCCTCGAACGCGCCGTGCGACAGCCCGGGGTACATGGTCCAGGCCTGGTTCGCCGAGTTCAGCATCTCGAACAGGCATTGATTGACGACGATGGGCAGGCCCTGGCCGCCGTATTCGGGGTCGGCCGTCAGCGCCGGCCAGCCGCCTTCGACGTAGAGCGCATAGGCCTCCTTGAAGCCCTTGGGGGCGCGCACCTCGTGCGTGTCGCGGTCGTAGTGGCAACCCTCTTCATCGCCGCTGCGGTTGATCGGGAACAGCACCTCGGCAGCGAACTTGCCGGCCTCCTCGACCACCGCGTCGATGGTCTCGGCGTCGAGATCGGCATGGCGCGGCAGGGCCCGCAGTTCGGTGCTCACGTCGAGCAACTCGTGCAGGACGAAACGCAGGTCGCGCAGCGGCGGGGAGTATTGGGGCATCGGTCGGGTCTCCTGTTGCAGTGATTCGGTCCGGAAGGCTTCAGCGGGACAAGGGGCTCATCCGGTAATGGGACAACACATGCTCGAAACCGGCGCGGGCGCGGTCGAGCGTGCCGGGGTGGCGGAGAAAACGCGCGTCGTGATGCAACGCGAGGATCAGGCCGTGGATTTCGTAAAGCATCTGCCGCGGATCGATGTCGGGCCGCAGATGGCCTTCTTCGACCGCGATTTCGATCGAACGTTCGAGCGCCTTGTGCCAGGCCACGACCATGGCCGCCAACGCGTCGCGCACCGGGCCGGGGCGATCGTCGAACTCGACCGCCCCGCTGATGTAGATGCAGCCCGAATCGAGCTCGACGGAAACCCGCCGCACCCAGCGCTCGAACAGCGCCTGCAGCCGCGGCAGGCCGCGCGCCTCGCCGATCGCCGGGAAGAACACTTCCTCTTCGAAGCGCGTGTGGTACTCGCGGATGACCGAGATCTGCAACTCCTCGCGCGAGCCGAAATGGGCGAAGACGCCCGACTTGCTCATCTGCATCATCTCGGCGAGGGCGCCGATCGACAGCCCTTCGAGCCCGATGTGCGACGCCAGGCCGAGCGCGGCGTCCAGGATCGCCGCCCGCGTCTGGCGCCCCTTGGGCAGCGGTCGCGCCAGGGGGCTGCGGTCTCGCGGAGTCGGCAATGCGGTGGTCAAGGCGGCGACGGATAAGGAATCGAACGACCGTTCTATTTTGCCGGCTCCGGCCGCTTCCGGCCGCCCGCCGCCGCCTTTTTTTTAGACGCGCCTGCCCAGGCGCCGCGGCGCGGCGGCGGACGCGATGTCCAGACGCTGTCACGGGATTGATTTAATCTCCGCACATGGACGTGCTCCAGCTCGACATCTCCGGTCGGCCGCAAGCGTGGATCAGCACGCGCGAAGCCGCGGTGCTCTACGCCTGCGACAGCATCGCCTGGACCCTGGGCAAATCGGTGCAGGTGCTGCGCGGCGGCTTCCAGCGCAGCACCGGGCTGCAGTCGCGCATCGCCGTCCACGCCATCGTCGCGGTGCGCGGCACCGTCCCCTCGCGCGCCTGGCGCCTGACGCCGGCGTTGTCGAACCCCAAGCTCTTCACGCGCGACCGCCACGTCTGCGCCTATTGCGGCGGCATGTTCCACTTCGACGAGCTCACGCGCGAACACATCCGCCCGGTTTCGCGCGGCGGCGTCGACAGCTGGATGAACTGCATCACCGCCTGCCGCCACTGCAACGGCCACAAGGGCAACCGCCTGCCCGAGGAGGCGCACATGAGCCTGCTCTATCTCCCCTACGTGCCCAGCCTGCACGAGGACATGATCCTGCGCGGGCGCCGCATCCTGGTGGACCAGATGGACTTCCTGCTCGCTTCGGTGCCGCGCAGCAGCCGCCTGCACGGCTAGTGGCGACAATTCCTTGCCGCCTGTTGCGCCGGCGCGAAATGCGAATATCGGCAAACTGCAGGGCGCGCGCACCGCGCCGCACCACCCCCCCCATGAACCCTGGAGAGATCAAGATGAAGCGCCCGTTCACAGCCGCCGCCGCCATCGCGGCGCTGGCCCTGTTGTCGGCCTGCGCCACTTCCGACCCCGATGTCGTCAGCCGCTACGACGCCCAGCGCATGAGCAGCGTCGTCGACGCGGTCGTCATCTCGACCCGCCCCGTCGTCGTCGACGGCTCGCAAAGCGGATTGGGCGGCACCGCCGGCGGCGTCGTCGGCGCAGTCGCCGGCAGCGGCGTCGGCGGCTACCGCGATTCGGCCGTCGGCGCCGTGCTCGGCGCGGTGCTCGGCGGCGTCATCGGCAACGCGGTCGAGCGCAGCTCGACGCGCGAGCAGGCCCAGGAAATCGTGGTCCAGCTGCGCAACGGCGAGCGCCGCGCCATCGTCCAGGCCCTGGGCAGCCAGGGTTTCCGGGTCGGCGATCCGGTGGTGCTGATCACGACCGGCGGCAAGGTCCGGGTCGAACGCGCACCGGCGATCCGGCCCGGCGCGGCCGGCTGACCCCGGCGTCCGACCCTCAGCGACTGAACCAGAGCGCCGCGCACAGCGCGATGCCCACTGCGAACATCGGCCCTGTCGAGGTCACGAGGTAGGGGTAGAGCATCAGCGCCATCCCGAGCCATTTGACGCGCGCGTTCTCGGCCTTGCGGCCGTAGCGGAAGGCGCCGAGCCCGACGAGGCCGAACACCAGCGCGCCGAAGAGGTAGGCCGGGCCCGGCAGCGAGAAGCCGGTCGCAGCCAGCATCGGTTTGAGCTGATCCACGCGGTAGCGCTCCTCAGGGCTTGACGAACTTCAGCACGAATTCGTCCTTGGGCTGCGGCGGTTCGGGCGTGTTGCGGTCGCGCGGGTCATCCGGGTTGCGCAGGAACAGGCCCTCCGATTCGAGGCGGAAGCCCGCCGCCTCGACTTCCGACCGCAGGAAGGACTCTTCGATCCGGTGCAACGTGCCCGACTCCGAAATGCCGGTTCCGGGGCGCCCGGCGTGGTCGGCGATGACGTAGTGGCCGCCCGGCTGCAGGGCGCGGAAGATCGAGCGGTTCATCGCCGCCCGGTCGACCCCGAGGTGGCCCATGTCGTGGTAGTTGAACATCAGGGTCACGAGATCGAAGCCGCCATCGGCCTTCTCTGGGGGCGCCGGGTCCTCGAACGGCCGCAGCACGGCGACGATGGGCGCCGCCGCGCCCCCGGCGCGCTTCATCTCGGCCACGCGCCCGGCCAGGGCCACCGCGGTCGTCCGCGGCGCCGGCGGCGGGCTGCCGGCCGGCAGGGCGGGCC
>JAGWTS010000303.1 GCA_028868875.1 Burkholderiales bacterium | reverse complement strand
TCTGTAAGGCGATAATCGATCTCTCCTTACTGGAGCCGCCGATGGAAGAAGCCACCCTGACGAGCAAGAGCCAGCTCACGCTGCCCAAGGCGGTGCGCGACGCGATGGGGGTCGGCCCGGGCGACAAGCTGCGCTTCGTCCCCGCCAACGAAGGGTTTCGGCTGGTTGCGCTCAAAGGCGACATCACGGCCTTGCGCGGCCTGTTCAAAGGACGGCGCGCGAAGTCGCTGTCGATCGACGAGATCAACACGGCCATCGCCGAAATGGGCGGCAGGACGCGCCGTTGATCGGCGTCGACACGAATGTGCTGGTGCGCTACTTCAGCGACGACGATCCGAAGCAGGCGCCGAGAGCCGCGCAATTCATCGAACGCGAATTGCGCCCCGACCGTCGTGGCTTCGTCTCGCTCGTCACGCTGGCCGAAGTGGTCTGGGTGCTGCGCAGCCGCTACGAAGCCCGGGCCGACGAACTCACCGGCCTGCTGACGCAAATGCTTTGCGACCCCCGCTTGTGCCTGCAGGACGAAGACGCGGTCTGGCTGGCGCTCGACCTGTTCCAGCAAGACGGCGTCGATCTGGCCGACGCGCTGATCGCGGCCGTGCACCGCCGCCACGGCTGCGAGCACACGATGACCTTCGACACCCGGGCCGCGCGCATCCCCGGCATGAAACTGCTGAGCTGAACCCCCATGAGCTTCTCCCGCTTCGCTTTCCCCACCCCCATCCATTTCGGCGCCGGGGCGCGTCGCCTCGTCGGGCCGCACCTGCTCGAACGCGGGTGCAAGCGTCCGCTCATCGTCACCGACCGCGCCATCGCCGCCTTGCCCTTGCTGGCCGAATTTCGCGCCCAGCTCGGCGAGCTCGATGTCGCGGTCTTCAGCGGCGTCGCCGGCAACCCGACGACGACCCAGGTGATGGACGGCGCGGCGGCTTTCAAGGCGCATGAAGCCGATGCCGTGATCGGCTTCGGCGGCGGCGCCGCGCTCGACGTGGCCAAGGTCGTGGCCTTGATGGCGGTGCATCCGGGCGACGTGCTCGAATACGTCTGGGACCACCCGCAGGTGCGGCCGATCACGCACGAGCTGCCTTATTTCGTCGCCTTGCCGACGACCTCGGGCACCGGCTCCGAGGTCGGTCGCTCGGCCGTCGTCTCCGAGCCCGACACCCACGTCAAGCGCACCGTGTTCGACGCCCGGTTGCTCGCGCGCGCCGTCTTCGCCGACCCCGAGCTGACCTACGGCCTGCCCGCGGCGGTCACCGCCGCGACCGGCATGGACGCGCTGACGCACAACATCGAGAGCTATCTCTCGCCGGCCTACCACCCGCTGTGCGACGGCATCGCGCTCGAAGGCCTGCGCATCGGCGCGCGCGCCCTTGCCACCGCGGTCGCCGAGCCCGCCAACGCCCAGGCCCGCGCCGACATGATGATGAGCTCGATGATGGGCGCCATCGCGTTCCAGAAGGACCTGGGTTCGGTCCACGCCTGCGCCCATGCCCTGGGCGCGGTGGCCGACCTGCACCACGGCCTGGCCAACGCCTTGATGATCGACACCGTGCTCGCCTGGAACCACGAGGCCGTGCCGCAGAAGTTCGACGAGCTCGCCCACGTCGCCGGCGTGAGCGGCGGCGGCTTCGCCTTCGTGCCCTGGCTGCGCCATCTGAAGTTGCAGATCGGCATCAGCGGCGGGCTCGCGCAGCATGGCGTCAGGCGCGAGCAGCTGCCGCGCCTGGTGGAATTGGCGAACAAGGACTTCACCAGCGGTACGAATCCGCGCCCGGCCGGCGCCGCCGATTACGAACGGCTGTTCCTCCAGGCCCTGTAGAACTCCGAGGTTGTTCCATGAAGTCAGGCCCGCTGCTGATCGGCGTTTCGGCGCGCATCTACTACCCCGAAGGCCCGGTCTTCGACCTCGGCGGGGTCTGGACCAAGACCCTGCACTACCTCGAGCAATCGGTGGCGCACTGGGTCATGAACGGCGGCGCGATGGCGGTGATGATCCCGGCCGTCGATTCGCAAGGCGTGGTCGTGCGCGAAGACCTGAACCTGCGCCATTACGCCCAGGCGCTCGACGGCCTGCTTCTGCAAGGCGGCAACGACGTCGCCCCCGAGACCTACGGCGAGACGCCGCTCGACCCGAGCTGGAACGGCGACCGCGTGCGCGACCGCTACGAGATCGAACTCGTGCACGCCTTCGTCGCCGCCGGCAAGCCGGTGTTCGGCATCTGCCGCGGGCTGCAGCTCATCAACGTGGCCTACGGCGGCACGCTGTGGCAGGACATCGCCACCCAATGCCCGCAAGCCGGCAGCCACCGCGACGGCAGCAAGTACGAGCGCCATTTCCACCGCGTCGAGCTGCTGCCCGGAACGCGCCTGGCCGAGCTCTACCCGGGGCGAAGTGAAGGCGTCACGAACAGCATCCACCACCAGGGCATCAAGGGCCTGGCGCCGGGTTTCGAGATCGAGGCGCGCTGCCCCGAAGACGGCATCGTCGAGGCCATCCGCCACAAGGCCGGGGGCTGGGTCGCGGGCGTGCAATGGCACCCCGAATTCCACCGCAGCCTGGCTCACGAGGGCTTCGACGACACGCCGATGCTCGACGACTTTCTAGGCGCCGCGCGCGCCACCCGCAACCGGTGAGGCCATGACCCTCCTGAAGATCTTCAACCCGGCCACGGGCGAGCCGATCGACGAACTCGCGGCCGACGATGCCGCCTCGGTCGCGGCCAAGGCCGCCGCCGCGCGCCGTGCCCAGCCGGCCTGGGCGGCACAGCCGATCGCCGAGCGCCTGGCCGTGATCCAGCGCTTTCGCGAGCGCCTCGTCGCCGAGACCGAGGCCCTGGCGCGCACGCTCACGCTCGAGGTCGGCAAGCCGATCGGCCAGGCGCGCAACGAGGTCAACGGCCTGCTGCCGCGGCTGGACTTCTTTCTCGAACGCGCCGAAGGCGCCGTGCGCGACGAGCATGTCTTCAGCGGCGGCGACATGCACGAGCAGATCTCGCACGGGCCGCTGGGGCTGGTCGCCAACATCTCGGCCTGGAACTACCCGTACTTCGTCGGCTGCAACGTCATCGTCCCGGCCTTGCTCACAGGCAATGCGGTGCTCTACAAGCCGAGCGAATACGCCACCCTCACGGGGCTGCACATCGCGCGGCTGCTGCACGAATCCGGCCTGCCCGCAGACCTGCTGATCCCGCTGGTCGGCGCCGGCGAGGTCGGCGCGGCGCTGCTGCAGCAAGCCATCGACGGCCTGTTCTTCACCGGCAGCCATGCCACCGGCCAGCGCATCGCGGCGGCGCTGGCGGGGCGCTTCGTCAAGCTGCAGCTCGAGCTCGGCGGCAAGGACCCGAGCTACGTGCGCGCCGATGCCGATGCGAAGACGGCCGCCGAATCGCTCGCCGACGGCGCGATGTACAACACCGGCCAGAGCTGCTGCTCGGTCGAGCGCATCTACGTGCACGAGAGCCTGCACGACGAGTTCGTGCGCCATTTCGTCGCCACGGTCGATTCGCTCGAGGTCGGCGACCCGATGGACGAGCGCACCACCATCGGCGCCATCACGCGCGCGCCGCAGCTCGCCGTGCTCGAAGCCCAATGCGCCGATGCCAAGGCGCTCGGCGCGACGCTGCTGCGCGGCGGCCAGCGCCTGCCCGGCCCCGGCAACTGGTTCGCGCCGACGGTGTTCACCAACGTCGACCACCGCATGCAGCTGATGCGCGAAGAGAGCTTCGGCCCGGTGATCGGCATCCAGAAGGTCTCGGGCGACGAGGAAGCGCTGGCGCTGATGAACGACAGCCGCTACGGCCTCACCGCCGGCGTCTACACGAAGGACGAAGCGAAGGCACACGAGCTGCTCGCCCGCGTCAACGCCGGCAGCGTCTACTGGAACTGCTGCGACCGCGTGAGCCCGCGCCTGCCCTGGTCGGGGGTCGGCGACTCGGGGATCGGCCTCACGCTGTCGAGCTACGGCATCCAGACCTTCACGCGGCCCAAGGCCTGGCATCTGAAGAGCGCCTGAGCGCCCCAAGGTCTGGGCTGCGCCCAGCCCGCCCCCCGTGGAGGTTCAACCAAAGTGGCAGAGCCACATTTGCTCGAGAGGCGAAGGCGGCGCAAGCCCCACCGTCTTGCGCGTGCCGGCCGTCGGTCCACGCGTTATGCGCGAGCCGCCTCGCCTTCGGCCTGCCACAGGACCGGGAACAGCGGATGGTCCATCGGTGCACCCTCCGGCAGGCTTTGGGCCAGCCCCGGAAAATCCGGCGAGGTGCGCCAGCGCCGCGGCGCATGGCGGACGTCGTCGCCGATGAAGCGGACGGAAAACGCGCGCCGGCGCCGCTGGCCGCCGACACCACCCGAGGCGTGCAGGGTCAGCATGTTGAAGCAGACCAGGTCGCCCGGCTCGAGCGCCCAACCGACGATGGGATAGCGGGCCCGGTCGCTTTCGATGTCCGGCATTTCCACGAGGCTGCCTTCGGGAAACCACTTCGCCTCGTTGTCCATGAACGTGCGCGGCATCAGCCACGGCCCGCGATGCGAGCCGGCGACGAACTCGAGGGTCGATTCGCGCGCCACCGGATCGACCGGAATCCACATGCTCACGGTGTCGCCGCCGACGACGTTGTAGTACGGCTGGTCCTGGTGCCAGGGCGTGCGCTGGCGGGTGTTGGGCTCCTTCACCAGCAGGTGGTCGTGATAAAGCCGCACCGTCCGGCATCCCATCAGGCGGCCGGCCGCCGCCGGGGCCGCCGAATCGGTGATGAAGCGCCAGTAGGGCTCGATGTTCTGCCAGTTGCAGAAGTCCTCGAAGAACCACCCCGGGTCGTCGGGACGGCTCGCCACCTTGGCGCGTGCGCTGGGCGCGGCGAGGTTGCCGCTCGCATACGGCAGCCCGGTGTGCTCCTGGATGGGCAGCGCATCCATTTCGGCACGCAGGCCGATCCGGCGCGGGCCCTTGCCCGCTTTCAGCGTCCCGACCACGCCGGTGCCGGCCAGTCCACGATGAACCTCGTAGCCCCAGGCCTGCAGGCGCTCGGCCACCAGTTCGCTGGAGGCAAACTCCTCGTATCCCAGCTCGGGGTTTGCATGGATCTGCCGCCGCCATGCAATGGCTTCGTCGCGGTTCTCGTGAAGATCGGCGAGCGGGTTCATCCAATGGCGCCCTCGAAGCTGAAGAAGAGGGGCGAACGTAGCACGGTGAAATGCCGGGAGGGAGTGCCGAAATGGTGAACGTGGCAACCAGCGGCGAACAACCCCGGCCGCCCGGCGTTCGGGGCGACGGCATGATGCTCCATCAACTCCGCGCGCTCGTCACCGTGGCCAATGCCGGCGGCATCCGCGGCGCGGCGCGCGCATTGGGCGTCTTGCCGGCGTCCATCACCAAGAGCCTGCACCAACTGGAAGCGCATGCGCAGGCGCCCTTGCTGTTGCCCACCTCTGGGGGAGTCACCCTGACCGAAATCGGGCAGGCGCTGCTGGTTCACGCCCGCCTGAGGGGGGCCCAGATGGCACGCGCGCAAGAGGCGATCGAATCGATGCGCGGCTCGGCGCGCGGCAAGGTCGCCCTGGCCGTGACGCCCTAGATTGCGCTGACCTTCCTGCTGGATGCGCTCATGCGATTCCAGGCCAGGATGCCCGAAGTCCGCTTCGAATTGTTCGAAGGCCTGTTGCCGATTGCCAATCCGCGCCTGCGCGACGGCAGTCTCGACTTCTTCATCGGCCGGCCCCAGCCCGGCTCGACCGGTGTCGAATTCCAGTATCAGCCGCTGTTCTCGTCGAGTTGCGCGGTGGCGGCGCGACAAGGCCACCCCCGAGCCAATTGCCGCTCGCTTGCCGAACTGTGCGACCTGAACTGGGGCCTGACCTGGGACCCGGCGACCGAAGGCCCGGGCGTCGAAGCACTGTTCCTGCGCCACAAGGTGCCGGTGCCGGCGAAGGTCCAGTTGCTCCATTCGTATGCGATCGGCGTCTCGCTGCTGCGGCAATCGGACATGGTGAGCGTCTTTCCCTGGCCGCTCGTCGAAGCCGCCGCAGAAAGGGAAGGTCTTTGCGCGATTCCGGTTCGCGAGCAATTGGAGGAGGCGCCCGTGGGCATCATCACGCGCAGCGGCAGTCCGCTGAGTGCGCCCGCGCAATGCCTGATCGATTGCCTGATCGAGGCGATTCGTGACGCCATGGCCTCGAAATCGCCGCACATCCGCCAGGTCTTGAAAGCGGTCGAAGTGCTGATCTGAGGCGCGGTCATCGCTGAATGCCGCGAACGGCGCATCCGCGAGCGCTGCAGCTATCTGCGGGCCTCTTGCACTTCAGAGTAGATCCGGCCGTTGCGCCTGGAGCCACGCGCGCACATGCCCGAGAAGGTCGACCGCGCAGGCCAGGCATTCGGCCGCTGCCGCGTCGGGGATGAGATCGCCCGAATAGTCGGACAGGTTGCGCAGCTTGCGCAAGGCGTCGAGCACGATGACCTGGGATTGGGGCAGGTTGACGCTCAACGGCAGCGTCTGGATGGCCGTCTGGTGATGACATGGCTTGCTGTTCAAGGTGCGGAAGCCATTGGCGTGCAGCGCCACCATGGCCGACTGCATGATGGCCTTGTAGGCTGCGTCGAACCGGTTCTCGGCACTCAGGCCCGGAATCTTCGCATCGGCGATGTTGCGCTGCGCGGCAGCCAGCAGCTTGGCCACGAGCCCTTTGTCGGGCGCTACGGCATCAAGGCTGATGGCCAGCAAGTGCTTCAAGGTCATGGGCAGTTCCGATCAGGAACAGCTTGGGCTTGGCCATCACGTCGGCCAGGAAAGGCTCCTTTGGCAGCTTGGAAGCGAACTCGCCCGTGCCGAACACCTTGGGGTTCACTTCGCGACCGAGCACCGCCTGCGTAGGATGCAGCAACTCGACGGCCTCGCGGAAGCCGAGCTCGCCGATGAGCATCACGTCGACATCGCTGCCCGCGGTTTCGCGCCCCTGCGCCACCGAGCCGAAGACAAAGGCCACCCGAAGCCGGTGGACTGCCGGCGCCAAGGCCTGAACGAGCACGTCCGCCAAGCCCGAGGTCTTGCGCAGGATGCTCGCGAGTTCGGTGTAAATGGGTCCGGTCGTGTCGGCGCTGTAGACCTGCTGGTTGCCGCGCTTCTCGCGCTTGAGCAAACCCGCTTCGGCCAGCTTGCCCAGTTCGCGTGTGATCGTGCCGGCCGGCAGCCCCGTGCGGCGCGCGATCTCGCGGCCGTGCAAGGCCTCGTCGGGCCGAAGCAGCAACAGCCCGAGCACGCGGCGCCGGTATTCGGGGAACAGCAGTGACGGCAGAGATTGATGCATTTAAGGCGTCGATTGTCGCTTTATTTGCATCACGCTTCAGTCAAAGTTGATGGTCGCCCGCCTATCGATCCCGAGGAATCGTCCCGCGCCGCTCCTGCGCCCGCAGGAAGTCGAAATCCACCCCCTGGTCGGCCTGCGT
>JAGWTS010000302.1 GCA_028868875.1 Burkholderiales bacterium | reverse complement strand
CAGATGCTTCGGGGGGGACGGTCCTGGCCGTCCGAGAGAAAACTCGACGCACAAGCGCCGACGGCGGGAAAGCCGGCCGCCGCGAGGGCGTGCGGCGGCGGCACCGACAGCACGGCGCTGGGCAGCGGGGGCGCCGAGCAGCAGACCGAGCAGAGCTTGCAGGTATCCGGGCCCGAGGCGCCGTCGTGATGGTGGGCGCCGGCGCCCGAATCGCCCTGCGCGTGATGAGGCGCGGAGTCGCCCAGGGAGTCGTGCAGGCCGCCGTCGGATGCGTGGCTCGCGTGCGCATGCTGCGCCGCGCCTGCCGTGGGCGGGCAGAGCAGGGCGGAAGCCATCACGCCCCGCAGCGGAAGCATGACTGCAAGCAAGCCCAGAAGCACGAAACGAGCGAATCTCACGAGGCGAAGGTTAGCAGAGCGAGACGACGGCTCGCGCCAGGGATCTGCCCGCGCAGGACCCTCACCGAGAAAGGCGAGCCGGAGCAGCAGGCTTCATCGCTGCACTGTTTGCGCCAGATGGAGCAGGACCCGCAGCTCCTCATCGAGGGTCGGGGGCTGATGCAACCCTCCGACGCGAACCGCCTCGTGCGCATGGCCTCAACGCCGCACCCATGTCTCACTCGGCAGCACGGGCTGTCTTGGGGCCGTCCTAGTCCTGCCCTGCCGCCGGAAGATCGCCTGCGCTGCCGAATCCCCCCTGCATCGCGCCGCGCAGGTACGAGACGAGGGCGCTCACCGCGCGCGGAACATGGGCGCTGTAGGGCCGGATCGCGTACAGATGCTCGCCGAAGGCCCCGACCGAACGCCAGCCGGGCAGGATGGGGACGAAGCGGCCGGCCTCGATCTCCTTCTTCGCACTGAAGTCGGGCAGCAGGGCGATGCCGACCCCGCCCAGGGCCGCCTCGCGCAGCAGCTCGCTGTTGTTGGCGGCGAAGCTGCCTTGCACCGCGATGCTCAGGCGCGCGCCCTTGCCGCGGGCCGGCTCGAAGCTCCACACCGGCGTGTCGCCGCTGCGCAGGTAGTGCAGGCAGTTGTGGCCCGCGAGGTCTGCGGGCGCGGCCGGCAAGCCGCGCCGGCGCAGATAGCTGCGCACCGCCACGAGCACGGTGCGCGTTTCGCAGAGCTTCCAGGCGACATGGGTGTCGGGCACCGAGCTCACATGGCGGATCGCCAGGTCGAATCCTTCCTGAGCCAGCGAGGCGAGCCGGTCCGAAACTTCGAGTTCGATGCGGATGCCCGGGAACTGGCGCAGAAAGGCCGGCAGCAGCGGCACGATCTGCTGGCGCCCGAGCGCCACCGGCGCCGTCACCCGCAGCAGCCCCTGCGGCGCCTGGGCCAGGTCGCGGATGCCGGCGAAGCTGCGTTCGATCTCGGCGAAGGAAGCGCGGGTCGCGTCGACGAGTTGCTGGCCGGCTTCGCTCAGGCGCACGCTGCGCGTCGTTCGTTGCACCAGCTGCACGCAGGCGGCCGCTTCGAGTTCGGCGATGCGGTGGCTCACCGCCGCCTTGCTCACCCCCAGGCGCTGCGCCGCCGCGGTGTAGCTGCCCATCGAGGCGAGCACGCCGAGCCAGTGCACATGCGACCACAGCGATTCGATCTTCTTGGCTTTCATCGCCCGATTGTCAAATGCCGTGAACAGTGAATCCAGCCCTCGTGGCTTGGAAGCGGCCCGCGCGCGGCCTAGACTTGCCGTCGACCGTCCCACACCCCCCGTCAGGAGCCCTGCATGAGCGTCGTCGAGTCCTATACCGCATCCGGCGAAATCGGCCATTACATCGGCGGCCGCCCGGTCGCGAGCAAGAGCGGGCGCCGCCAGGGCGTCTACAACCCCGCGACCGGCGCCGTGGCGCGCCAGGTGGCGCTGGCCGACGCGGCCGAGGTCGGCGCCGCCGTCGCCGCTGCGCAGGCGGCCTTTCCCGCCTGGGCCGACACGCCGCCGATCCGCCGTGCGCGCGTGCTCAACAAGTTCCTGCAGCTGATGAACGAGCACCGCGACGCGCTGGCCGCGATGATCACGGCCGAGCACGGCAAGGTGTTCAGCGACGCCCAGGGCGAGGTCTCGCGCGGCATCGACATCATCGAATTCGCCTGCGGCATTCCGCAACTGCTCAAGGGCGACTTCACCGACCAGGTCAGCACCGGCATCGACAACTGGACGCTGCGCCAGCCGCTGGGCGTCGTCGCCGGCATCACGCCCTTCAACTTCCCCTGCATGGTGCCTTGCTGGATGTTCCCGGTGGCCATCGCCGCGGGCAACACCTTCGTCCTCAAGCCCAGCGAACGCGACCCCTCGGCTTCGCTGTTCATGGCCCGGCTGTTCGAGGAAGCGGGGCTGCCCGCGGGCGTCTTCAACGTCATCCAGGGCGACAAGATCGCGGTCGACGCCTTGCTCGAGCACCCGCACGTGCGCGCCGTCAGCTTCGTCGGCTCGACCCCGATCGCGCACTCCATCCACGAGCGCGGCGCCCATTTCGGCAAGCGCGTGCAGGCCCTGGGCGGCGCCAAGAACCACATGGTGGTGATGCCCGACGCCGACCTCGAGCAGGCGGTCGACGCCTTGATCGGCGCCGGCTACGGCTCGGCCGGCGAGCGCTGCATGGCGATCAGCGTCGCCGTGCTGGTGGGCGACGTCGGCGACAGGATCGTGCCGCTGCTGGCCGAGCGCGCGCGCGCGCTGAAGGTCAAGAACGGCATGGAAGCCGACGCCGAGATGGGGCCGGTCGTCACCCGGCAGGCGCTCGAGCGCATCGAGGGCTACATCGCCCTGGGCGTCGAGGAAGGGGCGCAACTCGTCGTCGACGGCCGCGGCCTGAGGGTGCCGGGCCACGGCGAAGGCTTCTTCACCGGCGGCACGCTCTTCGACCACGTGACGCCGTCGATGCGGATCTACAAGGAAGAGATCTTCGGCCCGGTGCTGGCCTGCGTGCGCGCCAAGGACTTCGCCGAGGCGGTGCAACTCGTCAACGACCACGAGTTCGGCAACGGCGTGGCCTGCTACACGCGCGACGGCCACATCGCGCGCGAATTCGCGCGCCGCATCCAGGTCGGCATGGTCGGCATCAACGTGCCGATCCCGGTGCCGATGGCCTGGCACGGCTTTGGCGGCTGGAAGCGCAGCCTCTTCGGCGACACCCATGCCTACGGCGAAGAGGGCGTGCGCTTCTACACCCGGCAGAAGTCGATCATGCAGCGCTGGCCCGAAAGCACCGGCAAGGGCGCCGAGTTCGCGATGCCGACCGCGAAGTAGCCGCCCCGGTCGGCGGGCGGTCCGGCCTTCGAGGCGGAGGCCTCCGCCGCCGACGCATTGCGCGCGCTCCGGCGCAACGCCCGCAACTGGCAAGGGGGCGTGCCGTACGCTGCGGCCGCTCGATGCGAAGCGCCGCAATGCCCATTGCCCTTGCCCGTTGCGACGATCTGCTGCACCGCGTCTATGACAGCGCGCTCGCGCCCGCATGTTGGCCCGCCACGCTGGGCGCGATGTTCCACCTGCGGGACGAGGCCCGCCAGGTTGCCGCGAGCCGGGCGGCGCTGAACCGCCTCGCGGCCGGCGTGGTCCTGCTCGACGGAGAGGGTTTCGTGCAGTTCGCGAACGCGGCCGCCGAGGCCTTGCTGCTGCGCGGTGACAAGGTGCGACGAACCGCTCAGGAAGCGATGCGGCTGAATAGGTCATCGACCCCGAGCCGACTCGCTGTTGCGAGTGGGTTGCCTGGGCTCCGGGCCGCCTTCACCAAAGCCATCGCCGCGGCAATCCGGCCCTATGTCGACGGCGGCGCTGCCGAGCGCTTCGCCGAAGCCCTGGTTCTGCCTGACGAGCAGGGCAAGCCCGCCTTTACCTGCCTGCACTCGCGGCGCCGCTCAGCTACAACCAAGTCTTCGTCGAGCGCGGTGCCTTCACCTACAGCGACGGCACCGTCACCGCGAGCGGCCACTTCGACTTCGGCACCGGCACCGGCAGCGGCAGCTCCGACCTTTCCGGATCGCACGCCTGCCATCGCTCCGCTGGTCGCCTACCGGCGTTGACGGCCGCGCGACGGCTGCCTCGACAGGCAGCCGTCCCGGCCGTGGTTTCCTGGCATGCGTGGCGGCTCGAGGCCTGCTGCGAAGCTCGCGGCGGGCAGACAACAAGGGAGGGCAGGCCTGGTCAGGGATTGGAAGTTCGCCCGCCACTTTGACCCCGCTTCGATGCGGGCTCGCCTGCGGGGGGTCGACGAGGGGACGCGGCGGCGCACAAATGGTCGGCGAGCAGCCGCGCCAGGCTCGAAGACAGCGGCGCAGGTCGCGCGACGATGACGAAGCGCCGCTCGGCCCAGGGCTCGTCCAGCGGCACCAGCGCGAGCCGGCCGGCGCCGGTGTAAGGCGCGGCCGCTTCGCGCGGCAGGATGGCCAGGCCGAGCCCGGCGGCAACGAGGCGGCAGGCGGCCTCGAAAGTGCCCACCTGCATGCGGTGCGTCGGCAGCACGCCCAGCAGCGCCGCATGGCGGCGCACGAGCTGGTCCATCTGCCCGCCCGGGCTGACGTTGATCGAGGGGTGGGCCAGCGTCTGCGCCAGCGTGAGCGATTCGCGCCGCGCCAGCGGATGCGTGGCCGCCATCGCCACGCACAGTCGATCGCGCCGGTAGGGTACGGCCTGCAGACCGCTCAGGTCGGCCAGGTCCCAGAGCACGCCCAGGTCGGCGATGCCTTCGCGCACGCCTTGGACGATCTCCCGGCTGTAGCGCTCGTCCAGGCTGACGCGCACGGCGGGGTGCAGTTCGAGGAAGACGGCGATGTCGTCGGGCAGGTCTTCGGCCAGCACCGATGGACTGGCGAGCACGCGCACGTTGCCTTGCGCGCCCTGGGCAAAGGCGTCGAGCTCGACCCGCAGCTGGTCGAGCGCACCCAGCACCTCGCGCGCGCGCGCCAGCAGGGCCTGGCCGGCGGGCGTGGGCTCGATCCCGTTGCGCCGCCGCACCAGCAGCGGCAGCCCCAGCTCGGATTCGAGCGCGGCCATGCGCTTGCTCAGCGCCGAAGGCACGAGCGACTCGCGCGCGGCCGCGCGGGCGATGCTGCGCTCCTCGCAGACCGAGATGAAATGCTGCAGCGAGATGGGGTCGAGGGGTCGGGTCATGGCGGTGTCCGTTCCCGATTGGAACGCAACCGTTGAAAAATGACCATTCGTGCAATCACCCGTCACTGCTTAAAGTGCTGCCGCATGAACACCGACACCCCCGTGATCCTGCGCGACACCAGCCTGCGCGACGGCCTCCAGAGCCTTGCGCGCACCGTGCCCACCGAAGTCAAGCGACAGTGGCTGCGCGCCTTGTTTGACGCCGGCCTGCGCGAGGTCGAGGTCGGCTCTTTCGTGCCGGCGCGGCTCTTGCCGCAACTGGCCGATACGGCCGAGATCGTCGCCACGGCGCGCGAACTGCCCGGACTGGTGTGCTCGGTGCTGGTGCCCAACGTGCGTGGGGCGCAGGCGGCGATCGATGCCGGCGCCGCCTGGATGCTGCTGCCGTTGTCCGCCAGCCATGCGCACAGCCTGGCCAACCTGCGCAAGACGCCCGACGACGCGGTGGCCGAGGTCGGCCGCATCCGCGCCCTGCGCGACGCCGCCGGATCGCGCTGCGGCATCGAGGTCGGCATCAGCACCGCCTTCGGCTGCACGATCCAGGGGGCGGTGAGCGAAGACGAGGTGGTGCGCCTGGTCGCCGCCGTGCTCGACGCCGGCGCCGAGCGCGTCGGCCTGGCCGACACGGTGGGCTATGCCGATCCGCTGCAGGTCGCGCGCCTGTTCGAGCGCTGCCTGGCGGTGGCGGGCGATCGCCTGGCCTGCGGGCATTTCCACGACACGCGCGGCCTGGGGCTGGCCAACACTTACGCCGCCTGGCAGGCCGGCATCAGCCGCTTCGACGGCTGCGTCGGCGGCATCGGCGGCTGCCCGCATGCGCCGGGGGCGAGCGGCAACGTCGCGACCGAAGACCTGGCTTATCTCTTCGCCAGCATGGGCGTGCCGACCGGGCTGGACTTCAAGGCCTTGATGGCTTTGCGCGTTCGTCTCGGCTCCTGGCTGGAAGGCGAGCCGCTGCACGGATCGATCTGGCGCGCCGGCCTGCCGCGCACGCTGGCGGGAGCCACGGCATGAACAGCAACACCCCGCAACCGCTGCGCGGCCTGCGCGCCGTCGAGTTCACCCACATGGTGATGGGCCCGACCTGCGGCATGGTGCTCGCCGACATGGGCGCCGAGGTGATCAAGGTCGAGCCGGTCGAAGGCGAGGGCACGCGCCGCCTGCTCGGCGCCGGCGCCGGCTTCTTCCCGATGTTCAACCGCAACAAGAAGAGCATCGGCATCGACCTGAAGCAGGCCTCGGGCGCGGCGCTCGCGCGCCGGCTCGCGGCCTCGGCCGACGTCGTGATCGAGAACTTCAAGCCCGGCGCCTTGAAGAAGTTCGGGCTCGATTACGCCAGCCTCTCGGCCGCCAACGACCGCCTGATCTACGTCAGCCACAAGGGCTTCCTGCCGGGGCCCTACGAGCACCGCACCGCGCTGGACGAGGTGGTGCAGATGATGGGCGGCCTGGCCTACATGACCGGGCGCCCGGGCGACCCGCTGCGCGCCGGCACCAGCGTCAACGACATCATGGGCGGGCTCTTCGGCGCCATCGGCGCGCTCGGGGCGCTGATCCAGCGCGGCATCACCGGCAAGGGCATGGAGGTGCAGTCGGCGCTGTACGAGAACAACGTGTTCCTGATGGGCCAGCACATGCTGCAGTACGCGCTCACGGGCAGCCACCCCAAGCCGATGCCGGCGCGCGACAACCCCTGGGCGGTCTACGACGTCTTCACCGTCAAGGACGGCGAGCAGATCTTTCTCGCCGCGGTCAGCGACTCGCAATGGCGGGTGTTCTGCGACGTGCTGGGTTTCGAGGACCTGAAGGCCGACCCCACGCTTGCCACCAACAACGACCGGGTGCGCGTGCGACCGCGGCTGCTGGCGACCTTGTCCGAGCGCCTGGCCGGCCGCGACGCGGCCGAACTGGCGCAGGTCTTCGAACGCGCCGGCCTGCCCTTCGCACCCATCCGCCGGCCCGAGGACCTGTTCGACGACCCGCACCTGCTCGCCACCGGCGGCCTGGCCGACGTCGAACTGCCCGACGGCGACAAGGCCGGCCAGAAGGTCAAGACGACGCTGTTCCCGATCACCATGGACGGCGGCCGCCTGGGCGTGCGCCTGCAGCCGCCGCGCCTGGGCGCGCATGCCGCCGAATTGCTCGAAGGCCTGGGCTACGGCGCGCAGGAGATCGAGTCTTTCCGCCAGCAAGGCGTCGTCGGCGCCGAGATCACCCACCCACCAGGAGACAAAGCATGACACCCGAAACCCTGAAGCGGCGCGAGCTGCTCATCGCCCTCACCGCTGCGGCTGCCGCTGCCGCCGCCCTGCCGGCGCAGGCCCAGGTCGACCGGCCCGTGCGCTTCGTGCTGCCCAACGCCGCCGGCTCGGGCGTCGACGCCATCACCC
>JAGWTS010000301.1 GCA_028868875.1 Burkholderiales bacterium | reverse complement strand
TGCGGCGGGTTGATGATCGGCGTCGACAGCATCGAGCCGAAGGTGCCGCCGTTGCTGATCGAGAAGGTGCCGCCGGTCAGCTCGTCGATCGAGAGCTTGCCTTCGCGCGCCTTCGTGCCGTATTCGGCGATCTTCTTCTCGATGTCGGCAAACGACATTTGGTCGGCGTCGCGCAGGATCGGCACGACGAGGCCGCGCGGCGAACCGACCGCGATGCCGATGTCGAAATAGCCGTGGTAGACGATGTCGTTGGCGTCGACCGAGGCGTTGATCACCGGGTACTTCTTCAGCGCCGCGACCGCCGCCTTGACGAAGAAGGACATGAAACCGATCTTGACGCCGTGCTCCTTCTCGAAGCGCTCCTGGAAGCGCTTGCGCATCTCCATCACCGGGGCCATGTTGACCTCGTTGAAGGTCGTGAGGATCGCGTTGGTGGCCTGGGACTGCAGCAGCCGCTCGGCGACGCGGGCGCGCAGGCGCGACATCGGCACGCGCTGCTCGGGGCGCTCACCGAGGTTCTGCGACACCGGTGCCGCCACCACGGGCAAGGCGGCGCGCGCCGGGGCCGCGACGATCGGCGCCGCTGCGGGCGCGGCAACGGCAGCCGGCTTCGGCGCGGCCACGGCGCCGAGCACGTCGCCCTTGGTCACGCGGCCATCCTTGCCGGTGCCGGCGACCGAGCCGGCGGCGAGACGGTTGTCGGCCATCAGCTTGGCCGCGGCCGGCATCGCGACCCCGGCCTTGCTCGTCGAGGCCGTTGCCAAGGCGGGTGCCGCGGGCGCTGCGGCGGGGGCGGCCGCGGGCGCGGCGGCACCTGCCGTCGCTTCGGTATCGATGCGCGCGATGAGCTGGTCGCTCGCCACGGTGGCACCGTTGGGCTCGACGAGTTCGGCGATCACGCCGGCAGCCGGCGCCGGCACTTCGAGCACGACCTTGTCGGTCTCGATCTCGATGATGATTTCGTCCATCGCCACGGCTTCGCCGGGCTTCTTCTTCCATTGCAGCAAGGTGGCCTCGGCCACCGATTCCGACAGCTGCGGAACCTTTACTTCAACGATTGCCATGTTCTCTGTCCAGTGTTGATTTTGTCGTTCAGCCGCCCAAGCTGACCGGCGCCGCAAGGCGTCCGATCGAGCAGGCGCAAGCAATCCCGGCCGCCCAAGGCGTCCGGGATTGCACTATTTGGAGATCACGAAGCCCTTGAGCTTGCCGAAGGCCTGGTCGAGCAAGGCCTTCTGCTGCTCGACGTGCAGGTGGCTGTAGCCCACCGCGGGCGAAGCCGACGCCGGACGCCCGGCATAAGCCAGCTTCTGCCCTTCGAGCATGTTCTCGTGGATGTAGTGCTGGACGAAGAACCAGGCACCCTGATTCTGCGGCTCGTCCTGGCACCAGATGACCTCGGTTGCGTTCGGGAAGCGCTTCATTTCGGTCGCGAATGCCTTGTGCGGGAACGGGTAGAGCTGCTCCACGCGCAGGATCGCAACGTCCCAGGCCTTCTTCTCTTCGCGCTTGCGCAGCAGGTCGTAAGCCACCTTGCCCGAGCAGGCGACCACGCGCTTGACCTTCTCGGCGTCGATTTCGGGACGCGTCGGGCCGATCACGGTATGGAACTCGCCCTTCGTGAACTCCGACAGCGGCGAGGTCGCGTCCTTGGCGCGCAACAGCGACTTGGGCGTGAAGATGATCAGCGGCTTCCTGAACTGGCGCACCATCTGGCGCCGCAGCAGGTGGAAGATCTGGCTCGCCGAGGTCGGCTGGACGATTTGCATGTTGTTGTCGGCGGCCAGCTGCATGAAGCGCTCGACGCGCGCCGAGCTGTGCTCGGGGCCTTGGCCTTCGTAGCCGTGCGGCAGCATCAGCGTGAGGCCGTTGGCGCGGCCCCACTTGACCTCGCCGGCGGCGATGAACTGGTCGATCACCACCTGGGCGCCGTTGGCGAAGTCGCCGAACTGGGCTTCCCAGATCGTCAGCGTGTTCGGCTCGGCGCTGGCATAGCCGTATTCGAAGCCGAGCACCGCTTCTTCCGAGAGCAGCGAATCGATGACGACGAAAGGCGCCTGGCCGTCGGCGACGTTTTGCAGCGGCACGTAGGTGCCGATGTCCCACTTCTCGCGGTTCTGGTCATGCAGCACGGCGTGGCGGTGAGTGAAGGTGCCGCGCCCGCAGTCCTCGCCCGACAGCCGCACCGCGTAGCCGCTGGCGACGAGCGAGGCGTAGGCCAGGGTCTCGCCCATGCCCCAGTCGACGTTGATCTCGCCGCGGCCCATCGCCGCGCGGTCGGCCACCACCTTCTCGACCAGCGGGTGCACCTTGAAGTTGCCGGGAATCGTCGTGAGGCGCTCGGCCAGACGCTTGACCTCGGCCAGCGGCAAGGCGGTGTCGGCGGCATCGGTCCACTTGCGGCCCAGGAAAGGTGCCCAGTCGACCGCGTACTTGCTCTTGAAGTTGGTCAGCACCGGGTCGACCGTGTGCTTGCCGGCGTCCATCGCGGCGCGGAATTCCTTGACCATCTGGTCCGGGCCGTCGGCCGGCAGCACGCCTTGCGCCACCAGCTTGTCGCCGTAGAGGCGGCGCGTGCCCGGGTGCTGGCCGATCTTCTTGTACATCAGCGGCTGCGTCAGGCTCGGCGTGTCCTGTTCGTTGTGGCCGAGCTTGCGGAAGCAGATGATGTCGACGACCACGTCCTTGTTGAACTGCTGGCGGTAATCCATCGCGAGCTGGGTGCACAGCACCACGGCTTCGGGGTCGTCGCCGTTGACGTGCAGCACCGGCGCCTCGACCATCTTGACGACGTCGGTGCAGTACAGCGTCGAGCGCGTGTCGCGCGGGTCGCTCGTCGTGAAGCCGATCTGGTTGTTGATCACCAGGTGCACGGTCCCGCCGGTGAAGTAGCCGCGCGTCTGCGCCAGCGCCAGCGTTTCCATGACCACGCCCTGGCCCGCGAACGCGGCGTCGCCGTGCACCAGCACCGGCAGCACCTGGGCGCCGATCTTGTCGCCGCGGCGGTCCATGCGCGCCTTGACCGACCCCTCGACGACCGGGTTCACGATCTCGAGGTGCGAAGGGTTGAAGGCCAGGCTCAGATGGACCGGGCCGCCGCCCGTCGTCACGTCGCTGGAGAAGCCCTGGTGGTACTTCACGTCGCCGGCGGGCAGCGCTTCGGGCGCGGTGTGGTCGAACTCGGCGAACAAGTCCTTGGGCATCTTGCCCAGGATGTTGACGAGCACGTTCAGGCGCCCGCGGTGCGCCATGCCGATGACGATCTCCTGCACGCCGATGCCGCCGGCGCGCTGCACGAGCTCGTCCAGCGACGCGATGAAGCTTTCGCCGCCTTCGAGCGAGAAACGCTTCTGGCCGACGTACTTGGTATGCAGATAGCGCTCGAGGCCTTCGGACGCGGTCAGGCGGTCGAGGATGTGCGTCTTCTCGGCGGCGCTGAAGGTGGGCTTGCTGCGGATCGATTCGAGCCGCTCCTGCCACCAACGCTTCTCGGCCGGGTCGGTGCAGTGCATGAACTCGGCGCCGACGCTGCCGCAATACGTCTCGCGGCAGGCCTGGATGATCTCGCGCAGCGAGAGGTGCTCGGCCTTGCTGAAATAAGTGTTCGCGGCCGAGAAGGTGATGTCCATGTCCGATTCGGACAGATCGTAGAACGCCGGTTCGAGTTCGGGGATCCGCGGCCGCTCGGTGCGCTTCAAGGGGTCGAGGTCGGCCCAGCGCGAACCGAGAAAGCGATAGGCAGCGATCAGGCTCTGGACATGGACCTGCTTGCGCGCGACGGCGAGGTCGGCTTCGCTCGCCTTCAGGGCGAAGGCGTTGGCCTTGGCGCGCTGGGCGAAGGATTCGACGACCGGGGCATGGGCGACGTCGCGGGTCTCGCTGCCGTCGGCGGCGGGCACATGCTGGAGGTTGTCGAAATACGTGCGCCAGTTGTCGGGCACGCTGCCGGGGTTGTCGAGATAGGCCTCGTACAACTCCTCGACGTAGGGGGCATTGCCCCCGAACAGGTACGAGTTCGACCTGTATTGCTGCATCATCTTTCGCTCACCTTTCGCCCTGGTTTCCAAGGCTTCGATGGGTTGATCAACCTTCCGCGGCCCCGGCTCAACCGGTTGGCGGACTAGCGACCCGCCTTGCTGCCTGGCAACAACCAGCAAGGGGACGGGAAGGACCGTTTTTTACTCTGGTGGACTTTAGCACCAACGTCATCGACCACCGGGCGAATTGAACCATCGCCAACCTGCTGATTTGCTGACAAAGCCACGCGAAATTCACCGAAACTGGCCCCGCCATGGCCGAACGCCTAATCCACCTTCAACTCGACGCTCCGCCCAAGCCCGCGCCCGGCGCCGCCTGCAACGGTTGCGGGGTCTGCTGTGCGGCCGAGCCCTGCCCGCTCGGGATGCTGGCCTCGCGCCGGATGCAGGGGCAATGCAGCGCCCTGGTCTGGGACGATGCGCAGCGGCGCTATGTCTGCGGGCTGGTGCAGCGCGCTTCGCGCATCGGACGCCGCTTCGTGTTGCGCTGGATAGGCGCAGCCCAGGGCTGCGACTGCGATCACGTTCCCAGCGCAATGCGCTAGGCCCGGCGCGCCGCCGTCGGCCTGGCAAAGCACCCGGCGTGCGCGCTCAGCACAACCGTGCGCGTGCCGCCTCGTATTCGCGCTTCAAGCGAGCCACGAGTTCGCCCGCCGGCACGACGGCGCGGACCGCACCGATGCCCTGTCCGCAGCCCCAGATGTCCTTCCAGGCCTTCTTGGCGTCGCCCCCGAAGTTCATCTTGCTCGGGTCGCTTTCGGGGAGGTGGTCGGGGTCGAGCCCGGCGGCGCGGATCGACGGCTTCAGGTAATTGCCGTGCACCCCGGTGAACAGGCTCGAGTAGACGATGTCGTCGCTCGTGCTGTCGACGATGCACTGCTTGTACGCGTCGCTGGCACGCGCTTCCTCGGTCGCGATGAAGGCCGAGCCGATGTAGGCGAGGTCGGCGCCCATGGCCTGCGCGGCGAGCACCGCACCGCCATTGGCGATGGCGCCGGACAAGGCGATCGGCCCGTCGAACCAGGCGCGGATTTCCTGAATCAGTGCGAACGGGCTCTTCACCCCGGCGTGGCCGCCGGCCCCGGCAGCGACCGCAATCAGCCCATCGGCGCCCTTCTCGACCGCCTTCTTGGCGAAGGCGTTGTTGATGATGTCGTGGAGCACGATGCCGCCCCAGCCGTGGACCGCGTCATTGACGTCGGTGCGTGCCCCGAGCGAGGTGATCACCACCGGCACCTTGTAGCGCGCACAGACCGCCATGTCGTGGTCGAGGCGGTCGTTGCTCTTGTGCACGATCTGGTTGATCGCGTAGGGTGCCGAGGGGCTTTCCGGGTGATCCCGGTCCCAGGCCGCGAGCGTCTCGCTGATCTCGGCCAGCCATTCGTCGAGTTGCTCCGCCGGCCGCGCATTGAGCGCCGGCATCGAGCCGACGACGCCGGCCTTGCACTGCTCGATCACGAGTTTCGGGTTGCTGACGATGAACAGCGGCGAGCCGATGACCGGCAGCGCAAGCTTTTGCAGAATCGGAGGCAGCGCCATTCAGAAGGACTCCAGTGCCAGGGCGGTGACGGCGTCCGCCCCGTCGACGATGCTGTCGCGCAGCGCCGGAGCCTTGACGAGGATGTGGTCGGCGTAGAAGCGCGCGGTCGTGATCTTGGCCTGCATGAAGGCCGGATCCTCGCCCGAGGCAAGGCGGTCTTCGGCGACGATGAGCGCGCGCGCCATCTGCCAACCGGCGACTACGGTGCCGGCGAGCATCAGGTAAGGCACGCTGCCGGCAAAGACCGCATTCGGATTCGACCGGATCTGGCCGGCGACGAAGTCCACGGCGTCGAGGAAGGCGCGGCGGCCAGCCTCGAGCCGCTTGGCGACCGCGCGCCCGGTCGCGCTCGGGCGCTCGCCGAGTTGCTTCTCGGTGGCCTCGATCTGCGCCGCCACCGCGCGCGCCACCGCGCCGCCGTCGCGCGCCGTCTTGCGGCCGACGAGATCGTTGGCCTGGATCGCGGTCGTGCCTTCGTAGATCGTCAGGATCTTGGCGTCGCGCAGGTACTGCGCTGCGCCCGTCTCCTCGATGAAGCCCATGCCGCCGTGGACCTGCACGCCCAGGCTCGCGACCTCGAGGCTCATCTCGGTCGACAGGCCCTTGACCAGCGGCACCATGAATTCGTAGAAGGCCTGGTTCTGGCGCCGCACCTCGGCATCGGGATGGGCATGGGCGGCGTCGTAGGCGGCCGCGCCCACCAGCGCCATCGCCCGGCAGGCCTCGGTGTAGGCGCGCATCGTCATCAGCATGCGGCGCACGTCGGGGTGGTGAATGATGGGGCCGGCGTCGGGGAGCGAGCCGTCGACGGGTCGACCCTGCACCCGGTCTCGGGCATAGGCCACCGCTCGCTGATACGCCCGCTCGGCGATCGCGATGCCTTGCTGGCCGACCGCGAAACGCGCCGCGTTCATCATGATGAACATGTATTCGAGGCCGCGATTCTCCTGGCCGATCAGGTGGCCGATGGCGCCGCCATGGTCACCGTACTGCAGCACCGCGGTCGGGCTCGCCTTGATGCCGAGCTTGTGCTCGATGCTCACGCAATGGACATCGTTGCGCGTGCCGTCGGGCAGAAACTTCGGGCAGACGAACAGCGAGATGCCCTTCACGCCCTCGGGCGCGCCGGTGACGCGGGCAAGGACGAGATGGACGATGTTCTCGGCCATGTCGTGTTCGCCATAGGTGATGAAGATCTTGGTGCCGAAGATCTTGTAGCTGCCGTCGGGCTGGGGCTCGGCCCGGCTGCGCACCAGCGAGAGATCGCTGCCCGCCTGGGGCTCGGTCAGGTTCATCGTGCCGGTCCAGGCGCCGGCGATCATCTGCGGGATGTAGGCCTGCTTCTGCTCGTCGGAGCCGGCCGTGAGCAAGGCCTCGATCGCGCCATCGGTCAGCAGCGGACAGAGCGAGAAGCTGAGGTTGGCGCTGTTCAGCATCTCGACGCAGGCCGCGCCGATGAGCTTGGGCAGGCCCTGGCCCCCGAAATCCAGCGGATGCTGCAGGCCCTGCCAGCCGCCCGCGGCAAACTGGCGGAACGCGTCCTTGAAACCGGGCGTGGTCGTCACCACGCCGTCGCGGAACGACGACGGATTCTTGTCGCCGGCCTCGTTGAGCGGCGCGATCACGCCCTCCGACAACTTGGCGCATTCCTCGAGCACGGCGGCGGCGGTGTCGTAGCCCGCTTCCTCGTGGCCAGGCAGCTCGGCCACGGCGTCGATGCCGGCCAGTTCCTTCATCACGAACAACATGTCCTTGATCGGGGCTCGATAGCTCATGGAGGGTCTCCGGATGAAACAAGGGCGCCCTCGAGGCGCCCTTCAGGGGGGTCGTTGGATCAGAGGCTGGCGACCAGTTCGGGCACCGCGACGAACAGGTCGGCCTCGAGGCCGTAGTCGGCGACCGAGAAGATCGGCGCCTCGGGGTCCTTGTTG
>JAGWTS010000300.1 GCA_028868875.1 Burkholderiales bacterium | reverse complement strand
ACCTACATCTATCCGCCCGAGCCCTCGATGCGCATCGTCGCCGACATCATCGAGTACACGGCGCAGAAGATGCCCAAGTTCAACTCGATCAGCATCTCCGGCTACCACATGCAGGAGGCGGGGGCGAACCAGGCGCTGGAACTTGCCTTCACGCTCGCCGACGGCCAGGAATACGTGAAGACGGCCATCGCCAAGGGCCTGGACGTCGACGAGTTCGCGGGCCGGCTCTCGTTCTTCTGGGCGGTCGGGATGAACTTCTATCTCGAGATCGCGAAGATGCGCGCGGCGCGGCTGCTCTGGGCGCGCATCATGAAGCGCGTTGGCGCGAAGAAGCCCAAGAGCCTGATGCTGCGCACCCACAGCCAGACTTCCGGGTGGAGCCTGACCGAGCAGGACCCCTACAACAACGTCGTGCGCACGACGATCGAGGCCATGGCCGCGGTCTTCGGCGGCACCCAAAGCCTGCACACCAACAGCTTCGACGAAGCCATTGCGCTGCCGACCGAGTTCAGCTCGCGCATCGCCCGCAACACCCAGCTCATCATCCAGGAAGAGACCCACATCACGAACGTCGTCGACCCCTGGGCCGGCAGCTACATGATGGAGAAGCTCACCCAGGACATGGCCGACAAGGCCTGGACCCTCATCGAGGAGGTCGAGGCCCTGGGCGGCATGACGCGCGCCGTCGGCTCGGGCTGGGCCAAGCTGAAGATCGAGGCCAGCGCGGCCGAGAAGCAGGCGCGGGTCGATTCCGGCCGTGACGTGATCGTCGGTGTCAACAAGTACAAGCTCGCGAAGCAGGACGCGATCGACATCCTCGAGGTCGACAACGTCAAGGTCCGCGAAGGCCAGATCGCACGCCTGGCGACCCTCCGCGCCGGGCGCGACAAGGCGCGGGTCGAGGCGGCGCTGTCCGCGCTGACCGAATGCGCGCACAGCGGCCAGGGCAACCTGCTGGCGCTGGCCATCGAAGCGGTGCGCGCCCGCGCCACCGTCGGCGAGGTCAGCGACGCCTTGGAAAAGGTCTTCGGGCGCCACCGCGCCGACATCCAGAAGGTGACCGGTGTGTATGCAGCCGCCTACGACAGCGCCGAAGGCTGGGACCGCCTGAAGGCCGAGATCGCAGAGTTCGGCAACGCCCAGGGCCGGCGTCCGCGCGTCATGATCGCCAAGCTCGGCCAGGACGGCCACGACCGCGGCGCCAAGGTCGTGGCGACGGCGTTTGCCGACCTGGGCTTCGACGTCGACATCGGCCCGCTGTTCCAGACCCCCGAAGAGTGCGCGCGCCAGGCGATCGAGAACGACGTTCACGCCGTGGGAGTGAGCACCCTCGCCGCCGGCCACAAGACCCTGGTGCCGGCCATCATTGCGGAGCTGAAGAAGCAGGGCGCCGACGACATCATCGTCTTCGTCGGCGGCGTGATTCCGCAGCAGGATTACGAGTTCCTCTTCGACGCCGGCGTCAAGGGCATCTACGGCCCGGGAACGCCGATTCCCGCGAGCGCCAAGGACGTGCTCGAGCAGATCAAGAAGGCGATCGCTTGAGCCAGAGACCGCCCACGCCGGCCCATGCGCTGCAAGGCGCGGTCGCCGACGATTTCGAGGCCCTGCTGGCATTGCGCCTGCGCGCGATGCGGCCCAGTCTCGAACGCCTGGGCCGCTATGACGAACCGCACGCGCGCGAGCGCCTGGCCGAAGGCTTTTCGCCGGCACGAACCCGCCACATCGTCGTCGATGGCCAGCGCGTGGGCTTCTTCGTGCTGGCGCGGCTGCGCCATGCCTTGCGGCTGGACCACCTCTACATCGACCCGCCCTACCAGGGCCGCGGCATCGGCCACGCCGTGCTCAGCGAAGTCTGCGAGCAGGCCGACCGCGATCTGCTGCCGATCGAACTCTGCGCCTTGCGCGGCAGCGACGCCAACCGCTTCTACCTGCGCCACGGATTCGTCAAGACCGGCGAAGGCGCCTGGGACATCGACTACCTGCGCATGCCGCAGACCGCAGGGCTGCGCGCCGTGCACTCGTTGTGGACGGCCTTGCAGGATCGCGACTGGGCGGCGGCGCGCGCGTTGCTGCACCCCGAGGTCCAGGCCACCTGGTGGACCAGCGGCGAGCGCTTCAACGGCGCCGAGGCGTTCATCGAAGTCAACCGGCGCCAACCCGAGGGCGGGGCGATCCACCTCGTCGAGCTCGCCCGCCTGGCCGACGGGCGCGTGCTTTCGGTGGTTCGCGTCGACCATCCGCCCAGGCTTTGCTTCGCCAGCTCGGTGTTCCTGCTCGACGACGGTCTCATCACCTCGATCGACGAATACTGGGCCACGGCCGAGCCGGCGCCGGCTCGCCGCAAGGATCTCGCCGGGCGCAGCCTGATCGACGCGGACGAAGACCCGCGCGCGTTGCTGCCGTGACGCTGCCGCCTGCCGATCTCGGGCTCGTCGAAGGCGTGCTCGGCGCTTCGCGCACGCTGCAGCGGCGCGCGATCGCGAAGACGATCACGCTGCTCGAATCGACCCGGCCCGACCATCGCGAACGCGCCGACGAATTGCTCGACACCTTGCTGCCGCACAGCGGGCGCTCGTTCCGCCTGGGCATCAGCGGGGTGCCGGGCGTGGGCAAGAGCACCTTCATCGAGGCCCTGGGCTTGTTCCTGGTTGATCAAGGCCATCGGGTCGCGGTGCTCGCGGTCGACCCGTCGTCGAGCGTGTCCGGCGGCTCGATCCTCGGCGACAAGACGCGCATGGAGCGGCTCTCGGTCGACGCGCGCGCCTTCATCCGCCCGAGCCCGGCCAGCGGCACGCTCGGCGGCGTCGCCGAGAAGACGCGCGAGGCGATGCTGGTCTGCGAAGCCGCGGGCTACGACATCGTCATCGTCGAGACCGTGGGCGTGGGCCAGAGCGAGACCGCGGTCGCCGGCATGACCGACCTGTTCGTGCTGCTGCAACTGCCCAATGCCGGCGACGACCTGCAGGCGATCAAGAAGGGCGTGATGGAGATCGCCGACCTCGTCGTCGTCAACAAGGCCGACCTCGACCCCGACGCCGCCACCCGCGCCCGCGCCCAGATCACCAGCGCCTTGCGCTTCTTCGGCCCCCATGGCCATGCGGCGGCGCGCGTGATGCAGCTCAGCGCTTTGAAAGGCAGCGGTCTGGCCGAGTTCTGGGCCGTGGTGAACGAGTTTCGCGAGGCACGAAGCGCCGGCGGCCAGCTCGCCGCGCGGCGCCTGGAACAGGAACAGGCCTGGATGTGGGAGCGCATCGAGGCCGGGCTGCGCCAGCGCTTTCGCAACCACCCGGCAGTGCGCGCGGCACTGCCCACTTACACCGACGAACTGCGCGCCGGGCGCATCGCCGCCTCCGTGGCTGCGCGCCGATTGCTCGACCTATTGAATTGACGAACTGACGAACTGACAAAGAAAGAGACTGGAGTCCCAGCATGCACGACATCAACGAACAACTCGAGAAGAAGCGCACCGCGGCACGCCAGGGCGGCGGCGTGAGGCGCATCGAGGCGCAGCACGCCAAGGGCAAGCTCACGGCGCGCGAGCGCCTCGAGCTCCTGCTCGACGAAGGCAGCTTCGAGGAATGGGACATGTTCGTCGAACACCGCTGCGCCGACTTCGGCATGGCCGACAACAAGATTCCCGGCGACGGCGTGGTCACCGGATACGGCATGATCAACGGCCGACTCGTCTTCGTCTTCAGCCAGGACTTCACGGTCTTCGGCGGCGCCCTGTCCGAAGCCCATGCCGAGAAGATCTGCAAGGTGATGGACCAGGCCATGAAGGTCGGTGCGCCGGTCATCGGCTTGAACGATTCGGGCGGCGCGCGCATCCAGGAAGGCGTGGCCTCGCTCGGCGGCTATGCCGACGTGTTCCAGCGCAACGTGATGGCCAGCGGCGTGATCCCGCAGATCAGCCTGATCATGGGCCCCTGCGCCGGCGGGGCGGTGTATTCGCCGGCGATGACCGACTTCATCTTCATGGTGAAGGACAGCTCGTACATGTTCGTCACCGGCCCCGAGGTCGTGAAGACCGTCACCCACGAAGAAGTCACGGCCGAGGAGCTCGGCGGCGCGACCACACACACGACCAAGAGCGGAGTCGCCGATCTCGCCTTCGAGAACGACGTCGAGGCCATCCTGATGCTGAGGCGCTTCTTCAACTACCTGCCGCTCAACAACCGCGAGAAACCTCCGGTGCGCCCGAGCGGCGACCCGGCCGAGCGCCTGGACTTCTCGCTCGACACCCTGGTGCCCGACCACCCGAACAAGCCTTACGACATCAAGGAGCTGATCCTGAAGGTGGTCGACGACGGTGACTTCTTCGAGCTCCAGCCCGAATCGGCGAAGAACATCGTCATCGGCTTCGGCCGGCTCGACGGCCAGAGTGTCGGCATCGTCGCCAACAACCCGCAGGTGCTGGCCGGCTGCCTGGACATCAAGAGCAGCATCAAGGCGGCGCGCTTCGTGCGCTTTTGCGACGCCTTCAACATTCCGGTGGTGACCTTCGTCGACGTGCCCGGCTTCATGCCCGGGACGAGCCAGGAATACGGCGGCATCATCAAGCACGGCGCCAAGCTGCTTTACGCCTATGCCGAATGCACGGTGCCCAAGGTGACCGTGATCACGCGCAAGGCGTATGGCGGCGCCTACGACGTGATGAGCTCCAAGCATTTGCGCGGCGACGTCAATTTCGCCTGGCCGAATGCCGAGATCGCCGTGATGGGCGCCAAGGGGGCGGTCGAGATCATCTTCCGCGAAGACAAGGGCGACCCGGACAAGCTCAGCCGCCGCGAGGCCGAATACAAGGCGCGCTTCGCGAATCCTTTCGTCGCCGGCGCGCGCGGCTTCATCGACGACGTGATCCAGCCCCACGAGACGCGCAAGCGCCTGTGCCGCTCGCTGGCGATGCTGCGCGACAAGAAGCTCGACAACCCGTGGCGCAAGCACGGGAACATTCCGCTGTAAGGGGGCCCCAGCATGTTCAAGAAGATCCTCATTGCCAACCGCGGTGACAAAGGCCGCAGCGCGGCCTTTGCGGCGCAGCCAGATTGCCTGCCGCGCGCAGCGCAAGCAGGCGATTTCACCGCGGAGCCCCACCATGTTTAAAAAGATCCTCATTGCCAACCGCGGTGAAATCGCCTGCCGCGTCATCAAGACCGCGAAGAAGCTCGGCATTGCCACCGTCGCCGTCTTTTCCGAAGCCGACCGCGATGCGCGCCATGTCGAGCTCGCCGACGAATCGGTGTGCATCGGCCCGGCGCCCAGCCGCGAAAGTTATCTCGTCGCGCAGAAGATCATCGACGCCTGCAAGGCCACCGGCGCCGAGGCCGTGCATCCGGGCTACGGATTCCTGTCGGAGAACGAAGACTTCGCGCGCCGCGTCGAGGAAGAAGGCATCGTCTTCATCGGCCCCAAGCACGCCAGCATCGCCGCCATGGGCGACAAGATTGCGTCGAAGAAGCTGGCGCTGGCGGCCCGGGTCAACACGATCCCGGGCTGGAACGAGGCGATCCAGACGCCCGAGCAGGCGGTGCAGATCGCGCGTGACATTGGTTATCCGGTGATGATCAAGGCCAGCGCCGGCGGCGGCGGCAAGGGCTTGCGCGTGGCCTACAACGACAAGGAGGCTTTCGAAGGCTTCTCGTCCTGCCGCAACGAGGCCAAGAACAGCTTCGGCGACGACCGCGTCTTCATCGAGAAGTTCGTCGAGGAGCCGCGCCACATCGAGATCCAGGTGCTCGGCGACGCTTTCGGCAACGTCGTCTACCTGAACGAGCGCGAATGCTCGATCCAGCGCCGCCACCAGAAGGTGATCGAGGAAGCGCCTTCGCCCTTCATCAGCGACGCGACGCGGCGCGCGATGGGCGAGCAGGCGGTGGCGCTGGCCAAGGCGGTGAACTACCAGAGCGCGGGCACGGTGGAATTCGTCGTCGGCAAGGACCAGAGCTTCTACTTCCTGGAGATGAACACGCGGCTGCAGGTCGAGCACCCGGTGACCGAGAGCATCACCGGCGTCGACCTCGTCGAGCAGATGCTGCGCGTGGCCGCCGGCGAGAGGCTGCCTTTCACCCAGGCCGACATTCCGCGCCGCGGCTGGGCGATCGAATGCCGCATCAACGCCGAAGACCCGTTCCGCAACTTCCTGCCTTCGACCGGCCGCCTCGTGCGCTTCCAGCCGCCCGAGACGACGATGGAGGCGGCCTGCCCGGTGCCCGAAGGAGGGGGCGTGCGCGTCGACACCGGCGTGGCCGAAGGCGGCGAGATCCCGATGTATTACGACTCGATGATCGCCAAGCTCATCGTCCACGGCGCCGACCGCCGGGACGCGATCGAGAAGATGCGGCTGGCGCTCAACGGCTTCGTCATCCGCGGGGTGTCGAGCAACATTCCGTTCCAGTCGGCCCTGCTCGCGCATCCGAAGTTCGTCTCGGGCGACTTCAACACCGGCTTCATCGCCGAGCACTACGGCCAGGGCTTTCGCGCCGAGGACGTGGGCCACGACGACCCCGACTTCCTGGTGGCGCTGGCGGCCGCGGTCTACCGCAGTTACCGCACGCGCGCCGCCGGCATCAGCGGCCAGCTCGCGGGCCATGGCATTCGCATCGGCCAGGACTTCGTCGCCGTCGTCAAGGGCGAAGGCGGCGAGCACCGCCACGTGCCGGTCCACATCCTCTCCAACGGCAGGACGACGGTCAGGCTGGACCAGCGCAGCTACGAGATCGAGATGGACTGGAAGTTCGGCGACATCCGCGCCAGCGGCTTCTGCAACGGCCGGCCTTTCACGGCCCAGGCCGAGCGCCAGGGGCTGTGGACGCGCGTCGAGCACAACGGCCGGCGCATCGACGCGATGGTGATCTCGGCGCGCGCTGCCGAACTGCTGCGCGTGATGCCCTTCAAGGCGCCGCCCGACATGAGCCGCTTCCTGCTCTCGCCGATGCCCGGCCTGCTCGTCGACATCGCCGTCAAGCCCGGCCAGGCGGTGCAGGCCGGCGAGCGCCTCGCAGTGATCGAGGCGATGAAGATGGAGAACATCCTCGTCGCCGCGAACGACGGCACGGTGTCCGAACTGCTCGCGGCCAAGGGCGAGAGCCTGGCCGTGGACCAACCCATCCTGAGCTTCCAATGAACGCCGCCGCCAAGCCCTTCCGCATCCTCGGCATCCAGCAGATCGCGATCGGCGGGCCCGACAAGCAGCGCCTGCGCTCGCTCTGGGTCGACATGCTCGGCCTCACGGTCAAGAGCAACTTCGTGAGCGAGCGCGAGAACGTCGACGAAGATGTCTGCGCGATGGGCGAGGGCCCGCACGCGGTCGAGGTCGACCTGATGCAGCCGTTGGACCCGGAGAAGAAGCCGGCCGTGCACACCACGCCGCTGAACCACGTCGGCCTCTGGGTCGACGACCTCGCGAAAGCGGTCGAGTGGATGACGGCGAACGGCGTGCGCTTCGCCCCCGGCGGCATCCGCAAAGGCGCTTCGGGCTACGACATCTGCTTCATCCACCCCAAGGGCAACGACGAGTT
>JAGWTS010000015.1 GCA_028868875.1 Burkholderiales bacterium | reverse complement strand
GGCGACCTGCTCGTCGTCGCCGACTGCTCGGGCGCGGCGCTGTTCCAGGCCAGCAACGCCAACCCGGGCACGAGCGGCTCGATCGAGCATCTCGCCGGCGTCTCCGGACAGGTGCCCGGCAACGCGACGGCAGACCTCGGCCGCGCCTGGCTCCAGGACGCCACGGTCTACCGGGTGCAGGCCATCACCTACTACCTGGCAGCGAGCCAGCGCCAGCCCGGCCTGCTCTCGCTATGGTCGTACGCGACGCCGCCCTACGGCCTGCCGGCGGCGACGGCCACCGAGATGGTGACCGGGGTCGAGCGCATGCAGGTGACCTACGGCATCGACACCGTGGGCGACCAGGCGGCGCATCAGTTCGTGACCGCCGACGCCGTCACCGACTGGACCACGGTCGTGAGCGCGCGCGTCGAACTCCTGCTCGATGGCCCCGACGCCAACACCACCACGACCCCGCAGCCCTACGTCTTCGCCGGCGTCAGCGTCACCCCCACCGATCACCGCATGCGCACGGTGGTCTCGCTCGTGGCCTCGCTGCGCAACACCGCCCCCTGAAGCGCCCCCTCGATGCGCTCCCTGATCCGCCCCGTGATGAAGTCCTCCCTCCCCTCTCTTCAGCGGCGCCGCGAACGCGGCGTCAGCCTGATCGTCATCCTGGTGATGATCCTGGCGCTGGCCTTCATCGCGCTGGGCGCGATGAGCAGCAGCGCGATCCAGGAGCGCATGGCCGGCAACGAGCGCGACCGCAACGTCGCGCTCCAGGCCGCCGAGGCGGCGCTGCGCGACGGCGAGGCCGACGTCCAGGCCCACCTCGACGCGAGCTCGCCGTTCTCGCTGGCCTGCGTCTCGGGGCTGTGCATGCCGCCCTCGGAGACGGCCAGCGGCGCGACCTCGGCCCCGATCTGGCAGACGATCGACTGGGCGACGCAGTCGCGCGCCTACGGCAGCCAGACCGGCGCGCCGCCGCTCGTCGGCCCCGACAACGTGGCGCTCGCGAGCCAGCCGGCCTACATCGTCGAGCGCCTGCCCGAGCTCGCGCCCTGCGCCGGCTGCAGCCGCTGCTCGACCTGCGGCCCCTCGATCAACCCGCTGGCCTTTCGCATCACCGCGCGCGCCACCGGGGTGCGCCCCACCACCGTGGTGATCCTCCAATCCACCTACGTCAAGCAATGAAGCCTGCCTCCCATCCCTGGCGGCGCCGCGCCGCCGCCTGCGCCGCCGCCGCCGCGGCCGGGTTCGCCGGGCCCGCGCCGGCAGCCCCGCTCAACCTGACGCAGGTGCCGCTGTACCTGGGCACCCTGGTCAAGCCCAATGTGCTGGTGCTGCTCGACAACTCGGAGTCGATGGACGCCACGATGGCGGGCATGCTCATCGCCGGCAGCGACCCGACGACGCGCAGCAACATCGCGCGCACGGTGCTGCGCAACACCGTGACCTCGTTCCAGAACTCGTTCAACTGGGGCCTGGGCACCTTCGCCACCCTCGGAGCACCGGCGCTCTACACCACCTACGCGTACTACCTGGGCGACGACACCCAGATGGTCTACACGAACGACTGCGTGGGCGGCATCTCGGCGACCAACGGCGGCCTGCGCTGCGTGCCCAACCCCGAGCCCGCGGCCAACGGCTACGGCTACATCACCTACGAATCCAGCGGCGACGACCCGAGCATCAACGACGTCCTGTACACCGGCAACTACGGCAGCCAGCTCTACGGCATCGCCGCCGGCGGCACCAACTACTCCATCTACCTCAACCGCAACCCCGGCACCGGCAGCAGCTGGAACGCAACCGATTTCGGCGGCAGCCAGGGCACGTGGACCTTCTCGCCGACCGACGCCGGCTACCTTCCCTCTTCGAATCCGCCACCGCCGCAGACGCCGGTGACGCGCCAGCTCTACCTGCCGCGCGCCTGGGGCTACGACAACGCGGTCAGCGGCGCGGGAACCATCGTCCAGCCGGTGGCGCCGACCTCGAGCCTTCAGGTCTCGTCGATCCTCAACGCGCTCGCCGGCGAGACCAACAATCCGGCCAGCACCGAGATCAAGAACGCCGCCGTGTTCACGCCGCTGGCCGGCAGCATCGCCACCGCGGGGAGCTACTTCTCCAACAGCCTGGCGGGCACGACCTCGCCGATCACGCAGACCTGCCAGCGCAACTTCGTGCTCCTCGCGACCGACGGCAACCCGACGAGCGACCTCAACGGCCACATGTACTCGCTCGCCGACCAGACCGACACCTACAACGCCACGACCGGGGCCTGGACGCCGTCGACCGCGGCCCAGCTCGTGCTGAACAACATCACCGCGCTGCGCTCGATCCAGTACGCCGGGAATCCTTACGACGTGCAGACCTACGTGATCGGACTCGGCGACACCGTGGCCAACCCGCAGTCGATCGCCAACCTGAACATGATGGCAGCCGCCGGCGGCACCGGCGGCGCCTACCTCGCGGTCGACCCGGCCGCGCTCGCGAAGGCCTTCAACGCGATCAGCGTGGACATCGTCTCGAAGACCTCGGCGGCCTCGGCGGTCTCGGTCAATTCGACAGCGCTGAACACCGGCACCATGAGCTACCAGGGCCGCTTCAACAGCGGCGACTGGTCGGGCCAGCTGCTGGCCTTCCCGATCCTGGCCAGCGGCCTGCCGGCGAGCCAGCCGACCTGGGACTCGGGCCAGAAGCTGAATGCCCAGAACTGGAACACCGGGCGCCAGATCCTCACCTACAAGCCCTTGGCAGCGCTCGGCAGCCGCGGCATCGCCTTCCGCTGGCCCGTGAACGCGGCGGCACCCGGGGCGCAGGAGCTCGACCCCGGCATGATCGCCGCGCTCAACACCTCGAACACCGGGGTCGTCGACAACTACGGCAGCCAGCGCCTGCCCTACCTGCGCGGCAACACCGCGCTCGAGCAACGCAACTGCAGCGGCTGCGCGGCGCCGGTGTTCCGCAACCGCCCGACCAGCGTGCTCGGCGACATCGTCGATTCGGCGCCGTTGTACGTGAACGGGCCGACGGCGAGCTACCGCGACAACATCGCCGCCGCGCCCTACAGCGCCTACGCGACCCTGCGCCGCTCGCAGCCGCCGATGATCTACGTCGGCGCCAACGACGGCATGCTCCATGCCTTCAACGCCGCCACCGGCAGCGAGGCCTTCGCCTACGTGCCCTGGGCCGTGGCGAGCCGCCTCGCCGCGCTCACCGACCCCGGCTACACCCACCAGTACACGGTCGACGGCTCGCCCACGGTCAACGACGTGTACTACGGCGGTGCCTGGCACAGCCTGCTGCTCGGGACGATGGGGGCCGGGGCCCAGGGCCTGTTCGCGCTCGACGTGAGCGACCCGAGCCTGTTCACCGAGAGCAACGCGGCCCGGATCGGGCGCTGGGAGGTCGGCAACGGCGACCCCGACGTCGGCAACATCTTCAGCGACGCGGTGGCGGTGCCGCTGCGCGACGGCAGCTGGCGCGTGCTCGTGGGCAACGGCTACAACAGCGCCAACGGCCACGCCGTGCTGCTGATGATCGACGTCCAGACCGGCGCCATCAGCCGTATCGACACCCAGGCCGGCAGCGCCGGCACGCCCAACGGCCTGTCCGGGCTGGTGACGATCAGCAGCGCCAACAACGGCGTCGTCGACACCGTCTACGCCGGCGACCTGTACGGCAACCTGTGGAAGTTCGACCTCTCCTCGACTTCGGCCGCGAACTGGAAGGTCGCCTACAGCAGCGCGGGCACGCCGGCGCCGCTGTTCACCACCGCCAGCGGCCAGGCGATCACGAGCCGCCCGGACGTCACCGTCACCCCCGCGGGCCAGAACCTCGTCGTGTTCGGCACCGGGCGCTACATCGACACCTCGGACAACGCCGCCGGCGCGCAGCAGGCGCTGTACGGCATCGTCGACGCCGGCGCGCCGGTCACGGCCGCGCAGCTCGAACCCCAGGCCATCGTCTCGACCGCGACCTCGAGCAGCGGCGCCACCTACCGCTTCACGACCCACGCGGTGGGCCAGCCGACCGACAACACGACCGTGGTCGGCGACGACCTGATCTCGGTGCCGAACTACTGGGCCAGCATGCACGGCTGGCAGCTGCCGTTGTCCAGCGGCGGTGAACGGGTCGTGACCAAGGCCCAGATCCGCTACGGCCGCGTGACCTTCTCGACCATGATTCCGAACACCTCCGTCTGCAGCGGCGGCGGCAGCGGCTGGAAGATCGAGATCGACGCCCTCACCGGCAACCGCAGCCCGGCCTTCGACACCAACGGCGACGGCACGATCAACGCCGTCGACGAGATCGGCGGGCTCTACGCCTCGGGGGTGCAGATCGGAGCCATTCCGGCGGCCGCGACGACGATCCGCAGCTCGAACCCGACGCTCGACGTGAGCCTCGTCAACACCTCCAACGGCACGATCCAGTCCAACCTCGAGCAGGGCAACCAGAAGAGCTCGCGCCGCGCGAGCTGGGAGCAGATCCGATGAGCCAGGCCCCGTTCCTCCGCGCCGCACTGTGCTGCGCCCTTGCGACCCCGCTGGCGCTCGCGCCGGCCGCATCGGCGCAGGCCATGAGCGTGCATGGCGCCGCGCCGCCGCCGGCCCGCGGCGCCCACGCGCCACCGCCGGCCAAGCCGCTGCGGCCGGGCGCGCTGACCCTGGTGGCAGGCCGCATCGACGCCGTCGACCACGCCCGCCACACCATCACCGTGGCCGGCAAGGTGCTGGCGCTGCCGGCGCCGGGCCGCATCTTCCGAAGCGGCGGTGGCGGGCCGGCGAGCCCGGCCGCCCTCGTGCCGGGCACGCCGGTGCGCTTCGCGCTCGCGCCCGGCAACGCGACGCCGCGGCGCCTTGCCGCGATCTACATCGGGCGCGCAAGATGAGGCGCAGGCGCAGGCGCGGCGCGGCGCGCGGCTTCACGCTCATCGAGCTCATGGTCGCGGTGGCGGTCGTGGGCATTCTTGCCGCCATCGCCTACCCGAGCTACCTGGGGCAGATCCAGAAGTCGCGCCGCGCCGACGCGCGTGCGGCGCTGGTCGCCGCGGCGCAGGCGCTCGAGCGCTTCTACAGCGAGCGCTCGACCTACGCCGGCGCCACGCTGGGCAGCAGCGGGGTCTATCCCGCCGCCTCGCAGAACGGCTACTACACCCTCTCGATCACGGCCCAGAGCGCCGCCGGCTTCACGCTCGCCGCCACGCCCACCGGCAACCAGGCGAGCGACGCCTGCGACGTCTTCACCTACGACCAGACGGGCACCAAGGGCAACAGCGGCGGCACGCTCGGCGCGGCCAGCTGCTGGTAAGCGCGCCGGCCGCCGGTCAGGCCTTGCAGGTGCGGTTCTTGCCCGTGCGCTTGGCTTCGTAGAGCGCCTCGTCGGCGCGTTCGAGCGCCGGGTCCAGGCCTTCGCCCGCGCGCCAGGCGGTGACGCCGGCCGAGAAGGTGACGAAGACCTCGCGCCCCTCGTGCAGAAACAGGGCTTCGGTCAGGCTGCGCTGCAGCCGCGTCAGCGCCTGCTGGGCTTCCTCGATCGCGGTGTCGGGCAGGAGGACGACGAATTCCTCGCCGCCGAAGCGCGCGATGTGGTCCACCGGGCGCAGCCGCTCGCGCACCGCGCCGGCCAGCGTCTTCAAGGCCACGTCGCCGGCGGCGTGGCCCAGGGTGTCGTTGAGCTTCTTGAAGTTGTCGATGTCGATCAGGCCCACCGCCAGCGTCGGCGCCTCGCCCGCGGCGCGCCCCATGCGCGCGCATTCGGCGTCGAAGGCCTGGGCCAGGCCGCGCCGGTTCGCGACCTGGGTCAGGGCGTCGGTGGAGACCTCGTCGGAGAGGCGGCGCAGCTCGCTTTCGAGGTTGCGCACGCGCGACTCGAGCTCGGCGGCGCGCGCATGCTCGGCCTGCAGCCGCTGCTGGCTCTGGCCGACCAGGCTTTGCACGGCGCGGCTTTCCTCGACCATCTCGCGCACCACGCCGGCCAGGCTTTCGAGCGAATCGGCGTGCTCGATCGCGTCCGCGTGGCGGCCGACGCTGTCGTGGAAGCGCCCGGTGTGTTCGCCGAGTTCGCCCAGCTCTTCGAGCATGCGCTGGATCAGGGTCTTGAGCGCGTCGCGCGCCGCGTTGCGTTCGCCGCGCACGCGCTGCTGGCGCTCGCGCGTCTCGGCGAGCAGGGCGCCCGCGGCGCGCACGCTGCGCACGTTGACACCGCCGGCCAGGCGCGCCTCGAGGTTCTCGCACTGGCCATGCGCCCAGCTGTCGTCCTCGGCGAGTTCGGTCAGGCCCTGGCCGAGCTCGCGGCAGAGCGCGCCGAGTTCGTCGACGAGCTGCTCGCGGTGGGCGAAGAAGCGGCGCGCACGGGCGCAGATGTCGTCGATCTCGGCCAGCCGCTGCGGGCTCGGACCTTCGCGCGCGAGGGCCTCGGCGAGGGCGGCGAGACGGTCGGCGAGTTCGGCCGCGCGCGGCTCGGCCGGCGGCAGCGCGGCGCGCACCGTGGTCTCGAGGCCGGCGACGACCGGGCGCCAGTTCTCGGGCGGCGCCACGGCCGCGGCAGGCGCAGCGCCGGGGCCCGCCGCAGCAGCCTCGGTCTCGGGCGCATCGGCGTTCTCCGCCGGCGCATGGTCGGCCTCCCAGGCCGTGACCAGCGCCTGCAGCCGCTGCTGCAGGCGGCCGAGGTCGCCGCGGCTGCCGTCGAGCACGCGCTGCAGGCTTTCCTTCTTGCGCCCCGCGGTCCATTGGCGGCCGCCGCGTTCGAGCCCGCGCGCCAGCTTCTCGATCAGCAGCGCCCAGACGGGGCCCTGGGCCTTGGCGTCGGACCCCGCCGTCGGCGGCGCCGGCAGGCCCGCTTCCTCGGCATAGGCGCGGGCGTAGTTCTCGGGCGTGGGCTCCTGCTTGGCCATCGCGAGGCGGCGCAAGGCGCCCTTGGCCACCTGGGCCGGGGCCGCGGCAGGCACGGTGGGGGCGTTCATCAGCGCAGCCGGGCGCCGGCCGTGCGCGAGGCGTCGGCGCCGAAGTCGATTTCGCTGGCCTTGCCGATCCAGGGCGCCTTGCGAGGCAGGATGGTGTCGCCGAGCCAGCGCCCGAGTTCGTCGGGCGGGATCGGGCGGCTGAACAGGTAGCCCTGCATCAGGCCGCAGCCCAGGCGGTGCAGCACGTCCATCTGGCGCAGGGTCTCGACGCCTTCGGCGATGACGCGCAGGCCGAGCGAGCGCGCCAGGGCGATGATGGCCGTGACCACGGCCGAGCTCTGCGGCGTGATGCCGAGGTCGCGCACGAAGCTGCGGTCGATCTTGAGCTCGGAGATCGGCAGCGTCGTCAGGTAGGCGAGCGAGGAATAGCCGGTGCCGAAGTCGTCGATCGCGATCTCGACCCCGATCTCGTTCAGGCGATGCAGCGACGGGATCACGTCCTGCAGGTCCTGCATCAGGCTGTCCTCGGTGATCTCGAGCTGGATCACGCGGTGCGGCACGCCCTGGGCGGTGACGCACTGGTGGATGGTCTCGATGAGGTCGCTGCGCGTGAACAGGTAGCTCGGCAGGTTCACCGCGATGGAGTCGGCGAAGCCGAACTCGAGCTGCCAGGCCTTGGCCTGGCGCGCCGCCTCGCGCAGCGCCCATTCCGAGAGCGGCACGATGAGCATCGTCTCCTCGGCCAGCGGGATGAACTCGGCCGGCGGCACGAGGCGCCCGCCGCGGTTCCAGCGCATCAGCGCCTCGGCGCCGACCATGCGCGCCGAGCGCACGTCGATCTTGGGCTGGTAGTGCAGCACGATCTCGTCGCGCTCGATCGCCTTGTGCAGCGCGGTCTCGAGCTCGAGCTTCTCGCGCCCGCGCCCGGCGAGCTGCGGCCCGTAGATCGCCGAGCCGTTGCGTCCGGTCGACTTGACCGAGTACATCGCGACGTCGGAGTTGCGCATCAGGTCGGCGACCGAGCCGCCGTCGCGCGGAAAGATCGCGACGCCCACGCTCGCGGTGACGAAGCATTCCTGGCCGGCGACGAAGATCGGTTCGCGCATGACCTCGAGGATGCGCTGGGCCACGCGCTCGGCGTCGCGATCCTCGGCGACCTCGGGCAGGAGCGCCACGAACTCGTCGCCGCCCAGCCGGCCCACCGCCTCGAGCGTGCGGTGGCTGCGCGTGCCGGCGGACTCGAGCGCGCCTTCCATGACCTGGTCGCTGTGGCGCACGCAGCCGCGCAATCGCCGCGCCACTTCCATCAGCAGCTCGTCGCCGGCGGAGTGTCCCAGGGTGTCGTTGATGACCTTGAAGCGGTCGAGATCGATCAGCAGCAGCGCGAACTGGTGCTGCAGCCGGCGCGCCTGCTCGAGCGCGCGCTGGGCGCGCCAGATCAACTGGTGCCGGTTCGGCAGCCCGGTGAGGGTGTCGAAGTTCGCGAGGTGGCGGATCTTGTCCTCGGCGATGCGCCGGTCCGTCACGTCCTGGACGATGCCGGTGTAGCCGACCGAGTGGCCGTGCTCGCTGAACTCGGGCTCGGCCTCGACGTGGATGATGCGGCGGCCGTCGAAGATGTTGATCGGCACGTCGGTGGCGAGCACCGCGCTCTGGCGCAGCGAGTCGTGCAGCAGGCGCAGCAGGGCGCGGCGCTCGTCGCGCGGCACCATGCGCAGCAGCGCGCGCAGGCTGATGCGCTCGTGCGGGCCGCGGCCGAACACGCGCAGGCCTTCGGGCGAGAGCACGAGCCCGCCTTCGCCGCGGCGCCAGTCGAAGCTGCCCATGCGCGCCAGGTCTTGCGCGCGCGCGAGCTTGGCCTTGCTGCGCTCCAACTCGATGCGGGTGCGCGAGGCGCGCAGCAGGTAGTGCAGGCGCCCGGTGAGCAGGCTCCACTGGGTGGCCTTGACGAAGAAGTCGGTGGCGCCGGCCTGGTAGGCGCGCGTGATCGAGGCGTCGTCGTCGAGGCCGGTGAGCATCAGCACCGGAATCGTCTCGAAGGCGGACTGGGCGCGGATGGCGCGGCAGGTGTCGAAGCCGTCGAGGCCGGGCATCATCGCGTCGAGCACGATGATGTCGGGCGTGCGCTCGGCCAGCATCTCGAGCGCGCGCTCGCCGCTCGTGGCCTCGGCGATGCGGAATCCGCGCTCGCGCAGCGCCAGCGCGGTGAGCAGCAGGTTGACTTCGTCGTCGTCGACCAGCAACACCTGCGGTTCGCCAGGGATGCCGAGGTCGGAAAACGGAAGCGACAGGTTCATCGAAGGCGCAATCAAGCCCGCAGCATAGCCCGAACCGCCGCCAGGGCCCGTTCGGCCTCGTCGATGAAACGCAGCGCCGCGGCCGCGACGTCGAGCCGCCCTTCGCGGCCCGCGCTTTCGATCTCGGCGCAGCAGGCGGAGAGCGCGAGCGCGCCGACGCTGGCCGACGAGGACTTGAGCTTGTGCGCCACCGCGCCGAGGGCGCGCGCGTCGTCGCGTGCGCGCGCCTGCGCCGCCTGTTCGAGCGCCGCCGTGAGCGACGTCTCGTAGGTCCGAAGCACGCGTTCGATGACCTTCAGGCTGCCGTCGGGGTCGAGTGCGCGCAGCCGCGCCAGCACGGGCTCGTCGATCACGGAATCTGAAACGGCCGGATTGCGGTTCGACTGGACGTTCATGGTCTTCCTGGGCGTGTCCGACCGGCACGCCGGGCAGGCAGGATGGCGGGCGGCACGGGCCGCGTCAAGCGGGGATTGGAGCCCGGCCGTGCCGGATGCAGCCCCGGGGTGGGATGAGACGGTCATGCAAGGACTCGCAATTCGAGGCTGCGCCCGCGTCGGAGAAGGGGCACCGATGATGCCGGTTTCGGCGCCGCCCGCCGCAACTTGAGCGCAGCGGCTCGGCGCCCGGCGCGCTCCGTACAATCCGGCGCATGCAAGCAACCTGCCCACCGCGCCGACGGCGCGGCGTCGGCGTGATGCTGGCGCTTGCCCTCGGGGCGTTCGCAGGCTGCACCGACAACGGCGCCCCGACGGGCGCCTGGCTTTTCGGCACCGTCGCCCTGCTGCTCGTCGCGGCCGGGGCCTTCGCGCTCGGGCGCCTGCTGGGCCGCGGTGAACTCGACGCCGCACGCCGCGAGGCGCGGCGCGAACGCGAAGCCCAGGCCACCTTGCGCGAAACCTGGGCCTGGCGCACCGATGCCTCGCACCAACTCGAACAATGGCTGCCGCCGGCCGGCGCCGCGGAGCCGGACTGGGCGCGCGCCGGCGGCGCCGACACGCTCTGGCAGCGCTTCGACGATGGCCAGGACGGCGCCGGCCTGCGCGCGCGGATGGATGCGCAGCAGGCGTTCTCGGGCCTGCGCGTGCTGCGCCGCGACGACGCCAGCCCCTGGCTGCTGCGCGCGGCGCCGCGCGCCGACGACCGCGGCGGCTTTGCCGGCTTCAGCGGCAGCGCGCGCCCGACCGGCGAATACGACGCACGCGCCGCCGACCAGGCCGCCTTCGCGGCCCTGCTGCTGGCGCTCGACGGCGCGGTGCTGGTGCTCGCCGGCGACGGCAGCCCCGCGGGCTGGCGCCTGCGCCACGCCAACGCCGAGGCGCGGCGCCTGCTCGACTGCGGCGAGGGCGAGCCCGGCTGGGCCGATCTGCAGGCGCGCCTGCCGGCGCCGCTGCGCATCGCGGTGGCCGAGTCCGGGCCGGGCGGCAGCGCCGAGCACGAGGGATGGCGCCTGCGCCGCTTCAGCACGCCGGTGAGCGAGGCCTTGCTGCTGGTGCAGCGCGCCGGGCCCGACCCCGAGGCCGCGGCCGGCGACAGCGCCTCGTTCAGCTTCACCGTCTCGCACGACCTGCGCGCGCCGGTGCGCGTGGTCGAGGGCTTCACCCGCATCCTCAAGGAGGACTACGGGCGCGCGCTCGACCGCGTCGGCAACGACCATCTCGACCGGGTGCTGGGCGCGGCGGCGCGCATGAACCTGATGATCGACGCCTTGCTGACGCTGGCCAAGCTCTCGCAGCAGCCGCTGGCGCGCCAGCCGGTGAACCTGTCGCAGCTCGCGGCCTACATCGTCGACGAACTGCGCCGCGGCGCGCCCGAGCGCGTGGCCGAGATCGAGATCGAGCCCGGGCTGCAGGCCAACGGCGACCCGACCCTGCTGCGCCTGGTGCTCGAGAACCTGCTCGGCAACGCCTGGAAGTACAGCGCGCGCACGAAGAAGACGCACATCGTCTTCGAGTCCGAACTCCACGAAGGGCGGCGCGCCTTCGTCGTGCGCGACAACGGCGCCGGCTTCGACATGCGCGGCGCCGAGCGCCTGTTCGGGCTCTTCCAGCGCCTGCACAGCGCCAACGATTTCCCGGGCACCGGGGTCGGCCTGGCCTCGGTCCAGCGCATCGTGCGCCGCCACGGCGGCCAGGTCTGGGCCGACGCCGAGCCCGGGCGCGGCGCCGCCTTCCACTTCACGCTGCGCGAATGAGCGTCGGACCGCCAGCGAGCGCGCATCCCGCGCCGGGCCCCCCTGCGGCCGCGCCGGGACTCGCCGCCTTGCGCGAGCGCCTGCGCGGCCTCGGCGCCGGCCCGGCGCACGAAGCCCAGCTGCTGCGCCAATGGCTGCAGGCGCGGCCGCTGGACGGCGGCCGCCATCGCGCCGAGGACTTCCTGCCGCTGGCCTTGCGGCACGAGATCCCGGCGCTGCAGGCCGGCCTCGACGGCCTCGCCCGCCTCGTTTCGCAGCACCCCGGCGCCGACGGCTCCGAGCGCCTGCTGGTGGCGCTGGCCGACGGCCAGACGGTCGAGAGCGTGCTGCTGCCGCGTGCCGGGCTCTGCATCTCGAGCCAGGTGGGCTGCGCCGTCGGCTGCCGCTTCTGCCGCACCGGGCGCGACGGCCTGCTGCGCCAGCTCGGCAGCGCCGAGATGGTGGCCCAGGTCGTGCTAGCACGCCGCCGCCGCGCTGTGAACAAGGTCGTGTTCATGGGCATGGGCGAGCCCGCCCACAACCTGGACAACGTGCTCGAGGCGATCGACCTGCTCGGCAGCGCCGCGGCCATCGGCCACAAGAACCTGGTGTTCTCGACCGTCGGCGACGAGCGCGTGTTCGAGCGCCTGCCGCGCGAGCGCGTGAAGCCGGCGCTCGCGCTGTCGCTGCACACGACCCGGGCCGCGCTGCGCGCCGAACTGCTGCCGCGCGCCCCGCGCTTCGAGCCGGCCGACCTGGTCGAGGCCGGCGAGCGCTATGCCCGCGCCAGCGGCTATCCGATCCAGTACCAATGGACGCTGATCGAAGGCGTCAACGACGGGCCCGACGAGGTCGAGGGCATCGCCCGCCTGCTGCGCGGTCGCTACGCGATGATGAACCTCATCCCCTTCAACCCGGTCGACGGCAGCCCCTACCGGCGGCCCCGGCCCGAGGCCGCGCGCGCGATGGCGCGCAGCCTGAACGAGCGCGGCGTACTCACCAAGCTGCGCCAGTCGGCGGGCCAGGACGTCGACGCCGGCTGCGGCCAGCTGCGGGCGCGCCACATTCCGCTCGTCGCGGCCTGACGCGCCGCAGCGCTCAGGTGCGCGCCAGCTCTTCGAGCGCCGCGAGCAGGCGCTCGGCCTGGGCGGCCTCGCTCACGCCTTGCTCGGCCGCCATCCGCCGCAGGCGCTCGAGCGCCGCGATGCGGGTCAGCGAATGGCGGTGCATCAGCACGCCCACGGCCATCGGCAGCGGGTCGCCCAGGGCCACGGATGCCGCTGCCGCTGCCGATGCCGGCGCCAGGGCGGGCGCCGCGGCCGGGGCCCCGGCGTGCAGGCGGGCGAAGGCGGCGTCGACCGTGGGCACGATCTGGCCCACGTCCAGCGGCTTGACCATGTAGGCCACGGCGCCGAGCGCCTCGACCTGGGCCACCGTCGCGGCGTCCGAGAACGCCGACAGGAACATGAAGGGGATGCGGCAGACGTCGCGCAGGTACTCGGCGACGTCGAAGCCGCTCTTGCCTTCCATGCGGATGTCCAGCAGCGCCAGCTCGGGCCGCTGCTGGCGCGCGAGCAGGATCGCGTCGTCGCCGTTGTCGGCGTCGACCACCTCGTAGCCGGCCTCGGCCAGCCCGTGCACCAGCGTGGCGAGCACGAGACGGTCGTCGTCGACGACCAGGATCTTGCCTTTGGATGTCATCGCCCGCGATTGTCCGCTATGGCTCGCTGCGCACGCTCGGCGCCCGCAGCGTGACGCGGGCGACGACCTCGTCGCCGTCCGGGCCGATCTCGAGCGACGAGCTGCGCCGCGGCAGCAGTGCGCGCACGAGGCCGAGCCCGGAGACGCCGCCGCGCACCCGTGCGAGGTCGAAGCCGGCGGCCAGGGCACCGGGGTTGCGGATCTCGATCTCGACCTCCGCTTCGTGCGCCTGGACGCTGCAGGCCACGTCGCCCGGCGCCGAATGCTTGACGGCGTTGGTGAGCAGTTCGTTGACGGTGAGCGCCACCGGGATCGCCTCGGCCTCGGGCAGGACGAAGGGCAGCGCCTCGCGCCCGTTCGTGAACACGATCGAGCGGCCGAAGGTGCGCTGCACCGATTGCGCGATCGCCTCGATCACGCGCACCAGCCGCAGCGGCCCGCTCGCCCCCACCTGCAGGCCGTAGACCTGGGCGATGGCCTGGACCTGGCCCACCGCCTCGGAAAGCACGGCGGCGAGCTCGGGGTGGCGCGCCGCGTTCTGCTGCAGCAGGCCGGCCACGCCTTGCAGGTTGTTCTTGATGCGGTGGTGGACCTCGCGCACCAGGACCTCGCGCTGGGCGATCGCGGCCTGCAGCCGCGCCTGCTCGGCCGCGCGCTGCTCGGTCACGTCGCTCGCCACGAGCAGCAGTTGCGCGACCTCGCCGCCGGCGGCGGCGAGTGCCACCAGGCGCACGTCCCAGACCCGCGGCGCCTCGGCGCGCTCGCCCGCTTCCTCGCGCAGCTCGTGGTGCTGGACCTCGCTCGCGTCGGCGGCGGCGGCCAGCCATTCGGCGAGCGCCCTGGCCTTGGACGGGGCGCAGAAGTCGGCCAGGTTGTGGCCGAGCACCTGGTCCAGCGGCCGGGCGAAGAAGGTCGAGGCCATCTGGTTGAGCTGGAGCACGCAGCGCCGGCGCGCGTCGAACAGCGCGATCGCCAGGGGCGCGGTCTCGATCACGCGCTGCAGCGAGGCCTGAGCCTGGGCGATGCTGACCTCGGCCTGGCGCCGGCGCTCGATGTCGAGCAGGGCGAAGGTGAGCTGGCCCGGCCCGTCGCCGTGGCCGGTCGCGACGGCGTTGCCGACGACCCAGAACTCGCGCCCGTCGCGCGCCTTGAGCCGGCATTCGAAGGCCTCGGCCGAGCCCTCGGCCAGGCGCTGCTGCCAGTCGAGCCGGCGCAGCGGGTGGTCGGGCTCGGGTGTCGCGACGGTGGAGATCGGCTCGCCGACGAAGTCGGCGAGCTCGCCCGCGAACATGCGCCGCGCCGAGCGGTTCATCCACTCGATGCCCTGCTCGGACACGGTGACGATGCCCACGAGCACCGAGTTCAGGATCGCGCGCGTGCGCTCGGCCTGGACCGCGAGCGATTCGCGCGCGCGCCGGCGCTCGTCGACGTCGACGAAGGAGCAGACGACGCCGGCCTCGACGTCCTCGGGGTCGGCCGGGCGCACCGCGACCTGCACCCACAGCGCGCTGCCGTCGCGCCGGCGCAGCCGGCGCTCGCCGCTGAAGCGCCCGATGCTGCGCAGGCCGAGCGCGATCTGGGCTTCGAACTCGACGCATTCGCGCGCGCTTTCGTAGAGCTCGGCCGTGTCCAGCGTCGTGAGCTCGGGCGCGGCGTAGCCGGTCAGGCGCGCCATCGCGTGGTTGGCGCGCTCGATGCGCGCGCCGCGCAGGTAGGCGATGCCGACGTCCGAGAGGCTGAACATCAGCTCGCGCTCGCGCAGCACGGTCTCGAGCTCGCTCTGCTGGGCCTTCAGGCGCGAGATGTCGGTGAGCACCGCCACCGCCTCGACCTCCTCGCGCGCCGGCTCGGCGCGCCGCACCGAGAGCGAATACCACACGCGGCGCCCGCCCGCCTCCGTCACCGGCAGCTCGATCTCGAGCGGGCGCCCTGCCGCCAGGGCCTCGGTCACCTCGCGCACCGCCGCGGGCCCTTCGGTGCGGCGCCCGAACACCTCCTCGATCGAGGCCCCCGCGGCCGCGCCCGGGGCGAAGCCGAGCATGCGCTCGAAGCGCCGGTTGCAGCGCACCAGGGCGGCGCCGCGCAGATAGGCGATGCCCGCGGTGGAGCCGTCGAGGATGGTCGTGAGCTCGCGCAGCAGCTGCTCGTTGCGGCGCTGCGCGCGCTCCTGCTCGGTCACGTCCAGGGTCACGACCGAGCTCGTGCGCGCCCCTCCATGGGCCCCGGGCTCGACCCGGGTGAGGAGCCAGCGCGCCCCGAGTTCGGGGTGGCGCACGGCATAGCGCACCTCCAAGCGCTCGCCCAGGCGCAAGGCGCGCTGCAGGCGCTCGTAGTCGGGCAGCGAAGACGGCTCGACGAGCTCGCGGCCGATGCCTTGCAGCCCCCAGCCACCGGCGCGGCCGGTTGCCGGCGCCGCGCGCCCGGGCTTGAGCCAGCCGCGCGCCGGGTCGTAGGTGGCGATGCCCACGCTCGCGGTGTCCATCAGCATGTCGATCTCGAGCTGGGCGAGGTCGCGCTCGGCCTCGGCGCTGCGGTCCTCGACCACCGCCATCACGCGGCGCTGGCCGGGGTCGGCCGCCCAGCCCGCCAGGCGCGCCGCGAGATGGCGCCTGCGCCCGCCCGACAGCGGCACCGTGGCCTGGTTTTCGAGCACCGGCGCGCCCGGCACGAGGTCGGCGCGCAAGGCGCCGTCGGTCCAGCCGAGCAGGGCCTGGAGTTCGGGCACGGCTTCGTCGACGAGCACCGGCACCTGCTCGATCAAGGCCTCGAAGGCCGCGTTCGAGCGCACGATGAGGCCGCTGTCGTCGTAGACCAGCATGCCGGTGTGCGCCAGGTCGAACCAGCGCATGAGCTCGGCCTGGGCGCGCTCGGCCTGCTCGCGGGCGTGCCATTCGGCGCTCTCGTCGTGGATCAGCGTCAGCCAGCAGGGCGGCTGGCCCGCCGCGGCCACGTTGTGGCTGCTGAACGAGAACCAGCGCAGCCGGCCTTCGGCATCGACCACGCGCGCGTGGCGCGGCTGCGAGTCGTCGCGCTCGTGCAGCGCCAGGGCGCGCGTGGCCTGCACCGCGGCATGGTCCTCGGGCGCCATCCATTCGAGCGGATCGCGGCCGACGATGGCGCCGCGCGCAAAACCGCTCAGACCCAGGAAGGCGTCGTTGGCGTCGAGGATGCGGAATCCCGCGTCCTGCAGCAGTGCCGCCAGCGGCGACTCCCACAGCGGCGCCAGCGCCCGGCGCAGCGCACTGCTCGGCGCCGCGGACGCGCGCGCCGGCGGCGGCAGCGCCTGCGGCAGCTGGAGCGCGGCGCGCAGCGAATGCCCGCCTTCGAGCGGGCGCAGCGCCAGGCGCCAGACAGGGCCGTCGTCGACGTGGATCAGGGTCTCGCGGCGCTCGTCGCTTCCCAGGGCGTCGCGCAGCCAGTGCAGTGCGGCGTCGCCCAGCGTCGCGGCCAGGCTGCCTGCGCCCTCGCCCGGGCTCGCACCGAGCCGGCGCCGCGCGCTCGCATTGCACCAGCCGACGCGGGCGCGGGCGTCGAACCAGAGCAGCGAATCGGCTTCGTCGTCGAGCAGGCTGGCCAGCAGCGACGGGCCCGGCGCCGAAACCGCCACGTCCGCGAGCCGCTCAGTCCAGGGCGCGCGCGTTGGCGAGCGCGGCGAGGATGGCACGGTTGACCTCGGCCAGGCTCATGAACATGCGTTCGGCGTTCTCGCGTACGTCGAACACCGCCTCGCGCTCGATCGCGCGCAGCAGTTCGAGGTAGGGCTGGAACGGGCCGGTCTCGCCGAGCAGGGCCTGGCGCACGCGCTCGGGCACGGGCACGGCGGCGAACAGGTCGACCAGGGGCTGGTCGAGCAGCTTGTCCAGGAGCGAGAAGACGCCGCAGATGAAGAGCTCGCCGCGGGTCTCGGCGTCGCCGCTGGCGCGGCCGAACTCCTCCATCAGCAGGCCGCGCCGCACCGCCGCGAACAGCGCCGGCTTGGCGTTCGGGTCTTTCGACGACGAGGCCAGCAGCAGCGCGAGCCAGCGCTTGAGGCGCTGGTGGCCGAGCATCATCATCGCGTGGCCGAACGAGTTGATCTCGACCGAGAGGCCGAAGGCGGGCGAGTTCAGGTAGCGCAGCAGGCGGAAGGCGAGCGTCGGATCCCTGCGGATCACGGCCTCGAGCTTGGCCACCGGCCATTCGCGCTCGACGCCGTCGATGAGTTCGAGCACCACCGTCACGTCGGCCGGAACGCCGGCGCGACCGGCCTTCTTCAGCACCGGGTCGTCGAGCGGCCAGCCCAGGGTGGCGACGGCACCGCGCTTGAATGCGGCCTCGACGTCGGCCAGCGTGTGCACGCCCGACTGCACCGTCGAGATGCCGCGGATCACGCCCGCCGGGGCCGCGGCCTCGCCGCGCAGGTCGTCCCCGGCGTCGACGATCGAATGGGCGAAGCAGGGCAGCAACTCGCGCGCCAGCGGCGTGCGCGGGCGACCCTTGACGAGCAGCATGGTGCCCTCGCCATGCGCGGCCATGAGCGGCGCGAGGCATTGCGGGTCCAGCGCCATGAAGGCCGGCACCTCGACCATGAGCTGCGGCGGCGGCTTGGCCGCGAGCACGGCGCCGAGCAGCGCCTCGCCGGCGATGTTGAGCGACACCGGCTTCATGCCGGAGACCTGCCTGCGCTCGGCCACGGCGCCGGGGTTGAGCGGGCGCGCGCTCGCCGGGCCCGGGTTCGCGGCCTCGGGCCAGATCCCGGCGAATGCCGCGAACAGCGCCTGCGGGTCGGGCACGGCGTCGGGCCGCTCGGGGAACACGGTGAGCCGGGTCGCGATGACCGCGCGCTGGCGATCGATCATCGGGCTGTAGCCCAGGGTGACTTGCGACAGGATGGGATGTTCTTGCATGAATTGCCGACTGGCCGGTGGCGGCCCCGATCAGGCGCTGATGTAGTTGAACAGCGAAATCTTCTGGATCGAAGCGTAGGACTGTAGCGCGGCTTGATAGTTGGTCTGCAGCTTCTGCACCGTCGAGATGCCCTTGACCATGTCCATGTCGATCGCATTGGACTGGGTGGTCTGGGCCGAGAGCGTGCTCTGCTGGAGCTGGGTCGAGACCGAATTGAGGCTGTTCAAGGCGCCGCCGGCGCTGCTGCGCGCGGCCGAAATGTTGGCCGCGACGGCGTCGAGGCCCGAAAGGCCGGTCGTCACCGCGGCCGCCACCACCGGCTTCGCGGCGGTCGAGGTGGACGTGGCCGCCGCCTGCAGGCTCGAGATCATGCCGTCGAGGACCCCGAAGGGCGACAGCGGCGCGCCGCCGCCGGGGTTCGGCGCCTGGAGCCAGACCTGGTTGCCGTCCATGCCCATCGGCATCGCCTGGCTGCCCTGGATCGTCGCCTGACCCGGCGTGCCCTGGTAGCTGACGCCGCCGCTGCCGTCCACGAGCGGCGGCGACTTGGAACCCTGGCCGCCGAAGAGGTAGCTGCCGGCGCCGTCGGTGCTGTTCGCCACCGCAAGCAGCTGGCCCCGGATGCTCTGGAGCTGGGTCGCGATCGAACCGTAGTCGCTGGGGCCGAGGCTGCCGTCGCCGGCCTGGGTCACGAGCGAGCGCGCCTGCTGCAGCAGGTCGGTGGCGCTGCCGAGCGCCGATTCGACCTGGGTCGTCATGTTCTGGCTCGCCTGCAGCGCGCGCTGGTCGGCTTCGTTGCCCACCATCGTCGCGAGCGCGCGTTCGGCGCGCGCCGCGGCGATCGGGTCGTCGCCGGGCACGGCCACGCGCAGCCCGGTCGAGATCTGCTGCTGGGCGCTGTCGAGCGCCTGCTGCTGGGCCTGCATCGAGGCGATCGAGTTGGCGTAGTTGTTCGCGGTGGTGATGCGCATGATCTTCCCCTTGTTCAGGCCGCGCCGACCGCCTGCAGCAGCGAGTTCATGACGGTCTGCGCCACCGACAGCACCTTGGCCGCGGCCTGGTAGCTCTGCTGGAACTGGATGAGGTGGGCGGCTTCCTCGTCGAGGTTGACGCCTGCGACCGAGCTGTTGGCCTGCTGCGCCTGCGACGCCGCGGACGCCGACATCGTCGCCGCGGTGGTCGCGGCCTGAACCTTGACGCCGACGGTCGCGACCGCCGAGGCGTAGGCGTTGGCCGCGGTGCTGCCGCCGCTGCCGGTATCGGCGCCGCCGACGGTGGCATGACCGACGAGGGCGGCGTCGCGCAGTGCAGCCAGGGCCTGGGCGTTGCCGTTGTTGGTGGCGATGTTGGCCGCCGGCGTCGGATCGACGTTGATCACGTCGCCGCTGGCGGGCACCCCGCTGAGCTGGAGCGAGAAGCCGTTGATGTCGGCCGGCGGCGTGGGGATGGGCTGGCCCGCGCTCCAGCTGCCGCTGCCCGAACTCAGCGTGCTGCCGCTCGAACTCGTGAGCGTCCAGTTGTAGGCGCCCGAGCCGTTGGTGAAGCTGATCTTCGCGCTCGCACCCGCGTTGGGAACCGCCTGGTTCATCGTCAGCGAGGCGACCGTGGCGGTGCCGCTGTTGGCGGCCGCGGGGGTGGCCGTGAGCGGCGACGCAGCGGCGAGGTCGTTGGGGCTGGCCAGCAGCATCGACATGCCGGCCGCGGCCTGGCCCACCGGCTCGATCGTGAAGCGGTCGCCCGGCTGCGGCGGCGTCGCCGGCAGGGTGATGGTCATCCCGTCGGCCACCACCGGGCCGCTCGTGAAGGAGCTGATCGGGCTCGACGGCGAGCCATTGCGCGACAGCGTGTAGGTGCCCGTGGCGTCGTAGCTGAGCGTGTAGTCGGCGGCCTGCAGCGCGGCCGGGTCGCTCACGGCGACGCCGATGCTTGCGCTGCCCTTGTTGTTCGCGTTCGCCAGCACCAGCGGCGCTCCGGTCTGGAACATCGGCTGGCCGAGCACGCTGCCCAGCGGCTGGTTCAGGCTCAGGCCCTGGGTCTGCTGCTGGTTCACCGCGCCGGCCACCGACGCTGCGAGCTGGCCGACGAGGTTGCGGCCCTGGACGAGGTCGTTGTTCTGGAAGTTCAGCAGCCCGGCGAGGCTGCCGCCGCCGAGCGCGTTGGGCTGCAGCGCGAGCTGGCTGGCGCCGTTGCCGACGGCGAGCGACAGGCGCGAGGAATCGGCCGCGTCGGGCACCGCGCTCAGCTTGGTCGTGTTCGGGCCCAGGACCAGCGACTGGCCGCCGCCGATGAAGACGCCTAGCGAGCCGTCCGAGGCCGCAATCGTGCTCACCTGGACGTAGGAGGACAGCTGCTGGATCGCCTGGTCGCGCTGGTCGAGCAAGGTGTTCGGACTCTGGCCGGTGCCCTGGATGGCGGCGATCTGGGCGTTGAGCGTGGCGATGGTCTGGGCCAGTCCGTTGACCGCCGCGACCGAGGTCGTGAGGTCGGAATTGACGCCGGTCTGCAGCGAGGCGATCTGGCCCGCGGCGGCGTTGAACTGGTTGGCGAGCTGGCTCGCCTGCGACAGGACGACCTGGCGCGTGGCCGGGTCGGACGGCTGGCTCGCGAGGTCGACGAAGGAATTGAGGAAGGTGTTGACGGTGTTGCCCAGCCCGTTCTGGCCGAGCTGGAAGACCTGCTGCAGCTGGGTCAGCTGGTCGCTGCGGGTCGAGTCCATCGCCGCGAGCGAGGCCGTGGCCGCTGCCGCGGTCGTGAGAAAGCTGCTGTGCGCGCGCGTCACGGTCTGGACCGCCACGCCCGTGCCGATGAAGCCGCCGCCGGTGAACTGGCCGGGCGTGGTCGCGAGCTGCACGTTCTGGCGCGAATAGCCGGCGACGTTCGCATTCGCGATGTTGTTGCCGGCGGTCTGGATCTGCGTGTAGGCGGCGTTCAGGGCCGACACGCCGATCGACATCAGTCCCGAGGTGCTCATGTCTTCTGCAGCCGCAGCGTGGTGTTGATGATCCGCGTGAGCTTCTCGGCGTAGGCGGGGTCGGTGGCGTAGCCGGCCTTCTGCAGCCCCTGGGCGAAGCCGCTGGCGCTGCTCGCGCCGGCGAGCACGCGCTGGTAGCGCGGGCTGGTCTTCATGAGCTTCGCGTAGTCGGCGAACGATTCGGCATAGCTCGCATAGGCGCGGAAGCGCGCCGTCGTGTGCACCGCCCGGCCGTTCACGTATTCGGTCGTCGCGACCTCGGCGACCGGGCCGTTCCAGCCGGCTCCGGCCTTGATGCCGAAGAGGTTGTGCGAGGGGCTGCCGTCGGGGTAGCGGATCTCCTTGCGCCCCCAGCCCGTCTCGTGCGCGGCTTGCGCCACCATGAAGGCCGCCGGGATGCCGGTCTGGGCCGCGGCCGCCTCGGCTGCGGCCGTGTGCTGGTCGACGAAGGCGGCGGCGCCGACCTGCGGGATCGCGGTCGGCCGCGGGTGCAGCGCCAGCGGCAGCGGCGAGACGTTGGCGCTGTCCTGCGCCGGGTCCTTCGGGATCGGCCCGGGCGAGACCGCCATCTGGCGCTCGAGCTGCTGCATGATCGCGTTCGTGAGCCCGCCCGGCAGGCCGGCGAGCTGGCCCGCGAGCTGGCCGTCGAGCAGCTGGGTGCCGAGTTGGGTGCCGCTGTTGTCGAGCAGGCCGTTCGAGAGCGTCGACTCGCGCATGCTCTTGACCACCTCGTTCATGAACAGGGTCTCGAACTGGCGCGCGCTCTCGCGCAGCGCGGCGCGCGGATCGGTCGCGGCGCGCGCCTTCAGCCCGGCCAGCGAGTTGGCGTCGATCGCGAGACCCTGGGTGTTGCCGATCATGGTGCCGCTCTCAGATGACCTCGATCGTGGCGTTGAGCGCGCCCGCGCTCTTCATCGCGTCGAGGATGGCCTGCAGGTCCATCGGCGTCGCGCCGAGCGCGTTCAGCGCCTTCACGACATCGCTCAGCTTGGCCGCCGAAGGCACCTCCATGAGCATGCCTGCGTGCTGGGTGACGCTGATGTCCGATTGCGCCGACTGCACCGTCGTGCCCTGCGACAGCGCGTTGGGCTGGCTCACCACCGGCCGGGTCTTGATCGTCACCGAGAGGCTGCCGTGGGCCACCGCGCAGGGGCCCAGGGTGACGCCGTCGTTGAGCACGACCGAGCCGGTGCGGGCGTTGATGACGACGCGCGCCGCCGGCCGCTCGACCCCGATGTCCAGGTTCTCGATGTCGGCCAGGAACGAGACCCGCTCATCGGTCGAAGGCGGCACCCGCATGCGGATCGTGCGCCCGTCGACCGCGGCCGCGGTGCCCGCGCCCTTGAGCTTGTTGATCGCCTGCGCGACCGCACGCGCGGTGGCGTAGTCGCTCGAGGTCAGGCCGAGGTCGAGGCTGTCGCCGGCGAGCATCAGCGGCGTCGGCACGCTGCGCTCGACCGTGGCCCCGCCCGGCACGCGGCCCGCGGCGAGGTGGTTGATCTGGACCTTCGAGCCGTTGGCGCCGGCGCCGGCGCCGCCCACCATCAGGTTGCCCTGGGCCACGGCGTAGATCTGGCCGTCGTCGCCGCGCAGCGCGGTCGACAGCAGGCTGCCGCCGCTCAGGCTCTTGGCGTTGCCGATCGACATCACGTCGACGTCCACGCCCTGCCCCGGGCGCGCGAACGCCGGCAGCTGGGCCGTGACCGCGACCATGGCCACGTTGTTGAGCTGCATCGTCGCGCCGGCGGGCAGGATGATGCCGGAATGCTGCAGCATCGCGGTCACGGCCTGGATCGTCGCCGGCGTCTGCGTCGTCTGGTCGCCGGTGCCGTCGAGGCCGACGACGAGGCCGACCCCGGTGAGGCGGTTCGGGCGCACGCCCTGCACGGCGGCGATGTCCTTCAGCCGCGCCGCGGCGGACGGCAGCGGCCACCACAGCGCCGCGCTCGCTGCGGCGAAGGCGCAGCCGACGATCCAGCGCAGCAGGCGATCCTCGAGGCGGCTCACATCGGCCCCAGCACGCTCAGGAACACGCGCTGCAGCCAGCCCACCGCGTTCGCGTCGGCTTGGGCGCCGCGGCCGCGGTGCTCGAGCCGGACATCGGCGACCTGGGTGCTCTGCACCATGTTCCCGCTCTGGATGGTGTGGGGATCGACCACGCCCGAGAAGCGCAGCACGTCGATGTTCATGTTGACGCCGATCTGTTTTTCGCCCGTGACCATCAGGTTGCCGTTGGGCAGCACCTTCTGCACCGTCACGGTGACGGTGCCGGTGAAGGCGTTGGTGTTCTCCGAGTCGCCGCTGCCCGAGAAGGTGTTGGCCCCGGTCGCGCCGACCGAGGCGCGCGCGAACGAGTTCGCCGAGAGCAGCGGCGCCGCGGTGATGCCGCCGGCGAGCGAGCTGGTCTTGCCGATCGCGGTGGTGGACTTCTGGCTCGCGGCGATGTTCTCGATGATCTGCACCGTGAGCGTGTCGCCGACGCGGCGCGCCCGGTAGTCCTCGAGCAGCGGCCGGTAGTCGGCGGCGGAGAAGATGCTGCCGGTGATCGGCGCCGGCGCCGCCGCGGGCTGGACCAGGGCGGAGGCCGGCGGGGTCGGTGCCACCTCGACGTGCGGATACAGGGCCGCGCAACCGCCCAGCGACAGGGCCAGGAGGACGGCGGCGAGGGGCAGGAGGACGAACGGTCTCATGGGGCAGGTCTCGGGGGACGGCTCGGTCCGGGCTAGATCTGGCCCAGCTTCTGCAGCATCTGGTCGGAGGTGGTGATCGCCTTCGAGTCGAGCTCGTAGGCGCGCTGGGTCGAGATCATCGACACCAGTTCCTGCACGACGTTGACGTTGCTGCCCTCGACGAAGCCCTGCTGCAGCGAGCCCATGCCGTTGCTCGCCGGGGCCGCCGTCACCGGCGAGCCCGACGCCGCGGTCTGGGCGAACAGGGTCTGGCCCAGCGGCGAGAGGCCGGCCGGGTTCATGAAGTTGGCGAGCTGGATCTGGCCCACGGTCGAGGGCTTGGCCGAGCCGGGCAGCGCGACCTGGACCGTGCCGTCGGCCGCGATCGTCACCGACTGCGCGTTCGCCGGGATCGTGATGCCGGGCAGCACGGTGTAGCCGTCGGTCGTCACCATCTCGCCGTTGGCATTGACCTGGAACGAGCCGTTTCGGCTGTAGGCGGTGGTGCCGTCGGGCATCTGGATCTGGAAGTAGCCCTTGCCGTTGATCGCCATGTCGGTGGAATTGCCGGTCTGCTGCAAGCCGCCCTGGGCCATGTTGGTCGAGGTGCCGGCGGCGCGCACCCCCAGGCCCACCTGCAGGCCGGTGGGCAACTGCGTCTGGTCCGAGCTCGCCGCGCCCGGCTGGCGCAGGTTCTGGTACATCAGGTCCTCGAAGGTCACCGTGCTCGAGCGGTAGCCGTTGGTGCTGGAGTTCGCGAGGTTGTTCGAGATTGCATCGAGCTTGGTCTGCATGCCCTGCATGCCCGAAGCGGCGATCCACAGTGAACGGATCATGGCGGCCTTCCTAGAATCTGGTGAATGCGATGTTCGCCCGAAGTGAAGCCCGGCCAGCGTCGGAATAAAGCGCGTTCGACCCTGCTTCTCCGGTCCACCGCGGCTCGCAGCGAGCGGCGCGCGCGCCCCCCCAAACGAAGCGAGGCGGCACAAGCCGCCTCGTCTGCCGCCAGGGCCGCAAGGCTCAGGTCGTCGAGAGCAGCTTGGAGGCCGTCTGGTCCTGCTGGTCGGCGTTCTGCAGCAGCTTCATCTGCTGCTCGAACTGGCGCGCCGCCGAGATCATCGCCACCATGGTCTCGACCGGGTTCACGTTCGAGCCCTCGAGGGCGCCGCTTTGCAGCTTGGCCGCGGGGTCGGCATCCAGCGGGCTGCTGTCGGCGGTGCGGAAAAGGCCGTCGGTGCCGCGCTCGAACGGCCCCTGCGGCGTCACGAGCTTGAGGCGCCCGGCCTGCTGCGACTTGGCGTTTCCGACCTGGGTCGTGATGATGCCGTTGGGCGCGATCTCGACCTTGGCGCTGGCCGGCAGCGTGATCGGGCCGCCGCTGCCGAGCACCGGCAGCCCCGCCATCGTCACGAGCTGGCCCTGGCCGTTGACCTGGAGCTGGCCGGCCCGGGTATAGGCCTCGGTGCCGTCCAGGCTCTGCACCGCGAGCCAGGCGTTGCCCTGCATCGCGACGTCCAGCGGCGCGCCGGTGGTCTGCAGCGGGCCGGCCTGCGAGCTGTAGCCGACCGAGGTTTCGAGCGCAAAGGCGCGCGTGCTCGCGCCGCTGCCCTGCACCGGCACCGCGCGGAACGACTCCATCTCGGCGCGAAAGCCGTTGGTCGAGGCGTTGGCCAGGTTGTTGGAGAGAACGTCCTGGCGCTCGAGCGTCGCTTTCGCGCCGCTCATCGCCAGGTAGATCATCCGGTCCATGGTTACTGCAGGCTCACCAGCGTCTGCATCACCGCGTCCTGGGTCTTGATCGTCTGTGCGTTGGCCTGGTACACGCGCTGGGCCGTGATCATGCCCACGAGCTGGCCCGTGAGGTCGACGTTCGAGGCTTCGAGCGCGCCCGACTGCAGCACGCCGAGGTTGCCCTGGCCGGCGACGCCGACGATCGGGTTGCCCGAGGCCGCGGTCGCGCTCCAGATGTTGCCGCTTTGCGCCTGCAGCCCCTGCGGATTGCGGAAGTTGGCCAGCTCGAGCTGGCCTGCGGCCTGGGTCTGGCCGTTGCTGTAGTTCGCCGTGATGATGCCCGACTGGCCGATCGTGATGCCGGCGAGCTGGCCCGGCGCGTAGCCGTCCTGGGTCTGGTTCGTGACCCCGAAGGCCGAGCCGTACTGGGTCATGCCGCTCAGGTCGACCTTGAACGAGAACGACGGGATGGGCACGCCGGCCGCGTTGGTGAGCGAGGGCGGCGTCGTCACGGTCGCCGGATTGCCGGCGCTGCTGCTCACCCAGGTGCCCTTGGTGGCGTCGAACTGGACCTGGGCCAGGGGGGTCGGCGCGGCCGTGGTGCCACTGACCGTCGTGCCGTTCGCGGTGGCGAAGACGTTCCAGGTGTTGGTGGTGGTGGTGCTCGGGGCCGTGCCGGTGGTGGTGTCGGGCGCGTGCTGGAAGTAGTAGGTCATGTCGATCGCCTCGCCCTGCGCGTCGTAGATCGACTGCGAGGTCGCGTTGTTGTAGGTCGTGGCGTCGGAGAAATTGATGGCCGGCGACGTGGTGGGCGCGGTGATCGCGGCGCCGGAGCTGAGGTTGAGCTGGAGCGAGGACTTCGAGGTCACCTGCGGCGCGATGCCGGCGGTGGGCAGTTGCAGCGGCGACGCGGCGCCGGGCTGGATCACGCCGTTCGAGTTCGCCGGGTAGCCCATCAGCTGCAGGCCGCCGGAGTTGACGATGTAGCCCGTGCTGTTGAGCTGGAACTGGCCGTTGCGGCTGTAGCTGAGGGTGCCGGCCTTGTCCGCGAGCTCGAAGAAGCCGCTGCCGTTGATCGCGACGTCCAGCGGATTGCCGGTGCTCGTGATCGTGCCCTGGGTGAACTGCTGGGCCACGGTGGCCATGGTCGCGCCGATGCCGACCTGGCTCCCGCCCGCCCCGCTGATGGCGTTGGCGTACATGTCGGCGAACACCGCGGTCGACGACTTGGCGCCGAAGGTGTTCGCGTTGGCGATGTTGTTGCCGATGACGTCGAGATCGCTGCTCGACGCGGCGAGCCCTGAGAGGCCTTGTTGGAAGCTCATCGCGGAGTCCTTTTCAGTTGAGTGACTGGACGGAGGTGTAGGGCACGTTGCCCGAGTTCTGCAGGTCGAGCGTGAGCACGCCGTTGCTGGTGAAGACCGAGTTGACCTTGTCGAGCATGAGCGCGGTCGTCGGCACCGCCGCCCCGCCCTGGGTCGCGGCGACCTTGAAGGTGTAGCCCGGGCTGGCGTCGGCGAGCGTGCCGGCGGGCCAGCTGATGCCCTGCACGCCGGCGGGCATCGCGCCCAGGCTCTGGTTGGCGACGACCTGGCCGCTCGGGTCGAGCACCTGGACCGTGACGCTGTCGGCGGCGCCCGCGAGCTTGAAGGCGCCCTGGCCGCTGCCGCCCTTGATCGTGAGATCGTTGCCCGGGACGGTGACGTTCTGGCCCACGAGCGTGGCCGCCTGCAGCGCCTGCATCTGCACGAGCTGGGTGTTGAGCGACTGGACCGAGGTGTTGAGCGTGTTGATGCCCGAGACCGTGTTGATCTGGGCCAGCTGGCTCGTCATCTGCGAGTTGTCCATCGGGCTCAACGGATCCTGGTTCTGCATCTGCGTGACGAGCAGCGTGAGGAAGGTGCTCGGGCTCACCGCCGCCATCGCGGCCGACGAGGAGCCGCCGCTCGCGCTCGCGCCCGTCGTCGCGGCGGCCTTCGCGTTCGCGTTGATCGACGCGAAGATCGCGGCGTTGGTCGAACTCTGGGTGGTCGCGCTGGAGGAGGTGGTCATTCAGGGTTCCCGAAAGGAGGTCATTGGCCGAGCTGCAGGGTCTTCTGCAGCAGCGTCTTCGCGGTGTTCATCACCTCGATGTCGTTCTGGTACGAGCGCGAGGCCGAGATCATGTTGACCATCTCCTGCACCGCATTGACGTTGCTGTAGGTCACGTAGCCGTCGGCGTCGGCGCTCGGGTTCTTCGGGTCGAGCACGCGCCGGCCCGCGCTCTCGTCTTCGGTGACCGCGGCCACGCGCACCCCGGCCGCCGCCTCGGGCTGCGAGCCCCGGCCCATCATCAGGGTCTGGAACACGACCTGGCGCGCCTTGTAGGCCTGGCCGTCGGGCCCGGCCACGGTGTCGACGTTGGCGAGGTTGGAGGCGACGACGTTCAGGCGCTGGCTTTGCGCGCTCACCGCGCTGCCGGCGACGTCGAAGATCTGCAGCATGCTCATGCGGGGTTCCTTTCAGCGGCCGCCGCGGCAGCGGCGGCGCCGGGGCATCGGGCCTTGCGGGGTCTTCTTCACTGCGTCTTCATCGCCGCGAGCTGGTCGCTGACCTTGGAGCCGATGAAGCGCAGGGTCGACTCGAACTTGAGCGCGTTGTCGGCGAACGCGGCGCGCTCGCGGTCCATGTCCACGGTGTTGTTGTCCAGGCTGGTCTGGGCCGAGAGCGCGTAGTTCAGGCGCGGCGGGCTGCCGGCGCCGGCATCGCCGACGAGGTCGCCCGCGATCGGGCCGCCGAGCGAGTTGTCGCGGCCGCCGGCGGTGGCCTCGCGCAAGGCCTGGGCGAAGTCGAAATCGCGCGCCACATAGCCCGGCGTGTCCGCGTTGGCGATGTTGCTGGCGATCAGGCGCTGACGTTCCGAACGCAGCACCAGCGCCTGGCCGAGGAAGTCGATCGATCCGGTGTTGGGAAGGCTCATGGCGGGGCTTGGCTCCTGGTGCCGATTCTGCGCAGCACCGGCGCGCGGCTTAAGTCCGAATAAGGGGGCCAAGACCCCGCTGTTCCGGGCCCGGGGCCGGCCCCGCACCGCTAGATTCAGCCTCGTGAAAAAGCCCGCCCTCCCCTTTCGCCTCCCCTCCGCCACGACCGCCGCCACGGCCGCCTTCGCCCTGATCGGCGCGCTCGCGGGCGGCCCCTGCAGCGCGGGCGAACTGCCGGCCGCGAGCGTCGACGCCGCGGTCGCGCTGGCGCGCGAGTCGGCGGCCGCGCTCGCGCCGCGCGACGCACGCATCCAGGCCAGCGCCGGCCAGCTCGACCCGCGCCTGCATCTGGCCGCCTGCAACCGCATCCAGACCTACGTGCCCGACGGCATGCGGCCCTGGGGCCATACCCGCATCGGCCTGCGCTGCGTCGAAGGCCCGAGCCCCTGGAACGTGTTCCTGCCGGTCACGGTGCAGGTGTTCGCGCCGGCCCTCGTGAGCACGCGCGCCCTGCCTGCCGGCGCCGTGCTCGAACAGGCCGGACTCGAACGCGCCGAGGTCGACTGGGCCGCCGATCCGGCCTTGCCGACCACCGACGCCGACACCCTGGTCGGGCGCCAGCTCTCGCATCCGGTCGGCGCCGGCCAGCCGGTGCGCAGCACCGACATCCGGCCGCGCGAATGGTTCGCCGCGGGCGACACGGTGAGCGTCGTCGCGAAGGGAACCGGCTTCTCGGTCAGCAGCCAGGGCCAGGCGCTGAACAACGGCATCGAAGGCCAGAGCGCGCGCGTGCGCCTGGACAACGGCCGCATCGTCAGCGGCATGCCGGCGGCCGACCACCGCCTGGACCTGGATTTGTGAGCGCCGGGACATCGATCCCCCTTGTTTGCGGGGGTTGGGCGAAAATCGGCGCGTCGAGCCTAAAGTTCGGGATCGACGCGTCCGATACAGCGAACATGTCAAAGGGGAAGCGCCAATCCGGCGCACCCCATTGGAGCCCACCATGAAGATCGGTCCTCTCGATAACAAGCCGACGGCGACCCCCGTTGCCGGCGAGCGCAAGTCGGCCTCGGCGCCGGCGCCCGCAGGCCAGGCCACCGAACCGAGCGCGAAAGTGGCGCTCTCGTCGGCGGCCCAGGTTGCAGGAACCAGCGGCGAGGGCAGCTTCGACAAGGTCAAGGTCGCGTCGATTTCCAGCTCCATCGCCAAGGGCACCTACCAGGTCCATCCCGAGGTCATCGCCGACAAGCTGATCGCGAACGCCCGGGAACGCCTGGGCGCCACCTCCAATTGAACCCTCCAGGGGTCTCTCGCATGATGACCACTGCCGCCGAGATGCTTGCGATCGAACGCGTTGCCGCGCTCGAGCCGCCGTTGAGCGCCGTCGAACAACGCCTGGCCGCGCTCGGCCAGGCGCTCGAACGCTACGACTGTGCCGCCATCGAGTCCGAGGCCGCGGCCCTGCATCGTGCGCTCGCGGCCGCGATCGACCACTTCACGCGCGCCGCGCGCCAGGGCGGCGTGCCGTCGGCGCTGCGCCATCGCCTCGCGCTGGCCGGCGGCCAGGTCGCGGCCCAGCGCGAAGCCCTCGCGCGCGCCACCGCCGCGCTCGACCGGGCCATCGATGTCCTCCTGCCCGGGCTGTCGACCCCGATCTATGCGTCCGGCGGCGGCAGCGACCGCAACGGCCGCACCGGCAGCGCCCTGGCCTGACCCCGACCGCAGCCGCCGCGCGGCGGCTGCGCCCGGCCGCGTTGTTGCCGAAGCAACAAAGCATCCTTCATCGATCAAATTAAGCCCTGCTGCGGTACTGGCCGCGCGGGGTTTGGCGCCACAATCCGTTACAAGAAAGCGGATGACGGAAGCCCCGCATCCGCCACAACAGGGACGCGCAAAGCACCGACCTCCAAGGTGCAGCACGGAGCCAGCCAGCGTTGGGTAAGAGCGAAGACGTTCTCGAGTCCGAGGCGGCGCCGGGTGCCGCGCGTCCCCTGTTGCAGAGCCTGCGCCGCTCCGTCGTCGGCGCCTGGTTCTGGCTGCTGGCCGCAGCGCTCGCCACCGCGCTCGTGGTCTTCGTGCTCCTGTACCGCCTGCCCGATACCTCGGCCCTCGCCGATGCCGGCGATGTCTGCCTTTCCCTCGGCCGTCTCGCGATGGCCGCCGCAGGCACCGACAGCGGCGCCCCCATCGGCGCCGACAGCCGCGTCGGCGCCGCCGCTGCCGGGCCGATCGCGGCGGCGCGCCGCGCCACCGCCTCGAGCATCGAACGCCTCGCCGCCACGGCGCGCCGGGCCGGCCTGGCGAGCGTGGAGATCGACGTCCTGCGCCGCCACTTCAGCGCCCTGCCGGTGCGGCCCGACGCCGCCGCGCTCGACGACCTCGCGGCGCGCTCGGCGCGCATCGCCTCCGACCTGCGCAGCGCCATCGACCTGCGCCAGGGCGAGGTCGAGCGCGGGATCGAGCTGCTCATGGCCACCCTCGTCGCGAGCCTGCTGCTGCCGCTGCACGGCCTGTGGCGGCAGCGCCAGCGCCTGCGCAGTTCGCTGCACGAGTTCTCGGACTCGCTCGAAAGCGGCAACTGGCACGACGCGGTGCAGAACCTGCGCAACGACCGGCTGGGCGCGCCCTCGGCCTTCGATGCGCTGGCCACCGGCGTCGAGGGCGTGCTCGGCGAGTCGGATCGGCGCTGGCGCGCGCTCGCCGACCTGTCGGCCGACTGGTACTGGGAGACCGACACCGAGCAGCGCCTGTGCTGGATCGCCGGCACGCCGCCGATGACCGGCGTCCTCGGCTGGGCCCAGGAGGACCTGATCGGGCGCCGCCGCGACGAGGTCCCGTTCTTCGAGGCGCCGGCCATCGGCTGGGACCGCTATCGCGAGGGCCTCGAGCGCATGCAGGCGCTTCGCGACCTCGAGTTCCGCGTCTTCGGGCGCCAGGGCAACCAGGTTCGCTGGGTCGCGATCAGCGGCCGGCCGCGGGTGGATGCCTTCGGCGAGTTCGTCGGCTACGAAGGCGTGGGCCGCGACATCACCGAGCGCAAGGCCGCGCACGAGCGCCTGGCCGCGAGCGAGCAGCGCTGGTCGCTGATGGCGGGGCTGGCCTCCGACTGGTACTGGGAAACCGATGCCGAGCACCGGGTCCTGCCGCTGGCCCCCGAGTTCAGGCGCCGCATGCCCTTCCTGGCCGAGCGCGTGCTCGGGCGAGCGCGCTGGGAGGCCCACCGCGACAGCCTGAGCCCGGCCGAGTGGGCCGAGCACCATGCCGACCTCGAGGCCCGGCGTCCGTTTCGCGCGCTCCAGTTCGAGGTGCCCACGGGCGACGGCAAGTTCGCCTGGCTCTCGATCAGCGGCATCCCGCGCTTCGACGGCCAGGGGCGCTTCCTCGGCTACCACGGCGTCGGCCGCGACGTGACGGTGCGCAAGCAGGCCGAGCGCGTGCTGCTGCGCCACAACGAGGAACTGCAGCGCGCGGTCGCGGCGCGCACGGCCGAACTGGAACAGCTCAACCGCGACCTCGAGGCGTTCTCGCGCCAGCTCGCGCACGAGCTGCGCACCCCCATCACCCACATCCAGGGCCTGGCCCACCTCATCGAAGCCCGCGCCGGCGAGCGCCTGCACAGCGACGAGCGCCAACTCATCGAGCTGCAGGTGCAGTCGGCGCACCACATGCGCGACACCGTCGACGCGCTCATGCTGCTGGCGCGCTCGACCGTGCAGTCGATGCCGCAGGAAGGCGTCGACCTGAGCCACATCGCGCGCCAGGTCGCGCACGACCTCGCTCCGCTGGAGCGCTGCGCCGAGATCGAATGGCGCATCGAGCCGGGCCTGCGCGCGCTCGCCGCGCCGGCGCCGCTGCGCATCGTCTTCGCCAACCTGCTCGGCAACTCCGCGAAGTTCACGCGCCGCGTCGAGCGGCCCTGGGTCAGCGTGAGCGCCCGCACCGACCCCGATGGCCGCGTGCGGGTGGCCGTGTGCGACAACGGCGTGGGCTTCGACCCGGCGCTGGCCGGGCGCCTGTTCACGCCGTTCAACCGCCTGCACGGCGGCGACGAATTCCACGGCACCGGAATTGGCCTGAGCATCGTCCAGCGCATCGTCGAGCGCCACGGCGGCAGTGTCAGCGCCCGCGGCGCCGTGGGCGAAGGGGCGTGCTTCGAGTTCACGCTGGACGCGGCGCCCGAGGCGCCGCCGCAGGTCGAAGCGGCCGAGGAAGGCGCGACAGGCGCGCGCGCGACCGAGCCTTCGGCCTGAACCTCAGCCCGCAGCCGGCAGCGCCACCGGTTCGAGCCCGTCGCGCCAGCGCGCGACCATGCGCTCGAACAGCGCGCCCAGTTCCGCCGTGAAGCGCTCGTTGTCGAACAGCGGCAGGTCGCGCCGGTTGTCCCAGAGATGGTCGCGCATGCGCTCGAGCTCGCCCGGCACGGTCGCCAGCGCCACCGCCCGCTCTTCGTAGGCCGCGGCATCGGGCGCCGCCATCTCGGGCAGGCCGACGGCGTTCACCAGGCTGGCCGCCACCCGCGCCGGGAAGCTGCGCCCGACCAGCGTGAGCACCGGCAGCCCCATCCACAACGCATCGTTGCAGGTGGTGTGGGCGCCGCAGGGGAAGGTGTCGAGGAACAGATCGGCCAG
>JAGWTS010000299.1 GCA_028868875.1 Burkholderiales bacterium | reverse complement strand
AGGGCAGGGGGGGTGTCGATGACGATCACGTCGTACTCGTCGCGAACGTCGTCGATTCCGTAATGAAGCACGTTCCAGAATTCGAAGCCCGGCTCCCGGGTCTGCCGGGCGGGCAGGGCGAACTCGGCCCCGAACAGCACCGGGGCCGCGGCCACGAGGTCGATGCCATCCCAGTAGGTCGACTGGATCGCATACCGGATCGATGTCTCCGAACCCATGGCCAGAGGCAGGATGGTCTGCTGTTCGTTGACCTCGGTATCCGGCAAGATCCCGAACAAGGTGGTCAAAGAACCCTGCGGGTCGGTATCGATGACCAATACCTTGTGCCCCAGCAGCGTCAGTCCTTGCGCCAGCGTCATCGCGGTCGTGGTCTTGCCGACCCCGCCCTTGAAGTTCCCCACCGCAATCGTCACCGCCTCGGCCCCGTGGGGTCGCAAATGATCCTTGCGATACTCCCGGATCCATGTTCTGGCCTCAGCCAATGTGAATTCGCGACGACTGCCTGCCGGATTGAGCTTTCCTGCCGGAAGATCCCCCCGGCTCATCCGGTGCGCGACCGAGCCTTTTTCCACGCCGAGCAGGCTCGACAACTGGCTCAGGTTGAATACCGGAGGCGCCTTGCGCGCGGTCGGAGCCAGCATGGCCGTGCGAATCTGGCCCATCATGTCCACGGCACGTTCGGCTTGTTCGGCAATCTGAACAAGCGATATGGGTTCTGGCAAACGAAGCTTTGGTTGGTCCATTAAGTGAATTCCTCTTGCTGGACAGTGTACAACCTGCTTGACGAATCACGCGCTCGAGCCTGTATTTGCGTCAACCGGAATGGCGATATCGCGCCTCCCGTTTCGTCCATCGCCCCTTGTTGACAACATTTCTGCTGCCCTTGGCGGATTCGAAAAATTCAAACTCCTCTAAGTCCTTCAATCCTTTAGATCGAAAAACTTGTTTTTTGACAAGCAGTTAACCGACAACACGTGAGTGGATACGGGAGTTTGCGGAGAAGTTTCGGGAACCTCCGTGCAAGCAGCCGGGAGCCCACGTGCAGGAAAACAGGAACTCGAGTGAGTGAAAGCAGGCGAGGGGGCACGAGCCGTCTGCCGGTCGACGGGCAGGCACTCGTGTGAGAACAAACGGGAGACGCCGCGCCCTGAGCGGCCGGCCAACCCCCGTCCGATCCGCGACGCGGAGCCGAGCCCGCCCGCGAAGCCGATGCAGCGGCAGCTGGCGCGCAGACGTGCGGGTTTTCAGGAATCATGGGGCGCCGGGCAAGTCGTCGGAAGCCTCCAGGCTTCGTCCTCACGTGAAGGTTTTCGGGGGTTCATATGCTCCCCGTTCACGTGAATCCTGCAAATCACGCGAGGTAACATCGCGGCCATGGAGATCGTGGAACCACCGTCCGCCTCGCCGGAGCCGGCCCGACGCAAGAGCAAGGCGCCCGGCGCCGCCTCGGTCGCCCTGGCGCGGCACGCCGACGCGCGCGCCCTTGCGGCCGACCCCCCTCTGCGAAAGCCCGTGAATGCGCTGGCCATCGTTCCGCAGTCGCGCAAGATCACGCCGCTGTTTCGCAAGTCGTACAACGTCATGCTCTTTCTCGCGCAAGAGCAGGGCATCGAGCGGGAGATCTACCGCGCGCCGGTCTCGGCCGTGCTCGCGGGCATCGACTTCGACAGCAACGACACGGAGATCGTCAAACGCCATCTGCGCGCGATGGCGACGACCGCGGTCGAATGGCAATCGCCGACGAAAGGGGAGGGCGGTGGCTGGGCCATCAGCGGGCTCATCGGGCATGCCGAAATCAAGCGCGAGCGAGGCCAGAACTGGCTCGAATGGTCGTACTCGGTCAAGCTCAAGCAGGAGTTGCTCGAACCCAGCGTGTTTGCGCGCCTGTCGATCGAAATCATCTCCCAGCTGAGAACGCACGGCGGGATTGCGCTCTACGAGATCTGCAGCCGCTACAAGGACGTCGGGCGCAGCTCGCGCCAGGCCTGGACCTGGTGGCGCCCGGTGCTCTCCGGAAAGCCGGAAACCGAAAAGCAGAAGCTGCTCGAATACCGCTTCTTCAAGCGCGACGTCCTCAAGCCGGCCATCGCCGAAGTCAATGCCATCACCGACCTCGAGGTCGATCTCGTCGAATTCAAGCAGGGCAAGTTCATTGCGGAACTGCAGTTCGTGATCCGCAAGAAGGCGCAGTCGTCGCTGCCGCTGCAGCATCCGCCCAAACCGTTGGACCTGTCGCTGGTGACGCGCGCGAAGGCCCTGGGCATAGACGACGAGCGCGGCGAGCGGCTGCTCGCCGAATTCGGCGACGAGGCCCTCCGGTCCGGCCTCGATGCGCTGGACAAACGCATCTCGAGTGCCTACCCGGAACCGTTGCGGGATCACTACCGGTATCTCAAGTCGCTCATGCCGGGCGAAGCCGCGCGCGTCGCCAAGCGGGAAGAGTCCGACAAGGCCGCGGCATCGGGGCCGAAGGCTGCCGATGTTCACGCGAAACGTCAGGCGCGCTGGACCGAGGAGTGGTTGCGGCGACGCCGCGAGAAGGTCTTCGACGATATCGCCGCCATGTCGCCCGAGGAGCAGCAGGCGTTGAGCAGCGCGCTGCTCGAGAACATGGAGGCCCGCAACGTCCATCCGTCGATCCGCAAGAGGCTTCGCACCAGCGGCTGGCAGCACGCCATGGTGCGAAGCGAGATGCTGCGCTTCTACGCAGAGGCGGCCATCGGCGACGGGTGGGACAAGCCGACGCCTGTCGAATTGCTGCAGATCGCCGCCCAGCTCGGCGACGACAAGACCGACAGCGCCTAGGCTCGCGTCGACGCGGCAGAGCGCGCCCGATGCGTTAGGCGATGCGGCGCTGACCGTCAGACCCGCGCGCTCAGGACGGCTGCCAACGACTCCTGAACTCGGCCAGCTCGTCGCAGTAGCGGGCCATCACCTCGTCGTCGAGGACACCGAGCCGGCGCGCGACCTCGGATTCGGCGGCGCCTTCGGCCAGGGTCTTGAGCGCCCAGGTGTGGCGCAGCATGAACGAACTGCCCTCGATGCCGGCCGCCTTCATGATGTCGCGGGCGCTTTCGTACTGGGCCATCTTGCTCCACGCCACGGCGGATTGCTTGCGTCCCGGGAACAGCCAGTCCGAGTCGACGCTCTGTGCTTCGAACAGGTCCAGCCAGTCGTCGAGCAGGGGAATGGCCCAGGCGTCGATGCGGGCCGTGCGTCTGGCGAGCCGCCCGTTCTTGGGAACGCGCAGCGAGCGCGTGCCGTCGAAGGCCGTCGCTGGAGGTCCGTCCCGTGCGGCGGCGCGCCAATGGAGGCTGCGAATGTCCGTCGGCGAAAGCCCTGCGGCCAGAAGCAGGGCGGTGCTCGTCCGGTCGCGCGCGTCCTGCCAGCGCGGCTGCCTGCCGGGCCGGGCCGAGTCTCGCGGCCAGGCCAGCAGGACCTCGACAAGGCGTTCGAATTGCGGCTGGTCGAGGTATTCGAGATCGGGCCCGTCGCAGCGGTGCCGGCTCATCGCCGTGCGCAGCGCGGCGTTGTTGCGCAGCAGTTCCCGCACGGCCTTGGGCGACTTGCGACCGGCGACCTGCGCTTCGTGGGAAAGCACCTTGTCGATGAGCATCACGACGCGGGCCTGGTAGCGCGGGGTGAGGCCCTCGGGCGAGTCGGCGCGGCTTTCGAGATAGCCCGCAATGTCGGCGGCGTCAACCTGAGTCGGCGTGCGGGCTCTCGAAAATTCGCTGAAGGCGTTCCAGATCGATTCGTAGACCTCCCGGGAGGCCTTGGCCAGGCCGAAGTTCGAATCGGCCCAGGACCGGAAGGCGGCCTTGAAGGTTTCGTTTTGCATGATTCAGTGCTTCGAATCTTCATACTAACCCCGGTTGCTCCTTGAAAGCAATCCGTCGGGAAAGTCAAGCCAGGCTTGGTTCGTGCAGCAGTGAAAGTAGCCATGGGGTTAGTACATACCAGAAGGGGAGGCGACTGACCCCCACGACCAAACGGCGAGCCCGGGTGAGCACACCGCCCGCGCCACCAACCCCGGCCGCTGCCAACGACAGGCCCACGAGTAAACGGCACCCGCTTACCCAACCTGCCGCCGAAAGTCATGCCAGTACTTCTCGCGCACCTGCCGGCGCAGCACCTTGCCCACCGCCGACAACGGCAGCGCGTCGACGAAGCGGATCGTCTTCGGCGCCTTGTGGCTGCCCAGCCTTGCCTTGACCAGCGCCGCCAGTTCCTCCGGGCCGGCACTCGCTCCCTGGCGCAGTACCACCTCGGCATGCACGGCCTCGCCCCAGTCGGCGTGCGGAACGCCGACGACCGCCGACATCAGCACCGCCGGATGGGCCGCCAGCGCCGCTTCGACCTCGACCGCGTAGACGTTGAAGCCGCCGCTGATGATCATGTCCTTCAGGCGGTCCACGATGTAGAGGAAGCCGTCATCGTCGAGGTACCCGAGGTCGCCCGACTTCCAGGCCCCGTCCTCGAACTCAGCGGCAGTGCTTTCGGGGTTCGCGTAGTAGCCCTGGATCAGCGAGCGGCAGCGGATGCGGATTTCGCCCGTGCGCCCCGGCGGCAGCTGCCGGCCTGCGCCGTCGGTGACGAAGACCTCGACTCCGGGCGTGACGCGTCCGGCCGACGACAGGCGCTGAAGTGCCTTCGGGCTGTCGGCCCGGTGTTCGGACTTGTCGAGAACCGAGACGAACATCGCTGCTTCGGTCGAGGCATAGCCCTGGGCGAAGATCGGCCCGAAGCACTCGACGAGTTCGTTCAGCCGGGTCGGACTCATCGGCGCGGCGCCGTACAACAGCGTGCGCAGCGACGAGAAGTTGCGCGCAGCCGCCTTCTGCAGATCGAGCAGGCGGTACAAGGCCGTCGGCACCAGGAAAGAATGAGTCACGCGCTCGGCTTCGGCGGTTCGGCTCCACAGCTCGAGGTCCAGCGCGTTCAGCGTCAGGTTGGTGCCGCCGACGAAGAAGCTGGGGTAGAAGCCGAGCTGGGTGCCGTGCGACAGCGGCGCGACGTGCAGGAAGCGCGTGCGGCCGTCGAAGCCGAGTTCAGGGTTGACGTAGGCGCCGTCGCGGCTGCCCATCATGTTGTCGACCGAGTACATCGCGCATTTGCCGCGCCCGGTCGTACCGCCGATAAAGCGAAGCAGCACGGTGTGGTCGTGCTGGTCGAGCGCAACCTCGTTGTCTTCGTCCGAGGCGGCTGCCACGAGATCCCAGAACGCCAGCACGCCATCGACCGGTGACTCGAGCGGGTCCATCGCGACGACGCCGCAGCCCTGCTCGCGCAGCATCGCGAGGTGGCTGGCCAGCAGGCGGCTCTCGATGAACACCACCTTGGGCCGGATCAGCTCGATCTGGCGCCGGTGCTCCTCGGCCGAATCGCGCAGGTTGGTCAGCGCCGCCGTGCCTTCCTGCTTGAAGAAGGTCGGGAACTGCAGCAGGCACAGGTTGTCGTTCTCCAGGATCATCATGAAGCGGTCGCCCCGGGCCACGCCGAGTGCGCCGCGCAGGGCATTCGCCACACGGTTCGTCAGGCGGTGGTACTCGGCAAAGCTGTAGCGGCGGTTGCGCTCGACATTGACGATGGCTTCGCGATCGCCGTGGCGCAAAGCCAATTGGCGCATGACGCGACAGAAATTGAGTTTCATCAGGTGTCTCCCGGACTCTTTTGCGCCGGCGGATCAACGCGCGCGCAGGCGCGAGGCCGCATCCAGCCGGATCGTCTCGGCATTCAGATAGGCGTTCTCGATGATGAAGGCGCAGCAATGCGCGAACTCGCGCATGTCGCCCAGGCGTTTGGGCGCCTCGATCTGCTCTTTCAGCCCGGCGATGATCTTCTCGTCCATCTGCGCCGCCATCGGCGTCAGGAACAGCCCCGGCGCGATCGCGTTGACGCGGATTCCCAAGGCCCCGAGTTCGCGCGCGGCCGGCATGTTCAGGCCGATGACGCCAGCCTTGGAGGCCGCATAGGCGCATTGGCCGATCTGCCCTTCGAAAGCAGCACCCGACGCGATGTTGATCACCACGCCGCGCTCTTCGCCGGCCTCGGGCTCGTTCTTCGCCATGCGCTCGGCGCACTGGCTCATGACGTTGAAGACGCCGTTGAGGTTCACCGCGGTCATCTGCGCAAAGCGCTCCAGCGGCGTGGCGCGGCCATCGCGGCCCAGCACCTTGCTCGGCCCCAGGATCGCGGCGCAGTTGATGCACACGTGAATCGCGCCGAAGCGTTCCAGCACCGCGTCCAGTGCCTGCGCCACCGACTCCGCCTGGCTCACGTCGCAGCGCAGGTAAACCGCCTTGGCGGCGCCGAATTCGGCCAGCGCGCGCTCACCGGCTTCGTCGTTGAGGTCGAGGATCGCCACCCGGGCGCCTCTTTCCTCGATCAGGTAGCGCGCGGTCGCCAGGCCGAGGCCCGATGCGCCGCCGCTGATCACGATGACCTTGTCCTGGATTCGCATGTGTGTCCTTGTCGTCAGAAAGCCGAGATGCCGGTGAGTGCGCGGCCGATGATGAGTTGCTGGATCTGGGTCGTGCCTTCGGGGATGGGCATGACGATGGCCTCGCGGGCCAGCTTCTCGACCAGGAAGTCGCGCGTCACGCCGTTGCCGCCGTGGATCTGCACCGCCTGGCGCGCGATCTCGACGGCCGACTCGCAGGCGAAATACTTGGCCATCGCCGCTTCCATTTCGGCGGGCAGGCCGGACTCGATCATCCGGGCTGCGCGATGGATGAGCAGGCGCGCCGCGTCGACCCGGGTCGCCATGTCGGCAAGCATCGCGGCGACGAGCTGATGGCCGGCGATCTGCTTGCCATGCTGGCGTCGCTCCGTCGAGTAGCGCACCGCCTCCTGCAGAGCACGGCGCGCAATGCCCAGGGCCTGCGCCGCCACGAAGACGCGCGAGCGCTCGAACAGCGCCAGCGTGTTCTTCAGTGCCGCGCCTTCCTCGCCTAAGCGGTTCGCAACCGGCACGCGCACCTCGTCGATGAAGATCTGCGCGGTCGACTGGCTGTTGAGCGCGATCTTGTCGATTTCGCGCACTTCGTAGGGGTGCTCCTTCCGGTCGAGCAGGAAATGGCTCAGGCCATGCCGCGGGTCTTCGCCGGTGCGACAGGTGCAGATCAGGAAGTCGGAGTAGCTGCCGTTGCTGATCCAGGTCTTCTCCCCTGTGATCACGTAGTGCCCGCCGTCGCGCCGCGCCCGCGCCTTGATCTCGAGCACGTTGGAGCCGACGCCGGGTTCCGACACCGCGATGCTCGCGAAGCTCGTCCCCTCGACCAGTCCAGGAAGATAGCGATCGCGCAGCGGCGGCGGCGCGATGCGCTGGAGCATCTGTGCGGCGAACGAATTGATCAGCACCGGTGCAGAGAGGTCCACCGAAGTCGTCGCCACTTCCTCGAACAGCATCAGGCTGGTCAGCCAGTCGACGCCCAGGCCGCCTTGGCCGGGGGCCACGACGCCGGACACCAGGCCGTGTGCGGCGAGCCGGCGCATCAGCCGGCCCATGACCTCGCGCGGCACGAAGCGGTCGCGGTACTCACGGTTGAATATCGGCTCGGCTTCGGTATCGAGAAAGCGGCGCAGGCCGTCGACGGCCATCAGCTGCTCTTCGGTCCTGAAGACATGTCCCATGAACGAACCTCAGGTC
>JAGWTS010000298.1 GCA_028868875.1 Burkholderiales bacterium | reverse complement strand
AAGTTCAAGGAGGCCAAGGAGGCCTACGAGATGCTCTCGGACGCGCAAAAGCGCGCCGCCTACGACCAGTTCGGCCATGCCGGGGTCGACGCCAGCATGGGCGGGCGCGGCGGCCCGGGGGCGGAAGGTTTCGGCGGCTTCGCCGAGGCCTTCGGCGACATCTTCGGCGACATCTTCGGTGGCGGTGGCGGGCGCCAGCGCGGCGGCGGCCAGCAGGTCTACCGCGGCAGCGACCTGAGCTATGCGATGGAGATCACGCTCGAGGAAGCCGCCGGCGGCAAGGAAACCCAGATCCGCATCCCGAGCTGGGAGACCTGCGAAACCTGCCACGGCAGCGGCGCCAAGCCCGGCACCAGCCCCAAGACCTGCCCGAGCTGCAACGGTTCGGGCACGGTGCACCTGCGCCAGGGCTTCTTCAGCATCCAGCAGACCTGTCCGCATTGCCACGGCAGCGGGCGCATCATCCCCGAGCCCTGCATCGCCTGCGCCGGCGCCGGCAAGATCAAGAAGCAGAAGACGCTCGAGGTCAAGATCCCTGCCGGCATCAACGAAGGCATGCGCATCCGCTCGGCCGGCAACGGCGAACCGGGAACCAACGGCGGGCCGCCCGGCGACCTGTACATCGAGATCCGGATCAAGCAGCACGAGATCTTCGAGCGCGACGGCGACGACCTGCATTGCACCGTCCCGGTGGGGCTCACGACCGCCGCGCTCGGCGGCACGATCGAGGTGCCCACGCTGGGCAGCAAGGCCGAGATCGAGCTGCCCGAAGGCACCCAGCACGGCAAGACCTTCCGCCTGCGCGGCAAGGGCATCAAGGGCCTGCGCTCGAGCTATCCGGGCGACCTGTACTGCCACGTCACGGTGGAAACGCCGGTGAAGATCACCGAGCACCAGCGCAAGCTGCTCAAGGAACTGGACGATTCGTTCCGCAAGGCGGGCGAGCGCCATTCGCCGAACGCCAAGACCTGGACCGACCGCGTGAAGGACTTGTTCAAGTAATCGGCGGCCCCGGCCGATAGCGTAGTGGAACGACAACCCACTACGCTGACGATGGCCGCGGCTCGCGAGACAGATTTCGAGGACAGGGGTGCGACGGGATCCGAACCCGGCGCGACCGGGCCGTGATCGACCGCGACATCCACCGCGCGCGCGCCCTGGTCGTCGAAAGCAACGCGAACCTGCGCGCCTTGGCCGCGGCCCAGCTGCGCGAGGCCGGCGTCGGCCAGGTCCAGGAGTCTGCGCGCACGTGCGACGCCCGCCTGCTGCTCGAGCACGAGCCCTTCGACATCGTCGTCTGCAACCGCGAGTTCGAGGAGGCGGGCGAATCGGGCCAGGATCTGCTCGACGAACTTCGGCGCGAACACCTGCTTTCGCCCGCCACGGTGTTCCTGATGACGACCTCGCGGCCGCTGTACCACGAGGTGGTCGAAGCCGCCGAATCGACTCTCGACGGCCTGCTGGTGCGCCCCTACAGCACTGCCCTTCTGGCCGAAAGGCTGGCCGAGGCGCGCCGGCGCAAGCGCGAGCTCGGCCGCGTGCTGCGCGCCTTGCATGCCGGCCAGACCGAGCTCGCGCTGATCCACGCCGTCAAGCGCTTCCAGGAACGGCGGCCCTACTGGAACTGGTGCGGCCGCCTCGCGGCCGAGCTGATGCTGACGCTGCAGCGCCCGGGGGACGCCGAACACTTGTTCCTCAAGCTGGGCCAGGCCAGTCCGGCTGCGGCCTGGGCCCGGCTCGGCCAGGCCCGATCCCGGCTCGCCCAGGGCGACGCCACGGCGGCGCGCGATCACGTGGCCGCCGTCCTGGCCGCCGACCCGGAGTCGGCTGACGCCCACGACCTGATGGGGCGGATCCTGATCGACCAATGCGATTTCGAAGGCGCGCTCGCCGAGTACGGCAGCGCCGCCGACCTCACCCCGGGCTGCCTGCTGCGCTCGCAGCACGCCGGCGCGCTCGCCTTCTACCTCGACCAGCGCGAAGACGCGTTGCGCTGGCTCGAGCGCACGCTGGAACTGGGGGTACAGTCCAAGCTCTTCGATGCCCTGAGCCTGCTGCTGATCGCGATGATGCGGTTCGATCTCGGCGACGCCGACGGCGTCGGTTCGATGGCACATCAGATGGATCGCTACCGCCAACGGTTTCCCGAATCGCGCCGGCTGGGTCGCCTGGACCGCTGCGTGGCCACGCTGGCGGCGCTGCTGGCCGGGAACAGCGAGCACGCCTTGGCTGAGCTGCGGGCGCTCGCCACGCAGGCCATGGACGACGACTTCGACCTCGAGGCCGCGAGCATGACGCTGGCGGCTTGGGCCCGGATGCCGGCCCGCGCACGCCCGCCGGCCGAATTCGAGGCCCTGGTCGAACGCATGGCGCTACGCTTTTGCACGAGCAGGGCGGTTGCCGAAGCCCTGATCGCCGCCGGCCGGCGCGAGGAAGCGATCGCGGCCGTCGTGCGGCGCTGCCAACACCACGTCTCCAGCATCGCCGAGCAGGCGCTCGATGCTTCGCTGCGCGGCGACCCCGGTGCGGCGGCGCACCAGCTGCTCGAAATCGGCGAGACGACGCTGAACGCCCGACTTCTCGAAATGTCGGGGGTCCTCGCGCGCCGGCATGAATCCAGGATCGGCGAGGCCCAGGCCCTCGCCGAGCGATCCGCAGCGACGCTGCGCCGCAGCTGCAAGGCGCCGAACCACATCGCCGGGATCCAACGATCGGGGCGTTCCCCCGGAGGCCTCCAGCTGCGCGGACGCCGCTCCGCCCCTTAAAGCCATGCAGATCGACCGTGAAGTCAACCAGAGCACCGCGCTCGTCGTCGATGGCAACCCGATCACGCGCAGCGTGCTCATGCAGCAGCTGCGCGACTTCGGCTTCGGCACGGTCAGGATGGCCGGGCGCGTGATCGACGCGCGCGACATGCTGGAGCATCGGCGCTTCGACCTCGTGGTCTGCGACTACGAGTTCGACGGCTCCAAGGAATCGGGCCAGGACCTGCTCGAGGAACTGCGGCGCGAGCAGATGCTGCCCTATTCCACGGTCTTCGTGATGATGACCGGCGAGGCCACGTACCAGAACGTGTCCGAGGCCGCCGAGTCCGCGCTCGACAGCTACCTCGTCAAGCCCTTTTCGGCCAACACCTTGTTCGAGCGCATCAAGGAGGCGCGCCAGCGCAAGCGCGTGCTCAAGGACATCTTCGAGGCGATCGAGGGCGGCCGCCACGAAGAGGCCGCCACGCTGTGCCTCGAACGCTTCGAGAACCGCCAGATCTACTGGCTGTACGCGGCCCGCATCGGCGCCGAACTGCTGCTCACGCTGGGCCGCCACGACGAGGCCAAGAAGCTCTACGACGCCGTGATCGCGGCCAAGACCGTGCCCTGGGCACGCCTGGGCGTGGCCCGCGCCCAGCTCGCCGACGGCGAGGTCACGCAGGCGCGCAAGACGCTCGAATCGCTGATCGCGGAAACGCCGCAGTACGCCGATTCCTACGATGTGCTGGGGGGCGTTCTGCTCGAGCAGGGCCAGCTCAACGAGGCGATGTCGACCTACCGCGCCGCGGCGACGATCACGCCCGACTGCATCCTGCGGCTGCAGCATTTCGGCACGCTGAGCTTCTATTCGGGCGACTCGGAGACGGCGGCGATGATGCTCGAGCGCACCTGGACCGTCGGCAACAAGTCGCGCCTGTACGACGTGCTGTCGATGATGCTGCTGGCCCTGTTGCGCTTCGACGCGCGCGATGCCAAGGGGCTGGACGTGGCGGTCGACGTGACCTCGCGCTTCGCGCGAAACTATCCCCAGTCGGTGCGCCTGAAGCGCATGGCCAACCTGACCCGGGCCCTGGCCACGATCAACGCGGGAGATCAGGCCGGCGGCCTCGCGATCGTGCGCGAGGCCTACACCGAGGCGCCGAACCCGAACTTCGACATGGAAGCGGCGACCAACACCGTCTCGGTCTGGTCGCGGCTGCAGTCGCACGGCATCAGCGCCGCCGAATACGAGGACGTGGTTCGAACCCTGGCGCGGCGCTTCACGGTCTCGAAGGCTGCGACCGAGGTGCTGGCAGCGGCGGCGCTGCACGCCGAAGCGCCCGCGCGCTGGATCCGCGAGACCTACGCCGAGGTCATGAAGCTGGCCCAGGACTCGATGAACCACGCCGTCAAGGGCGAGCCCAAGGCCGCCGTCGAGAACCTGATCCGCCACGGCCAGGACACCGGCAACGCCAAGCTCATCGAGATGGCGGGACTGGTGGCCAAGCGCCATCGCGCCAACATCGCAGGGGTCGACGACCTGATCGCGGACGCGAACCGGCTCGCGCACCGCTACTGCATGCCCAGTTCGCACATCGCCGGAGTCCGGCGCAGCAACCGCTCCGCCGGCGGGCTGGTGCTGCGCCGCTGAAGCTTCAGCCGTTCGGGTATTCGCGGGCGATGAGCTCGGCACGCAGGTTGCCGAGTTGCAGGAACAAAGCGTAGACCAGGAACAGCTCGCGCTGCCGGTACGGCGTCTGGCGCGCCTGCAGGTCGTAGTCCAGCGGCAGCCGCAGCGATTCGGCAGCCCAGGCGTCGAGGCCGTGCGCGCGCGCAGTCTGGATCGCGAGCTTGGCGAGGTCGCGGTGGCTGACGACGGCGACCTTGCCGAGCGCCGAGGCACTGGCCAACGCGGTGGCCGCGCTCACCACCGCATCCAGGCTCGGCGACGAGACGCTGCCGTTGGGCGCCACCACCGGCGGGCTCAGCGACCAGACCATGCCGTTCATCTGCGGATACTTCGCGGCCAGCACCTGGGCCACTTCCCATTGGGCGTAGACCGGCAGCGGATTGCGGCGCCAGAGCCCGAAGACGGCCTCGGCGATGGCTGCATTGACCGGGCCCGCCAGCGGCATCGGGCTCGCGCTCGAGCCGCTCGCGCGGTTGCCGAAGCCAAAGGCGAGGATCGCGTTGAAGGACCGGGCATCGGACGCCGGGAGTTCGAAGCTGAAGAACACGTCGGTGAGATACGAGACCTCGGTCGCGGCGGTTGCGGCGTCGTTGAGCTCGGCGCTCATGCGCTCGAGCAGCCGGCGCTGGAAGCGGCGGTCAACGGCGTTCGGGGCGAGCGGGAAATCGAGGGAGTCGGACATGAAAGAGTCTCCTTGGTCGGGTTCGAGGGCGACGGCTCGCATCAGCCGTGCGGGAAGGCCTGGGCCGACAAGGCCGCGAACCTCATGTACATCTGGGCGTACATGTCGTGCACGAGGTAGAGGTGCCGATTGCGCGTCCAGGACTGGCCGGACAAGGGGTCGTAGACCACCGGCAGGCTCACCTCGGCCGCGGCATAGGCCTTCATCTGGCGCGCGACCGAGGTCTCGATGCAGCGCTTGGCGTGGTCGCGATGACCGACGACGCCTACATTCCCCAGAGCCGCCGTACCGCCCGCATGCGCGATGATCGCCACCGCCACACCGTCGGTGCTGAGGTAGGTGATGGTTCCGTCGGCGGCGATGAGGGGCTCGACCGAGAACAGGTTGCTCGAATTCATGCCGTACTTCGAGACCAGGAAGCGCGCGATCTCCCACTGCGCGTAGACCGGCACCGGGTTCAGGCTGTAGATCTGGTGCACGGCGTCGGCCAGCAACTCGTTGATCGGGCCCGGGTCGGGCAGCGCCGCCTGGTTGCCGCCGCTGGACGAAGTGTTGCCGCTCGCGGCGTTCGGCCGGTTGCCGAACGAATAGGCGACGATGCTGTTGAGCTGCACCGCGGGAAGCGTCGGCAGGCTCCAGGTGAAGCCGACATCGACCTCGACCGGCGCCAGCGCCGCCGCGGTGGTGCGGTCGTGCAGCTGCGAAGTTAGTTCGTTTTCGACGAGACGCAGGAAATCGGCGTCCGGCGACCAGCGGGGGTCGGCGAACGCCGCCATCGCGGGCAGCGCGGCCGCCGCGGCGCCGGTCTGGAGAATCTGTCTTCTGGTCAACATGGTATTGCCTCTCTCTGGTTGGAACCGGCCAGGGCGGGAGCGCCCGCGTCACGGCAGACCTGCCGGACGACATCAGGTTAACTCTTGCGGTTAGCGCTTGTCGATGCCGCACGATGCGACGGCAGCGCCGTGCGCGATTTTGGAGATCCCGTGTGAAGGCGGGATGACACGAGCCGGGGTCCTAAGCGATGCGCCGGAGCCGGCGCCTTCGATTCAGAACAGCTCGGCCTGGCCGTCGGCACCGCCGGGCGGCCTGAATCGGGACAGGTCGAGTTCGACCCGCTCGCGGCCGTAGCCCAGGCGGCGGCGCGCCTTGTCGAAGCGCTGGCGCAGCAGCTCGGCCCAGACGCCCTCGCCTTTCATGCGGCTGCCGAAACGCGCATCGTTGTCGCGACCGCCACGCATCTCCTGCACCCGAGCCATCACGCGTTGCGCCCGATCCGGGAAGTGCTCATCGAGCCATTGGCGGAACAGCGGCGCCAATTCCCAGGGCAGGCGCAGCACGATGCTGAAGGCGCGCGTGGCACCAGCCTCGCGCGCGGCTTCGAGCACGCGCTCGAGCTCGGGCTCGTTGACGAAGGGGATCACCGGAGAGACGCTCACCCCCACCGGCACACCGGCCTCGGTGAGCCGGCGGATGGTCTGCAGGCGCCGATGCGGTGCCGCCGCGCGCGGCTCGAGGATGCGGGCAAGGCCGGGGTCGAGGGTGGTGAGCGAGACGTAGACGGCGGCCAGGCGGGCCGCGGCCATCGGCGCGATGAGGTCGAGGTCGCGCTCGACCCCGCTCGATTTGGTGACCAGCGAAAACGCATGCTGCGCCTCGGCCAGGACCTCGATCACGCCGCGCGTGATGCGCAGGCGGCGTTCGACCGGCTGGTAGGCGTCGGTGGCCGAGCCGATGTTCAGGTGCAGCGGCCGGTAGCCGCGGGCGCGCAGGGCTTCGCGCAGGCGCTGCGCGGCGTTGATCTTGGCGACGATGCGGGTCTCGAAATCGATGCCCGGCGACAGGTTCAGGTAGCTGTGGGTCGGCCGCGCGTAGCAGTAGATGCAACCGTGTTCGCAGCCGCGATAGGGGTTGATCGAGAGGTCGAAACCGATGTCGGGCGAATCGTTGCGCGTGAGAATGCTGCGCACGTCCTCTTCGAACACCCGGGTGTCCGGCGCCAGATGCTCTTCGCTCGCCGCCTGTTCCAGCGTGCCCCAGCCGTCGTCGAACTCGCTGCGCGAATCGCTGCTGAAGCGGTGCTCGATGGCCCAGACCGTGCCGCGGCCCTTGAGCGCGCCGGCAGGCGCGAACATCAGCGTGGCGGGCGGGGGCTTGGACATACTGTAAATATATACAGTCTTCCGCGCCCTCACAAGGCGAATCAGTACTCGGAATTCATGCCGGGCGCGAGGTTGTCGAACTTGGTCAGCGGCTTCAGGAAGGTGAGCTTGACCGTGCCCACGGGGCCGTTACGCTGCTTGGCGATCACGATCTCGGCGACACCCGGCTCCTTGCTGTCCTTGTTGTAGTACTCGTCGCGGTAGATGAACATGATGACGTCGGCGTCCTGCTCGATCGCGCCCGATTCACGCAGGTCGCTCATCATCGGCCGCTTGTCGTTGCGTGACTCGACGCTGCGGTTGAGCTGCGAGAGCGCAATCACCGGGCACTGCAGCTCCTTGGCCAGCGCCTTCAGGCCGCGCGAGATCTCGCCGATCTCGGT
>JAGWTS010000297.1 GCA_028868875.1 Burkholderiales bacterium | reverse complement strand
CGGGGGCAGCACCCGTGGGTTCAGGCGTGCAGGCCACGGGGATGTGCCCCTCGCCCGCCAGCAGGCCGGAGGTCGGGTCCAGCCCGATCCAGCCGGCGCCGGGCAGGAAGACCTCGCACCAGGCGTGCAGGTCGGTGAAGTCGACCTCGGCCCCCGAGGGGCCGTCGAGCGACTTCTGGTCGGGCTTCAGCTGGATGAGGTAGCCCGAGACGAAACGCGCGGCCAGGCCGAGCTGGCGCAGCGTCTGCACGAGCAGCCAGCCCGTGTCGCGGCAGGAGCCGGAGGCGTTGGCGAGCGTCTCCTCGGGCGTCTGGACCCCGGGCTCCATGCGGATCAGGTAGCCGATCTCGCGCTGCAGGCGCTGGTTCAGGCCGACGATGAAGTCGATCGTGCGCTGCTCCTCGAGCGAGACGCTGTCGACGAAGGCCTTGAAGCGCGGCGTCGGCGCGCCCTTGACGAGGTAGGGCTGGAGGTCGTGCTTCAGCTCGGGCGCGTACTGAAAAGGAAAGCGCTCGGCCTCGGGTTCGAGAAAGAAGTCGAAGGGGTTGTAGACCGCCATCTCGGCGACCAGGTCCACCGTGACCTTGAACTCGGTCGTCTTCTCGGGGAAGACCAGGCGCGCCAGGTGGTTCGCGAACGGGTCCTGCATCCAGTTGATGAAGTGCTCGCCCGGCTCGATGCGCAGCGAGTACGCCAGGATCGGCGTGCGGCAATGCGGAGCCGGGCGCAGGCGCACGACCTGCGGCGACAGGCCGACGCGGCGGTCGTAGCGGTAATGCGTGACGTGGTTCAGCGCGACGTGGATGGACACTGCAAGACTCCTGATCGATGGCGGGAGGCGGCTTGCAATCTCCGGGCCACCGGGGCGCGAAGTCACCCTCCCGCCGTGGCCGCATGATGCCAGTAACGGCGCGCCGCCTGCCTTTCGCAGCGCGGTGCGCCCTCGGCGGGCAACGTCCAGGCGCCGCAGCGGTCGCTGCGGATCGGCTCGATGCCGAATGCGCGGTAGCGCTGGATCACCGAAGGCGCCGGATGGCCGTAGCGGCTGCGGTAGCCGGCCTGCACCAGCGCCACGCGTGGCGCCACCGCGGCGATGAATTCGGGTGTCGACGAGGTCTTGCTGCCGTGGTGCGGCACGAACAGCACCTCGCTTTGCAGCGCCGCGCCGCGGCCGAGCAAGGCCGCTTCATGCGCCGCCTCGATGTCGGCGGTGAGCAGCACCGAGCCGTTGGCCCCGGCCACGCGCAGCACGCAGCTCGCGCCATTGGGCTTGCGCGCCGCGGCGCGTTCGGCCGCGTTCGGGTAGACGAACTCGAAGCGCACGCCGTCCCAGTTCCAGGACTGGCCGGCTTCGCAAGGCCGCTGCGGCGGCCCGAGTTCCAGCAGCGGGTTCCCGGGCTCGAGCGAATGGCGGATTTCGGCGACGCCGCCGGCCTCGATCAAGGACCGCGCCCCGCCGACGTGGTCGCCGTCGCGGTGGCTCAGCACCAGCATGTCGATTCGCCCTTCACCGCGTGCGCGCAGCAGCGGCAACAGCACGCGCTCGCCGGCATCGGTCTCGGCCGAATAGCGCGGGCCCGCGTCGTAGACCAGCAGATGGCGGCGCGTGCGCAGCAAGGCCGCCGTACCCTGGCCGACATCGACCGCGACGAGTTCGAAGCGCCCTTCGGGCGGGCGCTCGACGGGCGGCGCCAGCAAGGGCAGCATCAGCGGCAGGCCGAGCCAGCGCAGCCGCGGCGGCAGTGGCAGCACAGCCAGCACGCCACCCAGCAGGCCCGCGGCCACCGCCCACGGCGGCGCCGCGGCCGCGATCCAGACCGCGAACGGCAGGTGGCCGAGCCAGCCGAGCCAGGCCATCAGCATCTGCACCGAAGCCGCGCCCAGGGTCCAGAGCGGCGGCAGCACGATGCCGGCCAGCGCGAGCGGGGTCACGACCAAGGTGACGAGCGGAATCGCGAGCAGGTTGGCGACGAAGCCGACGATCGAGAGTTGCTGGAAGAAGATGAGCGTCAACGGCGCGAGCCCGATGCTGGCGACGAATTGGGTGCGCAGCCCGCCGCCGAGCGCCGCCCGCCAGCGCGCGCGCCAGCCCTGCGGGCGCGACCCGGGCCGCAGAGCCGGCTCGGAGACGAAAAGCAGCCCGACCGCGACGAAGGACAACCAGAACCCGGGCTGCAGCAGCGCCCAGGGGTCGAGCGCGGCGACGACCACCGCCGCGGCCAGCAGCATCGCCGGCCCCGGCCAGCGCAGCCCGGCGCCGCGCAGGCCGACGACGCAGGCGATCATCCACACCGTGCGCTGCGCCGGCACGCCCCAGCCCGCGAGCACCGCGTAGCCGATGGCCGCGGCCAGGCCGCCCCAGCGCCGCGCCGCCGGCGCCGGCAGCCACAGCATCAGGCGCGAGCTGCGGCGCCAGGCCCAGCCCACCGCGGCGCCGGCGAGCCAGGCGAACATGGTGACGTGCAGGCCTGAGATCGCGACGAGGTGGGATACGCCGGTGCGCCGGAACAGATCCCAGTCGTCGCGCTCGATCGAGGCCTGGTCGCCGATCGCCAGCGCCGCGAGCACGCCCGCCGCGGCGGGGTCGGCCACGCGGGCGAACACCGCTTGGCGCACGGCCTCGCGCAGGCGCTCGACCGGCTCGCCCGCGGCCTCGGCCAGCAGCAGGGGTGGCGGCACGTCGCGCACATAGCCCGAGGCGCCGAGGCCGCGCTCGAACATCCAGAGCTCGTAGTCGAAGCCATGCGGGTTGACCGAGCCATGGGGCTGCTTCAGGCGCAGCGTGAAGCGCCAGCGCTGGCCGGCGCGCAGCGTCTGCGCCGGGCTGGCGCGCCAGGCGGAATCGTCGGCACCCCTGTACCAGGCAAGCGAGACCCGCGGCGGCAGGCGCACCGGGGCGCCGTCCCGCAGCGCCTGCTCGACCTCGAAGACGAAGCCCAGTCCATTCGCGCCCTGGCGCGGCAGGCTCGCGACGATGCCGGTGGCGACCACGTCCTGCCCTTCGAGCTCGGGATCCAGCCGTTCGGCGAGCCGCTCCGACGCACGCCAACCCGCGCCGCCGAAGGCCGCCGCGCCGAAGGCCAGGGCGACGAGGCCGATCCACAGGGCGTTTGCCGCCGCACGGCCGTTCGACCGCGCCCCGGCCGCGCCGCTCGCCTGCCAGCCCGGCCGCCCGGGCCGCGCGAGCCGGACCCAGGCCGCCCGGCCCAGGAGCGCCAGGGCGCCGACGGTCATCGCCCCATAGACGGCGCGCGGCCACAGCGCCGCCTGCTGCAGTTGCAGCGCGGTCCCGCCCAGCCCCGCGAGCGCCCACCACCAACCGCCCCCACCCGCCGGGGCGAATCCTGGTTCGCCGCGGTCCTCCACCGGGCCAGTGTAGGATCCTCCGCCCCTTCGTCCATCCCGAGCCGCCATGTCCGTCCAAGACCGCCTCCAAGCCCTGGGCATCACCCTGCCCGCCGTCGCCATCCCCGCCGCCGCCTACGTGCCTTTCGTGCAGACCGGCAAGCTCGTCTTCCTCTCGGGCCACATCTCGAAGAAGGACGGCCGTGTCTGGGCCGGCCAGCTCGGCGCCTCGATCGGCACCGAGGAAGGCAAGGCCGCGGCGCGCGCGGTTGCGATCGACCTGATGGGCACGCTGGCCGCCGCGGTCGGATCGCTCGACAAGGTGGCGCGCATCGTCAAGGTCATGAGCCTCGTCAACAGCACGCCGGGCTTCACCGACCAGCACCTCGTCACCAACGGCGCGAGCGAGCTCCTGGGCGAGGTCTTCGGCCCCGAGGTCGGCGCCCATGCACGCAGCGCCTTCGGCGTGGCCCAGCTGCCGATGGGCGCCTGCGTCGAGATCGAGCTGATCGCGGAAGTTCGATGAAGCGCGCCGACGCGCTCCTGGGCGGCAGCACGGTCGCCGGCCTCGCCGCGGTCGGCGCGGCGCTGGTTTCGCAGCAGATGTTCGGCATCCAGCCCTGCCCCTGGTGCGTGTTCCAGCGCCTGCTGTTCGTGCTCGTCGCGGCCGGCGCGCTCGTCGGCCTCGTCTGGCGCTCGCCGCTCGGCCGCCGCGTCGGCGCCGCGCTCGCCCTCGTCTTCGCGCTCGGCGGCGTGGCCGCGGCGCTCTACCAGCATTTCGTCGCGGCCGCGACCAACACCTGCAACGTCTCGCTGGCCGAGAAGATCATCGCCGCCCTCGGCCTCGACGCCTCGCTGCCCGACGTCTTCATGGCGACTGCCAGCTGCGCCGACGCCGCGGTCAAGCTCGTGGGCGTACCCTACGAGTTCTGGAGCCTGGCCCTGTTCGCCTTGATCGCGCTCGCGATGGCCTCGGTGCTGCGCCGCGGCCGTTGATCCGCCGCCGCGGCGGGGTCGAGAGGGCAGGCTCGATGGGAGCCCGCCGATGAACGCACCCGAATCCGCCTTCGAGCCCAGCTTGGCCGAAACCCACGAGGTCGTCAATGTCGGGCGCGAGCTCGCCGACACCAACCTCTACCTCGAAGACCTGGCCTTGCAGGAGGCCGTGCGGCGCGAAGGCGCGGCCTGGGCACACGATCGCCTGGCCGCCTTCGGCGCCCTCTGCGGCTCGGCCGACTACCTCGAGCAAGGTGTGCTCGCCAACCGCTACCCGCCCGAGCTCGACACCCACGACCGCTTCGGCCGCCGCATCGACCTCGTGCGCTTCCATCCCGCGTACCACGCGCTGATGAAGACGGCCATCGAGCACGGCCTGCACGCCTCGCCCTGGACCGAGCCCGGCGCCGGCGCCCATGTCGCGCGCGCCGCGCATTGCTACCTGCACACCCAGGTCGACGCCGGCCACGGCTGCCCGATCACGATGACCTTCGCGGCCGTGCCTTCGCTGCGCACCACGCCCGCCCTGGCGGCGTTGTGGGAGCCGCGCATCACCGCGCGCGTCTACGACCCGCGCAACGTGCCGGACGCGCAGAAGCAGGGCCTGACCATCGGCATGGCGATGACCGAGAAGCAGGGCGGCTCCGACGTTCGCGCCAACACCACGCGCGCCCATGCGCTCGGCGCCGGCGGCCCGGGCGCGGCTTACGAACTCGTCGGCCACAAGTACTTCGTCTCGGCGCCGATGTGCGACGCCTTCCTGGTGCTCGCCCAGGCCCCGGGCGGCCTGTCCTGCTTCCTGATGCCGCGCTGGCGCCCCGACGGCAGCAAGAACCCGATGCAGCTGCAGCGCCTGAAGCGCAAGATGGGCAACGTCTCGAACGCCTCGAGCGAGACCGAGTTGCGCGGCGCCCTGGCCTGGATGGTGGGCGAGGAAGGCCGCGGCGTTCGCACCATCATCGAGATGGTGGCGATGACGCGCTTCGATTGCATGGTCGGCTCGGCCGCCGGCCAGCGCGGCGCATTGGCCCAGGCCCTGCACCATGGCTCGATCCGCTCGGCCTTCGGCGCGCGCCTGGTCGAGCAGCCGCTGATGCGCAACGTGCTCGCCGACCTCGCGCTCGAAAGCGAAGGCTCGCTCGTGCTCGCGATGCGCGTCGCGCGCGCGCTCGACCATCGCAGCGACCCGCACGAAGACCTGCTCGTGCGCCTCGTCACCGCGGTCGGCAAGTACTGGATCTGCAAGCGCACGCCCAACCACGCCTACGAGGCGATGGAATGCATCGGCGGCAGCGGCGTGATGGAAGACGGCCCGATGCCGCGGCTGTTCCGCGAATCGCCCGTGAACGCGATCTGGGAAGGCAGCGGCAACGTGCAGTGCCTGGACGTGCTGCGCGCGATGAGCAAGACCCCAGCCGTCGTGCAGGCCTTCTTCGACGAAGTCGGCAAGGCGCGCGGCGCCGACCGCCGGCTCGACCGCTGGGTGGCGGCGCTCGCGCCCGAGTTCCGCGACCTGTCCGAAGTGGAATACCGCGCCCGCGGCCTGGTCGACCGCATGGCCCTGGCCTTGCAGGCGGCCTTGCTCGTGCAGCACGCCCCGGCCGCGGTGGCCGATGCCTTCTGCGCCGCACGCCTGGACGAAGGCGGGGCGCGCAACTACGGCACGCTGCCGCGCGGCGTGGACCTGGCCTCGATCCTCGCCCGGTCGGCACCCCAGGGCCACACTGCGGAAACGCATTGCGCTTAGACTGCGCCCCGTTTCGGGGCCTGGAGCCCCTAGGACCTGAGGATCGAGCATGAATCGTCGCGATTTCGTCTGCCTTGCCGGCGCCGCCGGCCTGCTGCCGCTGGCCGCCCAAGCGGCCCCGGTGGAAGGCAAGGACTACACCCGCCTCAACCAGGCCGTGCCGCTGGCACAGCCGGGCAAGCCCGAGGTGATCGAGTTCTTCGGCTACTGGTGCCCGCACTGCAACGAGTTCGAGCCCGTGCTCGACGCCTGGGTCGCCAAGCTGCCCGCCGACGTTCATTTCCGGCGCAGCCCGGTCGCGTGGTCGCCGATGCACGTGCCCTACCAGAAGATGTACTTCGCGCTCGAATCGCTGGGCGTTCCCGAAACCATCCACCCCAAGGTCTTTGCCGCGGTTCACGTCCAGGGCCTGCACTTCGAGAAGGAAGAGGCGGTCGGCGTCTTCGCCGCGGCCAACGGCATCGACAAGGCCAAGCTCGTCGCGGCGATGAACAGCTTCACCGTCGCGACCCAGGTGCAGCGCGCCAACCAGCTGTTCGCGGCCTACTCGGTCGACGGCGTGCCCACGCTGGCGGTGAACGGCCGCTATCGCACTTCGCCCTCGGAAGCCGGCGGCGAACAGCAGGTGCTGGCGGTGGTCGACTACCTGCTGCGCACTACCAAGGCCTGATCATCAAGGCCTGATCACCAAGGCCTGATCAGCGCGCCGCCGCGGCGGCGCGGCGGATGCGCGCCGCGGCCCAGAACGCCGCGGCCACGAGGCCGATGACGGCAAGCCCGGCGCCGAGCTCCTTGCCGTCGGCCCAATGGTCGAAGCCGGGCGCCGCCAGCCGCGCGATGCCCAGCGCGGCGACGAGCAGGCTCGCGGCCGAGACCGCCAGCGCCATCACGCGCGAGGCGAGCGCCGCAATCTGGTCGGCGCGCGCAATCAGGCGCGAGATCCACCAGCCGTTCAGGCCGTCGGTGACGACCATGCCGAGCAGGAACAGCAGCCCGAGCGCGAGCGCATCCACCGGCCCCGAAAAGCGCGCCGCGGCGAGCGCGAACAGCGCGCCCTGGCTCAGCGTGTCGAACGAGATCGCGAACAAGGCCCCCACCGCCGCCACCCCGAGGGCGCTGTCGGCGCCGAGCACCCTCCCGAGCAATCTGCCCTTGACGCCGACCAGCGCGACCACCGTTCCGGGTTCGCTGCGCAGCACCGCTTGCAGGTTGACGAGGCCGATCGTGACCAGGAAAGCGATCGAGACCCAGGCGCCGAAGGCATCGATCCAGGCCGGCGGCGCCCACTCCCGGCTCGCCAGCCCGACCGCGAGCGCGATCGCCAGCACCACGGCGCCGTGGCCGAGCGAGAACAGGCTGCCGCAATAGCGCGCGAAAGGGCGCCGGCGGCGGGTCGCCAGCCGCGTCATGCCGTCGATCGCGGCAAGGTGGTCGGGGTCGAAGCCATGGCGCATGCCGAGCAGGAACACCACTGCGCACAAGGCGCTCCATTCGGCCGGCAATTCGTGCATGGCGGGTCTCGCGGCGGATTCGGGCGGGTCGATGATAAGAGGCGTTCGAGCCTGCTCATACACATTCCGTGCCCGCTTTCC
>JAGWTS010000296.1 GCA_028868875.1 Burkholderiales bacterium | reverse complement strand
CAGGGAAGCGATCGCGAAAAGGCGGCTTGATTGCCGCCGCCGTTGCCGCAGCGCCGCCGCTCGCGCCGCGCGCTCAGTAGCGGACCTGCGCGACGGCGCGCAGTTCTTCCGGCGTGGCGCTGCCGAAGCCGAAGAACTCGAGGTAGGCCGGGATCATCTCGAACAGCATGTCGACCCCGGGCTGCACCGCATGGCCGCGCGCCAGCGCCGCCTTCAGCAAGGGCGTGATCTCGCTCTTCATCACGACCTCGCCGACGAAGGCATCGCGCCCGATGCGCTCGACGTCGAAGGGCAGGGGGTCGCCCTCGCGCATGCCCAGCGGCGTCGCATTGACGACGATGTCGTGCCCGGCGGGGTCGTTCGAGCCGGTCTCGACGACGAGCTTCGGGTAATGCGCGAGCAGGCGCGCGCGCAAGCCCTCGGCCGCGCCGGCGCTGGGGTCGAACAGGCTCATGCGTGCGGCACCGGCGCCGGCAATCGACGCCGCGATCGCCGAGCCGACGCCGCCGCAGCCGGCGACGAGCACGCTCGCGCCTTCGAACGAGCGCCCCTTGCGCTGCACGCCGCGCACGAAGCCGGCGCCGTCGAACTGGTCGGCGAGCCAGCTGCCGTCGGGGCGGAGCAGCAAGGCGTTGCTGGCGCCGGCGATGCGCGCCGCGGGCGTGGCCTCGGCCGCGAGCGCCAGCGTCGTCACCTTGTGCGGCATCGTCACCAGGGCGCCGCGCAGGTTGGTGAACTTCGAGAGCGTCGCCAGCGCCTGCGCGAAGTCCTCGGCCTTCACCCCCATCGGCACGACGCAGGCGTCGATGCCGCGGCTGTCGAACCAGGGGTTGTAGATCATCGGGGCCTTGAAGGCCTCGGTCGGATAGCCCAGGTGGGCGATCAGGGTGGTCTTGCCGCTCAGCATGACGGGCCTTTCAAGCTGTCGCCATCGAGTGGCCGAGGCGCTCCATCGGCACGTCGAAGGTTTCGCGGGCGCTGAACGCGGCCGCCGCCGCGATGACGCAGGCCACGCTCGTCAACACCGCCACCGGCGGCCAGCCGCCGGGCCCGGGGCCCATGACGGCGGCGCTGATGCTGGGCGCAAAGCCGCCGAGCGCGAAGCCGATCTGGGTGCCGATGGCCATGCCCGACAGGCGCACCCGGGTGTTGAACATCTCGCCGTAGAGCGCCGGCCAGGTCGCGTTCGAGGCGCTGTAGATCACGCCGGCGAGCAGCAGGCCGAAGACGTAGATGAGCGTGATGTCGGCCTGCGAGATCGCCCACAGCGTGGGCCAGATCATGACCGCCGAGCCGAGCGCGCCGAAGATGAAGACCGGGCGCCGGCCGATGCGGTCGGCGAGCATCGCCCACAGCGGGATCGCCGCCAGCGCCAGCACGTTGGTGGCGATGAGCAGGGCGAGCATCGTGGCGCGCGGCAGGTGCATGGTGTTGACCGCGAACGAAAGCACGAAGATGCCGAAGATGGTGCTCAGCACCGAGACCAGCGCGCCGAGCACGACTCGAACGACCGCCGGAGTGTGGGTCTGGAAGAGCTCGCTCACCGGCACCCGGGGCGTGGCGCCGGCCTCGGCCTCGGCTTCGAAGACCGGCGTCTCGGGCAGGCTGCGCCGCACCCAGACGCCGATGGCGACGACCACCGCGCTCAGGAAGAAGGGAATGCGCCAGCCCCAGCTCAGCAACTGGTCCTCGGGCAGGGCCGAGATCGGCAGGAACACCAGGGTGGCCAGGATCAGCCCCATCTGGGTACCGCTCAAGGTGAAGCTGGTGTAGAAGGCGCGCCGGTTCGGCGGCGAATGCTCCAGCGTCATCGAATTGGCGCCGGCCTGCTCGCCCGCGGCCGAGAGCCCCTGCAGCAGGCGCAGCACGACCAGCAGGATCGGCGCCCAGATGCCGGCCTGGCCGTAGGTGGGCAGCAGGCCGATCAGGAAGGTCGAGGCGCCCATCATCAGGATCGTCGCCGTGAGCACCTTCTTGCGCCCGAACTTGTCGCCGATGTGGCCCATGAAGAAGGCGCCCACCGGCCGCGCCACGTAGCCCACGCCGAAGGTGGCGAAGGCCGCCACCATCGCCAGCCGCGGGTCGACCTCGGGGAAGAAGATCTTGCCGAACACCAGCGCCGCGGCGGTGCCGTAGATGAAGAAGTCGTAGTACTCGACGGCGCTGCCGATCCAGCTCGCGAAAGCGGCCTTGCGCGGCGAGCGGTGCGCGGCCTCGATGGGGGGGTGACGGTCCAAGTGCGGTCTCCGAACGGCCCTCGACGCGGGGCCCACGACAGGAATGTACGAACTAGTTCGCTTTATGTGATCAGTGAAAACCCTGATGCGACTCGATTTCATTCAGAAGAGTGGCTGCGGTAGGCTTCGGAAATGAACGAACCGGTCCCATCTGAGAGCAAACCGACCCAGGCCCGGGCCGAAGCCCCGGCGCGCACCTACGACTCGGCCCAGTCGCTCGCCGACATCCTGCGCGTGGCCAGCGCCGAGTTCGCCGACAAGGGGCTGGCGGGAGCGCGCATCGACGAGATCGCCGCGGCCACGCGCACCAGCAAGCGCATGATCTACTACCACTTCGTGAGCAAGGAAGCGCTCTACGTGGCGGTGCTCGAGGACGCCTACCGGCGCGTGCGCGAGATCGAGGCCGGGCTCGAGCTGCAGGACCTCGAGCCCGAGGACGCGTTGCGCAAGCTGGTGGCCTTCACCTTCGACTACCACCTCGACAACGAGGCCTTCATCCGCCTCGTGATGAACGAGAACATGCACCGCGGCGAGTACCTCGCGCGCAGCGCGACGATCCAGGACCTCAACGTGCCGGCCATCGACGCCGTGCGCAGCGTCTACGAGCGCGGCGTCAAGGCGCGCGTCTTCCGCCGCGGCGTTGACCCGGTGGACCTGCACATGTGGATCTCGGCGCTGTGCTTCTTCAACGTCGCCAACCGCCACACCTTCGGCCTCATCTTCAAGCGCGACCTCGCAGCGCCGGCCGAGCAGCGCCACCACCGCGACGAGGCGGTGGAGATGATCCTGCGCTACGTGCGGCTGCAGGGCGCGGGGCGCTGAGGGCGGCGACGAGCGCGGCCTTTGTCCGCGCGCAGGGACCGGCCGGCGCGCTCCAGGCGGGGCAACGATTCAGGGCGAGGCGCATCTCAGCCGATCCGGAGCGCGCTGGCGAGCCGGCGGCGGCTCCGGGCTCCCCATCGGGGAAATCGTATCGGCCGACGAGACGCTCATCGCCGCAGCGAACGCCGCTCGAAATGCTCGAAGTTCGTGATGCGCCGATCGATCCGCATGCAGCCAATGGCGCCAGATCGTGCAATGCAAAAATGGATCTGATGAAATGGGTCTAATGAATAGGCCGGAATAGGCCGGTCATTGCGCAGCGCTTACGCGCCAGATCACGTCTCCCACGTCGTCAGCCACCAGCAATGCACCTTGGCCGTCGATTGCCACGCCGACCGGCCTGCCGAAAGCCCGGCCCTGATCATCGAGGAAGCCGGTCAAAACGGTCAGCGGCGCCGCGCCCGAGGGCCGCGCACCGTCGAAGGGAACGAAGAGGACCTGATAGCCGCTGAGCGGACGCCGATTCCACGAACCATGTTGGCTCACGAACATTCCCTTGGCGAAGCGTGCCGGCAGCGTCGTGCCCGCTGAGGCAGCCAGCCCGAGCGAGGCAGTATGCGGCCCCAGCGCATAGTCTGGGATGGCTGCCTTCGCGACCTTGTCGGGGCGCGGCGGATCGACGCGCGCGTCGACGTGATCTCCAAAATAGCTGTAGGGCCAGCCGTAGAACCCACCGTCGCGCACCGAAGTCAGGTAGTCAGGCACGAGGTCGCTTCCGAACTCGTCACGTTCGTTGACGACGGTCCACAGCGCACCGCCTGGAGCCCAGGCGAGCCCGTTCGGGTTGCGCAGTCCACTTGCAAAGATCCGGTGCGTGCCGCTGGAAATATCGACTTCCCAGATGGCCGCCCGCTCTGCCTCGGCTGCCATGCCGTTTTCGCCGATGTTGCTGTTTGATCCGATCGTCACGAAGAGCTTGCTGCCATCCTCGCTGGCGAGGACGTTCTTCGTCCAGTGGTGATTGATCGTGCCGGCTGGCAGCCGGGCGACGACAACGCCGAGCGTCGTGATCCTGGTCTGGCCCGTTGCGTAGGGAAATCGAAGCAGGGCATCGGTGTCGGCCACGTACAGGTCGGTGCCCACCAGTGCCATCCCGAAGGGGGAGTTCAGCCCCTCGAGCAGCACGGTACGAATGTCCGCAACACCGGTGCCATGGCTGTCGCGCAACAGCGTGATTCGATTGGCGCTGGGTGTAGACGCACCCGCGCGCTTCATCACCAGCTTCATGATGAAACCCTTCAGGCCCGTGCCGTCATCGGGCCGATCGGGCGCGTTGGATTCGGCGACAAGAACGTCTCCGTTGGGCAGTACGGTCAGCCACCGGGGGTGATTGAGGCCGGTGGCAAACGCGACCACACGCAGATCCGGGGCGGCCCGCGGTGCGACGCCTTGCGGCCAACCCCGGGCCGGGGCGATGTTCACGGTAGGGATGAGAGTCGTATGCGGCGGGCTCAACTTGGGCTGCATGCCGGTGCCGTCAGAGACCTGCAGAGTGGCGGTCTCTGCGCAAGCGACCTGAAGCGCACTCGAGGCCATGACCGATACGATGATTGCGAGCTTCAAGTTGGGCTCCCATGTTGCGAGGCCGAGGAAAGCCTGCGCAGGGTCTCAGGGAATGAGATCGGTTGCCGAGGAATCCACCGTGTTCGGCGATTCGTCGACCGTCGGGCCGGAAACGGCCTTCGCTTCCAAAGGCGTCGTTGAACGGTCTTTGATCACAGGCCTCGGTTTGCTCGCCCAGGGACGCCAGTTGGGTGCCAACCGGGTTCGTGCCGGGCGCGACCGACGTCCAGGGGCAGCCAACGCATCGACCGCAGGCAGCCTTGAAGGCTGGCGCGGGAGCAAACCGGGAGTCGAGGGGTCGAATTGGCGCAGATTCGATGTTGCTTGCAGGGTCTGATGCAGCAAAGCCGTCGCCAGATCGCAATTGACCAACACGAAGATGACCTCGACCGCGCGCCGCCCGGCCGCGGTACTGAAGAAATGCGCACCGAGGCTCGGTTGCGGACCATGCAACTCCGTGCCGATCGCCCATGTTTCGGCAGACACCCGCACGACATGGAATCTGCCATAGCTGTCGCGGATCGTCGCCGCCATGGGTCTTGCGGCTGTGGATTGGACGAAGTACTGGCACATGAGGTTCTGGGAGAAGCTGGCTGAAGGCCTATGGGCGAGACAGTCCGGGCTTACGCGCCGCCATGCCCTGCACGTGAAGCCTTCGGCTGACCCAAGACGTCATCGCGTTGCTGGCAGCGCCGGATCGGTTCGAGGCGGCGGTGGTCAACCCTCATCGAGTGAGGGCAAGCAAAATGTCTGCGTACCAGGCGCAGTTCAGGCCGAGCGATTCGTCCAACTCGTGGTCGCGATCTCCCATGTCCATGCGCGACGAATGAACTCCCAGGAGTTTCCACGGCAGCATGGCCGCGCCGATTGCCTGATCTGGGTCGCGCATGACGACCGGCGCACCGCTCGTGCCGCGATGCGTTCGAGCGTCGGTCAGGAACAGTCCCTGCCCCTGAAAGCGGATGCCGTATGGCGACGCCATGACCGCGTGGCGCAGCACCGGCAGATGGTGCAGCGCGTCGTGGAAGCCGAGCGGGAAGCCCACGACCAGCAACGAAGCGCCTACGCATACCTCGCGGTCGTCCTTGACCAGATGGGCCGGCGTGAACGCCCGAATGATCGAACCCGCGGGCATCTTCCCGCGGTCCAGTTCAAGGACGGCGACGTCGACTTCACCGCCCGAATCCCGTCCCTGGCACCAAGTCGCGCCGGCACTGTGGTATAGCGGCACGGAAAACCGGGTGGCAAGAGTCAGATCGATCGCGTCCAGATGCAGTTCGAGTTCGAGTCGATCCGGGAAGTGCTTTCCCCGCTCGTCGAAAAGGACATGGCGACTCGTGACCAGGAACAGTCGGCTTGTGCGCTCGAAGAAGAAGCCGCTGGCGCAAGTCAGCCTCGTCGTTCCCAAATACGTGCAGACACGCGGCACGGCCAGGAACAGCGATGCACTCGTGTCGGGCAGCGCAACTGGCCGAGCCTTGGTGGGGGGCATGGCGACCGATGCCGAGGCAGCGCGCCATTCGCCGTGGCCGACCGTGAAGTTTCGCGGTGGCACGCTCATCACGTCCCCTCGAGGCGCACGAGACCAGCCGAGTCCACCCGCGGCTCGGGATCGGGCACCCTCGATGGCAACGCCGAAGACGCCTTGGGCGCCGCGACGCCGGGCGGCGGGGCCCTGAAAAAGGGCCGTGGCTCGGCGGGCTCATTCATTGGGCAGCGCATAGAACGTGACCGCGCCCGACTTCACCGGATCGTAGTTGCTGGTGTCGAGAAGATTGCCGAGCGCTCCGGCTTGGCGCGGCGCGTCATCCAGCAGGGCCAGGTTGATGACGGCCATGCACCGGCTGTCTCCGGAGATGAACAGTCCCAGCGGCACTCCGGCACTGGTCAGCGTATACCCCTGCGCATGAGGATCCTGGCCACCCGCGGGAGCGAACGCGCAAGGCGCGTGATCGACCAACGTGGACAGGTCTGCGTAGATCGGGTCGGGTGTCGGAGGCGCCAGGGCATTGCCCGTGCCTGCTGAAATCGGAAGCTGCTGCACGCCTACAACGGCGCCGCTGAACTCCGCGACCGCGAATCCCCAGTGCCCGGTCGAACTTGCCAACAGGCCTGAGACTTCGCCCAGGCCCAGGGTGTCGACGACACTCAGGCCGCTGTAGGCGTGGGGAGCAGAAAAGGTCAACGAGGAGTCGGAGAAGACGGCTTGGCTCATGTCGACTGTCAGCTGTGAATCACCACTTTCGTCGTCGAGAGTGAGCAATCCCGTGTCGTCGGAGAAGGTTATCGAGTCGACGACCTGCGGACCAAAGTTCGTGCAGGCTGCGCCGTCGGTGGCGCTGCATTGGTTCGTGTATTGGTCCCACGCATAGACGCGCTGCGAGGCCAGATCGATGACGCGCAACACCCGAGGGCCGCCGGTCGAGCCGTAGTCCGCTGAAAACACCCACAGGCGACTGTTGGAGAGGGCGAAGTTCTCAGCGATAGGAATTGCATAGATCTTCGCCGGCGCGAGCGGGGAAGCGGCGCCCGCCACCGGATAGTTGTAGATCCGGTAGCCGTCGGATGCAGAAACGACGAAGGAATGGATCGCGGGCACCGCCACGACGCCGCAGATCATGCAGCTTCCACCCGAGAATGGGGTCGCTGCCTGCGGTACGCCGGTGTCGAATTCGGACACCCCGATGTCGGCGACGGCGAAGGTGGTGGCGAACTTCGCCAGATCGAGCACCGCGACCATCGAAGATGAGTAGTTGATACACACGGCAATCATGCTCGCGGAATCGGTGCTGCAGGATTGAATGGCAAACGAGGTCTGAACGAACGTACCGGTAATCACCGATTGACCGTCAATCACAACCGGCATCACCCCGAAATGAACATTTGTCGACTTGGGCAGATTCAGGGGCACCATCGCGATCCGGGAATTTCCCGCAGACAATGCTGAAAAGGCCGTGGATCCCGTCGTGGCCGTGACCGAGGCGGTGGACCCGCACGAAATGACCAC
>JAGWTS010000295.1 GCA_028868875.1 Burkholderiales bacterium | reverse complement strand
TGCACCAGGAATGGGCGATGACGGTCGAGCAGGCGGTCGAGAGCGAAGCCCAGGCCCAGGCCCTGTGCATGCTGACCCAGGATTTCAGGCGCGCCTATGAAGCCTTCGTGGCGCGCCGCAAGCCAGTGTTCGAAGGCGACTAACCGTGGAGCCGACCATGCCCGAAGCGACCCATCTCGACTGGCCCTTCTTCGACGATCGCCACCGCGAACTGGCGCGGCGCCTCGAAGCCTGGGCGAGCGCAGAGGGGCTGGACCCCCACGGCGCCGACGTCGACGCGGCATGCCGCGAGCTCGTGCGCCGGCTCGGCGCCGGCGGCTGGCTCGCGCACGCCGTCGGCGGACGCGAATGGGGCGGGGCGACCGAGGCCATCGACACGCGCTCGATCTGCCTCCTGCGCGAGACCCTGGCGCGCCATTCGGGCCTCGCCGATTTCGCCTTCGCGATGCAGGGCCTGGGCTCGGGCGCGATCAGCCTCGCCGGATCGCCCGAACAGAAGGCGCGCTGGCTGCCGCGGGTGGCGCGCGGCGAGGCGATCGCGGCCTTCGCCCTCTCGGAGCCCGAGGCCGGCTCCGACGTCGCCGCGCTGGCCTGCTCGGCGCGCGCCGAAGGCGAGGCCTGGGTGCTCGACGGCGAGAAGACCTGGATCTCCAACGGCGGCATCGCCGATTTCTACGTCGTCTTCGCGCGCAGTGGCGAGGCGCCGGGCGCGCGCGGCATCTCGGCCTTCATCGTCGAGGCCGGAACCCCGGGCTTCGAGATCGCCGAGCGCATCCAGGTCATCGCCCCGCATCCGCTGGCGCGGCTGCGCTTCACGAACTGCCGGGTGTCGGCGGCCAGCCTGGTCGGCGCGGCGGGCGAGGGCTTCAAGATCGCGATGCGCACGCTCGATGTCTTCCGCACCTCGGTCGCGGCCGCGGCCCTGGGCTTCGCGCGCCGTGCCCTGGCCGAGGCGCTCGCGCGCGCGACCACGCGCAAGATCTTCAAGGGCGTGCTCGCCGACTTCCAGATCACGCAGGCCAAGCTCGCGCAGATGGCGACGACGGTCGACTCGGCCGCCTTGCTGACCTACCGCGCCGCCTGGCAGCGCGACCAGGGCCGCGGCGTGACGCGCGAGGCGGCGATGGCCAAGATGGTCGCGACCGAAGGCGCGCAGCAGGTGATCGATGCCGCGGTCCAGATCTGGGGCGGGCTGGGCGTCGTCAGCGAAGTGCCGGTGGAAAAGCTCTACCGCGAGATCCGCGCGCTGCGCATCTACGAAGGCGCGACCGAGGTGCAGCAGCTCATCATCGCGCGCGAACTGCTGCGCGGGGGCTGAACCGCCGGCTGGCCCATCGACGACCTGGTCGGTCGTCGATGGGCGCGCCGATCGACGGGAACGGCTTCGCCTTCTCGCTCGCTGACGGCAGCGGCGCTGCGCCTCAGGCCCGTGCCGCGGCGATGATCGAGTTGAAGGTCGCGCTCGGGCGCATCACCGCGTCGCGCTTGGCCTCGTCGGCGAAGTAGTAGCCGCCGATGTCGGCGGGCTTGCCCTGCACGGCCGAGAACTCGGCGAGGATCTTCTGCTCGTTGGCGGCCAGGGCCTGGGCCAGGGGGGCGAACTGCGCCGCCATCGCCTTGTCCTCGGTCTGCGCCGCCAGCTCCTGGGCCCAGTACATCGCGAGATAGAACTGGCTGCCTCGGTTGTCGAGCTCGCCGGTGCGCGGCGAAGGCGACTTGCTGTTGTCCAGCAGCTTGCCCGTGGCGGCATCGAGCGTCTTGGCCAGCAGCTTGGCTTTGGCGTTGCCGGTCTTGATGCCCATGTCCTCGAGCGACACCGCCAGCGCCAGGTACTCGCCCAGCGAATCCCAGCGCAGGTGGTTCTCCTCGACGAGCTGCTTCACGTGCTTGGGCGCCGAGCCGCCGGCGCCGGTCTCGTACATGCCGCCGCCGGCCATCAGCGGCACGATCGAGAGCATCTTCGCGCTCGTGCCCAGCTCCATGATCGGGAACAGGTCGGTCAGGTAGTCGCGCAGGATGTTGCCGGTGACGGAGATCGTGTCCAGCCCGCGCACGACGCGCTCGAGCGTGTAGCGCATGGCGCGCACCTGCGACATGATCTGGATGTCCAGGCCGCGGGTGTCGTAGTCCTTCAGGTAGGTCTCGACCTTCTTGATCAGCTCGGCTTCGTGCGGGCGGTAGGGGTCGAGCCAGAACAGCGCCGGCATGCCCGAATTGCGCGCCCGCGTCACAGCGAGCTTGACCCAGTCGCGGATCGCCGCGTCCTTGACCTGGCACATGCGCCAGATGTCGCCGGCCTCGACGTGCTGCACCAGCAGGACCTCGCCCGTGGCGATGTCGACGATGCGGGCCTCGCCGTCTTCCGGGATCTCGAAGGTCTTGTCGTGCGAGCCGTATTCCTCGGCCTGCTGCGCCATCAGGCCGACGTTGGGCACCGTGCCCATGGTGCGCGGATCGAAGTTGCCGTTGGTCTTGCAGAAGTTGATCATCTCCTGGTAGATGCGGGCGAAGGTGCTCTCGGGGATCACCGCCTTGGTGTCCTTCGGGCGCCCGTCGGCGCCCCACATCTTGCCGCCCAGGCGGATCATGGCCGGCATCGAGGCGTCGACGATCACGTCGTTGGGGGCGTGCAGGTTCGTGATGCCCTTGGCCGAATCGACCATCGCGAGCTCGGGCCGGTGCTCGTGGCAGGCGTGCAGGTCGCGCTGGATCTCCTCGCGCTTGGATTCGGGCAGGGTCGCGATCTTCTCTTCGAGGTTGACCATGCCGTTGTTGACGTTCACGCCGAGCTCGTCGAAGAGCTTGCCGTGCTTCTCGAAGGCTTCCTTGTAGAAGATCTTCACCGCATGGCCGAAGACGATGGGGTGCGAGACCTTCATCATCGTCGCCTTGACGTGCAGCGAGAGCATCACGCCGGTCTTGCGGGCGTCCTCCATCTCGTGCTCGTAGAACTCGCACAGCGCCTTCTTGCTCATGAACATGCTGTCGATGATCTCGCCCGCGAGCAAGGACACCTTGGGCTTGAGCACGAGGGTCTTGCCGCTCTTGGTGACGAGGTCCATCTTCACGTCGCGCGCGCGGTCCAGCGTCATCGACTTCTCGCCGTGGTAGAAGTCGCCATGCTTCATCGTCGCAACGTGGGTGCGCGAAGCCTGGCTCCACTCGCCCATCGAATGCGGATGCTTGCGCGCGTAGCCCTTGACGGCGGCCGGGGCGCGGCGGTCGGAGTTGCCTTCGCGCAGCACCGGGTTCACGGCGCTGCCCAGGGCCTTGGAGTAGCGCGTGCGCAGCGCCTTTTCCTCGTCGGTCTTCGGGTTCTCGGGGTAGTCGGGGATCTTGTAGCCATGCGCCTGCAGCTCCTTGATGGCGGCCACGAGCTGCGGCACCGAGGCGCTGATGTTGGGCAGCTTGATGATGTTGGTGTCGGGCGCGAGCGTGAGCCGGCCGAGCTCGCCGAGGTTGTCGGGCACCTTCTGCGCGTCGGTCAGGTAGTCGGGGAACTCCGCCAGGATGCGCGCCGCGACCGAGATGTCGCTGGTTCGGACCGCGACGCCCGCGGGGGCGGTGAAGGCGCGGATCACCGGCAGGAAGGCGCAGGTCGCGAGCAGCGGCGCCTCGTCGGTGAGGGTGTAGATGATGGTCGATGCTGGGGCCGTCATGGCATTGCTCTCCGTGGTGCGATTTCGGATGGCAGCGGCGGATACGCGCCTGCTCCAGGCGCGCTGCGCTCACCCGAGCGCATCACTGTGCCATCGAATCCTGTACAGGTGCTGACGATAACGCCTGCGCGCACGGCATCGCCCGCGCTGCGGCGGCCGGCGGATTTTTTCAGCGCCTTGCTTCGCCCGGATCAAGCCGCGGGCCCGGCCTCGGCCCTCAGCCCAGCGCGAGCCTGAACACCGACACCGCGTCGACGAGCTCGGCGGCCTGCTTCTTCAGGCTCGCCGCTGCCGCTGCCGACTGTTCGACCAGCGCCGCGTTCTGCTGCGTGCCCTGGTCGAGCCGGGTGATGGTGCGGCCGACCTCGAGCACGTTCGTGCTCTGCTCCGCGCTCGCGCTGCGGATTTCGCCGACGATGTCATTGACGCGCTTGATGGCCACCACGATCTCGCTCATCGTGCGCCCGGCCTGGTCCACCAGGCTCGTGCCCTGGTCGACGCGCTCGACGTTGGCGCTGATCAGGCTCTTGATCTCCCGGGCCGCCTCGGCCGAGCGCTGGGCCAGGCTGCGCACCTCGCTCGCGACGACGGCGAAGCCGCGCCCCTGTTCGCCGGCGCGCGCCGCCTCGACCGCGGCGTTGAGCGCCAGGATGTTGGTCTGGAACGCGATGCCGTCGATCACGGTGATGATGTCGGCGATCTTCTTGGACGAGTCGTTGATGCCCCTCATCGTCTCGACCACCCTGCCCACGACCTCGCCGCCTTCGACGACGACGCCGCTGGCGCTCTCCGCGAGCTGGTTGGCCTGGGCCGCGCTGTCGGCGCTGTTGCGCGCCGCCGTGCCCAGCCCGCCCATCGTCGCCGCGGTCTGTTCGAGGGCGCCGGCCTGCTGCTCGGTGCGGCTGGACAGGTCCATGTTGCCCTGGGCGATCTGGGTGCTGGCCGTGGCCACGCTCTCGGCATTGCGTCGTACCGCCGCGATGATGCCGGCGAGTCGTTCGCGCAACTCGAACAGCCGCGCCAGCACGCTGCCGGCATCGCCCTGGCGGCTCTCGCCGCCGTGCGAGAGGTCGCCCGACGCCAGGCGTTGCACCAGGCTCACGACCTCGTCCGGGGCGCCGCCGAGGCGGCGGTTGATCCACCACCACTGGCGCAGCGACAGCGCGGTGGCCACCCCGATGAGCAGGGTGGCGAGCGTGACCGCCACCGCCCAGGCGTGCTGCTCGGTCTGGGCCTGGGCCACCGCGGCGCTGGTGCGGGCGTCCAGCAGCCCCAGGAAGTCGTTGATCGGGGCCATGATCTTCGCCTTGAAGACGTGGTAGTCGCGGCCGTTCATCATGTCCAGCGCCCGGGCGCGGTCGGGCTCGGCCTTGCGCGTGAAGCCGCCCTTGCCGTCGTCGTAGAGGCCCTTGACCATGTTCATCGCCACGGTCTCGGTGCGCACGAGGTCGTTCGAATTGCGCTGGGCCTCGTCGAGTTTGCCGAACTCGGCGGCGCTGAAGCCGGCGCGCTTCATGCGCTCGGTCAGCGACATCGCCTCACCGGTTCCCACCGGCGGAGTTTCGTCGGCGGCGCGGAAATCCCAGTAGATGCGGTCGTAGTGCTGCGGCCTGGCCTGGGTGCCGTTGCGGATGGCCAGCACCTCGCCGTACTGCTGCTCCCACTTCGGGTCGCCGGTGGCGACGAAGGTGCGCGCGAGCCGGGTCAGGTCGTCCGAGCTCTGGCGCAGTTCGTTCGCGAGCAGGTAGCTGTCGTAGCGGTTCTGGATCGCGCGCGTCACCTGCGAATCGGCAACGACGAGTCCGATGACGCAGCCTGCGAGAAGCAGCGTGCCGGCGCCGATCGCGGTGATCGGGGTCTTGAAGAGGGCGATGTTCATGCGCATGGGGGTTCCTCAGACTGCTATGGGAGTGGCACCGGGCTGTTTCCATCATCGGAGAGCGCCGAGCCGCATGCGATGTGATTTCGGTGAATGAAGCGAATTCTTTAATTCCGACCGTGAACAACGTCGTCGATCGCGCGTTGCCGGCTTTACCGCCGTTTACCGCCCGGAATCGTCCGGCGGTCATCGCCACGGCGCCGGCGCCGTTGGAAGGGGGTACGGCTTGCGTACGACCGAAAGGGAATCGATGGACAAGACCTTGCGCTGGATCCGGATGGGGGTCGCGGTCTGGGCCGGCATGGCGCTGGCCGGCTGCTGCGTGATGCCCTGGGGCTACGGCCACCACTACGGGGGCGACGACCGCGGCGGCTATCGCGGCGGCGAACGCGGCGGCCGCGGCGGCGAACGCTGAGCCCGGCGTCTACCTGGGCGCTGTTTCTGCGCGGGCGGACGCGGTGCGCTGGGCGAGCAGCCGCTCGCGCACGGCAACGAGATGTCCGCGCAGGTCGTAGAGCAGGTCGGCGAAGGCGGGCGGCACCGAGATCCTCATCACGGTGGCTTCGATCCGGTCGAGGTGATGCAGCAAGTCGTCGCAGCGCCGCGGGTCCAGCGGCGCGCTCTGGGCCTCGTGTTCGAGCCGCTGCAGCGCCGCGTACCAGCGGTAGATGCGCGACTGCATGCGCCAGCGGCAGACCGCAGGGGCGAAGCGGAAACCCGGCACGAGCCCGATCGCCGTCGGCACGATGACGGCGGCAAGGCGCGCGATCAGGCTCGCGATCCAGAACGGGAAGGTCCGATACAGAAAGCTCTTGCCCGAGGCGTAGCGGCGCGCGGCGTCGGGGCTGATCGGGAATCCGTGCTCGATCGGGCTCGGAAACTCGCCCGCCTTCTCGTACAGCCCGGCTCGGCCGTGGACCTCGCGCGCTGCGCCCGGCAGCAGATCCGACAGCGCCGGATGCGGGCTCGGGCGGGCCACGAGTTCGACCGAAGGCGCCATGAGGTGCACGTCGGCGGGGGGATGTCCTCGCCGAAGTCGACCGCTCCGCGCGGCAGTTCGAGCCGGTTGAGGTCGGGGATGCGGTGGGCGCAGCCGTCGGCCTGGGCGAAGCTGAAGAGATGGATCTGGGGGCCGCGCAGCAACCGGCGCACGACCTCGCCCGGGGTCGAATCGCTCAGCGCGAAGAATGAGTCGACGCGGCCGCCGAGCAGGCCGGCCACCGATGACTCGGCCGACCCGGTCACGATCTGCGTGCCGTCGCCGGGCTGGATGCCGTTGGCCTTCAGCAAGGTGCTCGCCCGCTCGCCCGCTCGCGTGCGAGGATCTTGCGGTATTGCTCGGCGACGCGCGCAAGGCGCTGGCGCCGGGGCCGGCGGTGAGGGTCAGCGTGTTCGGCCGCGCCGAGTTGAAGAACACGAAGACGAGCGCATCCACCGCCAGGCCCAGGCCCGAGATCAGCGCCACCGAGAGCACGAGCCCGCGGCCGAAGAGTTCGTTGAAGCGGGCCGGGGCACGCTCGAGAGCAACTTTCGCTGCGGCGAACTTCAAGCGGGCAGGAGGCCCGGGCTGGGGTGGCGCGAGTCTATGCCATGGCCGCTCGGCGGGCGCCCAGCATGGCGTTGCGGCGAGGGGGTGGGCCCTGTCTCGCCGACGTCGACCGTCGTGCGATCGATCGCGCCTGCGACTCCGAGCTGAGTTCGTGCTTACCACGCCGTGATGTCACGGTCGCCGTTGATGCGGAATTCGCGTTTGGCAAGCGATGTTTTAGGGCCCTCCCTGGCCGGGCCACATGTGCATTTCGCCTCGAATGCGCTTTCCATAGTGCATGGGATTGCGCGTGAATAATGGGGATTCTCAGAATCGCCCAAGCCTGCGACACTCGCTGCAGAATTCAGGCAAACGACAATCCACTGCGGACCAGCGCCACCCGCACTTCGAACCCGGACCGACAGCACCTCCATGAGCGACATCGACGCGGCAAGAAATCAAGTCACAGGCTGGCTCCAGCCTTTGGCCGACGAAGCCGCGCCGAGCGGTCCGGATCTGGAATACGACAACGAATTCCTCGCCGTCGTCCAGGCCGCTGCGGGCAAACCCGAATCGCAGTTCGGCCCGGCCGAGGCGCCCGATTGGCGCGCCGTCGTCGAAGGCTGCGAAGCGCTGTTCGAACGCAGCCGCGATCTGCGCATCGC
>JAGWTS010000294.1 GCA_028868875.1 Burkholderiales bacterium | reverse complement strand
CTGGCCAGCGGCTTCCTGCTCTACGGCCTGTCGATGATGTACGGCGCGACCGGCACGCTCGAGATCCCGAAGGTCTTCGAGCGCATCGCCAACAATCCGGGCATCAACAAGGAAGTGCTGACCTTCGGCGTCGTCTTCATCGTCGCCGGCCTCGGCTTCAAGCTCGGTGCCGCGCCCTTCCACATGTGGCTGCCCGACGTCTACCAGGGCGCGCCGACCCCGGTCACGCTGCTGATCGGCGCGGCCCCGAAGTTCGCGGCCTTCGCGATCACGATCCGCCTGCTCGTCGAGGGCCTGCTCGGGCTCGCGCTCGACTGGCAGCCGATGTTCGTGGTGCTCGCGGTGGCCTCGCTCGTCATCGGCAACGTCGCCGCGATCGCCCAGCGCAACCTCAAGCGCATGCTGGCCTATTCGACGATCTCGCAAATGGGCTTCGTCGTGCTCGGTCTGAGCTGCGGCGTCGTCAGCGGCAACACCTTGTCGGCCGGCAACGCCTACAGCTCGGCGATGTTCTACCTCGTCACCTACGTGATGACGACGCTGGGCACCTTCGGCCTCATCATGTTCCTGTCGCGCCAGGGCTTCGAGAGCGAGCAGATCGACGATCTGGCCGGACTCGGCCGGCGCGCGCCCTGGCTCGCCGGTGCCATGACGCTGATGATGTTCTCGCTCGCCGGGGTGCCGCCGCTGGTCGGCTTCTACGGCAAGCTCGCGGTGCTGCAGGCGCTCGTCACGACCAACGTGCCGCTGAACATCTGGCTCGCGGTGTTCGCGGTCATCATGTCGCTGATCGGCTCGTTCTACTACATCCGCGTCGTCAAGGTCATGTACTTCGACGAGCCGATCCAGACCGCGCCGATCGTACGCGGCCGTGGCGTGAGCGCGCTGCTTGCGGTCAACGGCCTGGCGCTGATCCTGTTCGGCCTGCTGCCGGGCGGGCTCATGGCGATGTGCCGCGACGCCATCGTCAAGGCGCTCGCGAATTGAGCGACGACGCGCGGCTCGCGGAACAGCGGATCGACGGCGAGACGCTGGTCGAAGGCGGTTTTCTCGAGTTGCGGCGCGACCGCGTCCTGCTGCCCGACGGCAAGGAGGCGACGCGCGAATACATCGTGCACCCGGGCGCGGTGGCGGTGATCCCGCTGCTCGACGACGGCCGGCTCGTGATGGTCAGGCAATACCGCTACCCGATCGGGCGCTCGATCATCGAGTTCCCTGCGGGCAAGCTCGACGCGGGCGAGACGACGATCGAGTGCGCCCGGCGCGAGCTGCGCGAGGAAACCGGCTACAGCGCGCGCGAATGGGCCTTCGCCTGCGAGATCCACAACGCCGCCGCGTATTCGAGCGAAAGCATCTGGATCTACTTCGCGCGCGGCCTCGTCGCCGGCGCGCAGAAGCTCGACGAAGGCGAGTTCGTCGAGGTGCTGACACTCAGCGAGGCTGAACTGGACGCGCTTGCCGCCGGCAGCGGCCTGCCCGATGTGAAGACCCGGATCGGCCTGCACTGGCTGCAGCGCTGGCGCGCCGGGGCCTGGCCGCTGCAATGGCGCAGCGACGAGGCGGCGGGCGCCGAAACCTGAGCCGCGCGGCCGGTTCCTGCGCGAACGGCGGATCCGCGTCACACTCCCGAACAAGATGAAGGTTCTCAACCTGCGCTGCGCCAACGGCCACGGCTTCGAAGGCTGGTTCGCCTCCGACGACGAGTTCATGGACCAGAACGGCCGCGGGCTGGTCGAATGCCCCTTGTGCGCCGACCATGTCGTGACGCGCATGCCGAGCGCGCCGCGCCTGAACCTGTCGGGTGCACGCGAGCCCTCGGCTCCGGCTGCGGCGCCGCCCGCCGAAGCCGCCGCGGTCGATCTGCAGGCGCGCTGGCTCGGCGCGGTGCGCCAGTTGCTCGAGCGGACCGAGGACGTCGGCGCGCGCTTCCCGGAAGAGGCGCGCAAGATCCACTACGGCGAGGTGCCGCACCGTGGCATCCGCGGCCAGGCGACCCCGGACGAGCGCGAAGCCCTGCGCGACGAAGGCATCGAGGTCATGGCCTTGCCGGTTCCCGACGCCTTCAAGGGCACGATCCAGTAGCCCGCCTGGCGGCGCCGCGGGGCCTGCCTGCTACAGCACCCGCCCCGGATTCATCAAGCCCTGCGGGTCCAGCGCCCGCTTGATGCGCCGCATCAGCGCCAGCGCCACGGGCGACTTGCGTGCCGCGAGTTCGTCGCGCTTCAGGGCGCCGATGCCGTGCTCGGCGGAGATCGAACCGCCGCGCGCGACGACGGCGTCGAAGACGATGCGGTTGACCGCCGGCTCGTTCTCGTCGAGAAAGCGCTCGCCGTCGCCGCCTTCGGGCACCTGCAGGTTGTAGTGCAGGTTGCCGTCGCCGAGATGGCCGAAGTTGACGATGCGCGCCCCCGGGTACTGCGCCGTCAGCGCGGCGTCGGTGGCCTCGACGAACGCGGCGACGGCCGAGACCGGCAAGGCGATGTCGTGCTTGATGTTGACCCCCTCGGCGGCCTGGGCGAGCGGGATGGATTCGCGCAGCTGCCACATCGCCTGCCCCTGGGCCAGGCTGGCGGCGAGGGCGGCGTCGTCGATCAGGCCCTTGTCCAGGGCCTCGGCGAGCAGGGCCTCGAATGCAGCGCGCGCGCTGTCCTCGTCGTCGCTGGCGCTGAATTCGAGCAGCACCGCCCAGGGCGCGGGCGCGAGCGGCCGCGGCAGGGCCGGAAAGTGGCGCTCGACGAGCTCGAGCGCGAAGCGGCCCATGACCTCGAAGGCGGTGAGCCCGGCGCCCAGCCGCGCCTGCGCCAGCCCGAGCAGTTCGACGCAGCGCGCCAGCGTGGGGCTGGCGGCGAGCGCGGTGACGCGCGCGCGCGGCGCCGGAAACAGCTTCAGGGTCGCGGCGGTGAGGATGCCCAGCGTGCCCTCGGCGCCGATGAAGAGGTCGCGCAGGTCGTAGCCGGTGTTGTCCTTGCGCAGCCCCGAGAGGCCGTCCCAGACCTCGCCTTCGGCCGTCACCACCTCGAGGCCCAGGCAGAGTTCGCGCGCATTGCCGAAGCGCAGCACCTGGGTGCCGCCGGCGTTGGTCGACAGGTTGCCGCCCAGGGTGCAGCTGCCTTCGGCGGCCAGGCTCAGGGGAAACAGCAGGCCGCGCTCGGCCGCCGCCTGCTGCACCGACTGCAGCACGCAGCCGGCCTCGGCCACCAGGGTCAGGTTGGCGGTGTCGACGCCGCGGATGCGGTTCATCCGCCCCAGGCTCAGCAGCACCTGGCTGCCGCTGGGGTCGGGAATGCCGCCGCCGACGAGCCCGGTGTTGCCGCCCTGGGGAACGATGGCGGTGCCGGCGGCGGCGCAGGCGCGTACCACCGCGGCGACCTCGGCCGTGCTGCCCGGGCGCACGACGGCGCCGGCGCGGCCGCGCCAGCGCCGGCGCCAGTCGAGTTCGTAGGCGGAGAGGTCGCCTTCGGTCAGCACCTGGGTCGGGCCGACCGCGGCGCGCAAGGCGGCGAGCAGTTCCGGCTTCATGCCGCCGCCCCGGGCGCGGGGGACGGCGCGGGGGTGGAGCGCAGGCGATGGCGGATGTAGGCCGTGCTCGCCGTGAACAGCACGAGGCTGAGCGCGACCTCGGCCAGCGCCAGGGCGCGTCCCCAGCCGTGCTCGCTCCAGGCGCGCACGACGCCTTCGGCGAAGTAGATCCACACCAGCAGCGCGAGCCAGCGGAAGGTGTAGAGCCGGTGCCGCAGCAGCCCGGCGACGCCCAGGGCGAGCGGAATCACCTTGAGCGCGAGCGTGCCGCTGCCGGTGGGGGCGAGCACCAGTTCCCAGGCCAGGCCGAGCCCGATCAAGGCCAGGAGCGTGGCCAGGGCGAGGGCGCGGGTGCGGCGCACGAAGGGGTCTGCAGGGGCGGGGGCGGTCATGCGGCATCATAGCCAGATGACCCCACCCGACGCCTCCGCGGGCGAGCGCCTGGGCCAGGCCCTGCAGACGCTGCGCCGCTGGCCCTGGTTCGAGACCTTGCGCACCCTGAGGCTGCGCTTTCGCGAAGACCGCCTGGGCCTGACCGCGAGCAGCCTGACCTTCACGACGCTGATTGCGCTCGTGCCGCTCGTGACCGTGATGCTCGCGGTCTTCACTGCCTTCCCGATGTTCGCCTCGTTCCAGGGCGCGGTGGAGAAATACTTCCTGCAAAGCCTGGTGCCCGACACGATCGCCCGGCCGGTGCTGCGCGCGCTCACGCAGTTCGCGTCCAAGGCGAGCCGGCTCGGCTCGGTCGGGCTGATGTTCTTCCTCGCCACCGCGATCACGACGATGCTCACGATCGACCGCGCGCTCAACGCCATCTGGCGCGTGCGCCGGCCGCGGCCGATCGCGCAGCGCGTGCTCGTCTACTGGGCCGCACTGACGCTGGGACCGCTCGTGCTCGGGGTCAGCCTGAGCGTGAGCTCGGTCGCCGTCTCGGCTTCGCGCGGCTTCATCGGCCGGATGCCGGCCGCCGTGTCGGTGGTGCTCAGCGGCGCCGACTTCGCCCTGCTCCTGGCCGCGATGGCGGGCCTGTTCCACTACGTGCCGAACACCGCGGTGCGCTGGCGCCATGCGCTCGCCGGGGGGCTCTTCGTCGCCCTTGCATTCGAGCTCGCGAAGCGCGCGCTGGCCTGGTATGTGGAATCGGTGCCGACCTATTCGGTGGTCTACGGTGCCTTCGCGACCGTGCCGATCCTGCTGCTGTGGGTCTACCTGGGCTGGGTCATCGTGCTCCTGGGCGCCGTCATCGCCGCCTATGCGCCGAGCCTGCAGATGCGCGTCGTGAGCCGGCCGCCGGGGCCGGGCCAGCGCTTCGAGCTCGGGCTGGCCTTGTTGCGCCTGCTCGCCGCCGAGCGCGGCCGCGTCGGCCTGACGCTGCCGGCGCTGGCGCAGCGCCTCCAGACCGATCCGCTGCAGATCGAGCCCGTGCTGGACCTGCTCATCGAGATGGACTGGGTCGGGCGCCTGGAGGAAGCCGGCTCGCCGCGCCACGTGCTGCTGTGCGACCCGGCGCGCACGAACGCGCAGCCGCTGGTGGACCGTCTGCTGCTCGCGCCCGGCGCCGGCGCCGAGGCCTTCAGGCGCCGCGCCGGCATCGAGACGATGCAGCTCGGCGAGCTGCTGGGCGGCTGAAGCGTCAACCGAAGACGAGGGCGTCGGCCACGGAGCTGCCGTCGTAGCGCTCGCCGCCGACGATGAGCACGCGGCCCCTCGCGCAGCCGCTCGACGCTGTGCCAGGCGCGGCCTTCGGGCAGGTCCGGCAGCGCCGAGCCGCCGCGGCAGGGCGCTGAGGCCGGCGTCTACGCCGGATCTCGAGCGCGGCCCAGGGCGCTGCGCAAGGCGCCGAGCAAGGCATCCGGCACCTCGGCCATCAACGAATGGCCGGCGTCGAGCAGCACGACCTCGGCGCGCAGCGCCGCGGCGAATTCGCGCGCGCTCTTCGGCGGCGTCATCTGGTCGCGCGCGCCCAGCACCATCGTCACCGGGCAGCCGACCTTTGCCGCCGCAGCCAGGCCGCCTGCGTAGCGGTCGCAGACCCCGAAGTCGTGGCTGAAGAGGTTGATGCCCAGCCGCGATTGCGCCAGCGCCTGGGTACGCCGCATCAGTGCGCGGTTGCTGCCGTGCAGCCACATGCCAGGCGCCGGGAACGAAGGCTTGGCGGCCAGCGTCGAGATCGAGAAGGCGTTGACGCGGTCGATGGCTTCGAGCGGTGCCTCGCGCGCCAGCGTCAGCAGCGCCTCGCTCACCTTCATCGGGAACGTGCTGCCGACGAGGGCGATCCGGGTCACGCGCTCGGGTGCACGCGCTGCCGTCTCGAGCGCGATCAGCGACCCCATGCTGTGGCCGACGATCGCGGCGCGCGCGACGCCGGCCGCATCGAGCAGCCGCAGCAGCCAGTCGGCGGCGGCCTCGACGCTTTCCGGCGGGTCGCCGGTGCTGCGCGCATGGCCGGGCAGGTCGACGGCGAGCACGCCATGGCCATGGTGGGCGAACCAGCGCGCGAGCAGGGTCCAGGCGCTGTGGTCGTGCAAGGCGCCGTGGACGAAGACGATGCAGGGCAGGGCCGGGTCGAAAGGCTTGCCGCCTTCGTAGGCATAGGCCTCGAGGCCGTCGACGACGAGCTTCATGCCGCGCGCTCCGCCGCCTTCAAGGCGCGCTTCAGGTCGTCTATCAGGTCGTCCGGGTCTTCGAGGCCGATCGACAGCCGGATCGTCCCGGGCCCGATGCCGGCCGCGGCCAGGGCTTCGTCGCTCATGCGGAAATGGGTGGTCGAGGCCGGGTGGATCACGAGCGAGCGGCAGTCGCCGACGTTGGCCAGGTGCGAGAAGACCTTCAAAGCTTCGATGAAGACCTGGCCTTGGCGGCGCGAACCCTTCAGGTCGAAGCTGAAGACCGAGCCGCAGCCGCGCGGCAGCAGTTGCTTCGCCAGGGCGTGGCTCGGGTGGCTCTCCAACTCGGGGTAGCCGACGCCGGCGACCTGGGGCTGGGCGGCGAGGAAGGCGACGATCTTGCGCGCGTTCTCGACATGGCGCGCCATGCGCAGCGGCAGGGTCTCGATGCCCTGGAGGATGAGCCAGGCGGAATGCGGGCTCATGCAGGCGCCGAAGTCGCGCAGGCCTTCGCGCCGCGCGCGCAGCAAAAAGGCGCCGACCGTGCTCTCTTCGCTGAACACCATGCCGTGAAAGCCTGCGTAGGGCCGGGTCAGTTCGGGGAAGCGGCCCGAGGCGTCCCAGTCGAAGGCGCCGCTGTCGACGAGCACGCCGCCGACCACGGTGCCGTGGCCCGAAAGGAACTTGGTCGCCGAGTGATAGACGAGGTCGGCGCCGTGGTCGAAGGGCTTCATCAGCCAGGGCGTCGTGAAGGTCGAGTCGACGAGCAGCGGCAGCCCGGCTTCGTGGGCGATTGCCGAGACGCGCGGGATGTCCAGCACCTCGAGCCCGGGGTTGCCCAGGGTCTCGCCGAAGAGCAGCCGGGTCTCGGGGCGGATGGCGGCGCGCCAGGCGTCGAGGTCGCCCGGGCGCACGAAGGTCGTCGTGATCCCCAGCCGCGGCAGGGTGTAGGCCAGCAGGTTGTGCGAGCCGCCGTAGAGCGCGCTCGACGCCACGAGGTGCCCGCCCGCGCCGGCGAGCGTCGAGACGGCGAGGAAGAGCGCGGCCTGGCCGCTCGCGGTGGCGATCGCGCCGACCCCGCCTTCGAGCGCGGCGACGCGTTCTTCGAAGACCGCGGTCGTCGGGTTGCTGATGCGGCTGTAGACATGGCCCGAGCGCTCCATGTCGAAGAGGCTCGCGGCGTCGTCGCTGCTGCCCAGGACGAAGCTCGTCGTCAGGTGGATGGGCAGGGCGCGCGCGCCGGTGGCGGGGTCGGGGGCGGCGCCCGCATGCAGCGCCAGGGTGTCGAATCCGGGGTCCGAGGAACCGGCCATGGGGCTTGTACCAGCAGTGGATCGGCCGCCATTGTGGGCTATATTGGCCTCATGAAAGTCACCGACATCCTGCGCGTCAAGGGCAACACCTTGTTCACGGTCTCGCCCGACGACAGGCTGGCCGACGCGGTGCAGACGATGTCGGAGTACGACATCGGCTCGCTCGTCGTGATGGAGCACGGCGACCTCGTGGGCATGCTCACGTTCCGCGAGGTCATCAACGCCGTCGTCGCCCAGGGCGGCAACCTGGGCGACCGCCACGTGCGCTCGGTGATGGACGACGCCCCGCTCACCTGCAC
>JAGWTS010000293.1 GCA_028868875.1 Burkholderiales bacterium | reverse complement strand
GTGCACGGCTGCCACGGTGACGAGCGGCCGGACTGCCCCATTCTCGAGGAGCTGGCGAGCGGCGCTCCCGCCCCGGACACCGCTGCGCGCGCGCCCGCGCAACGCAACGCCGGGCGCTTGCGCGGGCCGCTTGCCTGATGTCCGATGCGCAGGCGCGACTCCCGCGCCTGCCGATCCGGGCTGTTCCGACCCGTCGTCCTGACCCGCGCGGCAGCGTCGTGCAGCGGCCCTTCAGCGCAGCTTCGTGCGCGCCAAGCGCCGGGCATTGGCCACGGCCTTGCGGTGCACCGGATCCAGACCCTTGTCGAGCACGGCCAGGCCCGCGCCTTGCCATTGCGCGGCCAGGGCCGCCGGCGTCGTCCTTTTGCCCACGCCCGGGGGCGCGAAAGCGCGCAGCCACGACAGCGCCAGGGCCTGGTTTGCGATCGCCGCCTGGGTGGCCATCGCGGACCACGAACTGAAGAAGGCGGCCTGCTTCTCGGCCACCATGCCGATGAACTCCTTGCGATCGCGCGCCGAAGGCGTGGGCCCCGCCAGCGCCATGCGCGCGACCCGATGCGCCACGACCTGCGGAACGGCCAGTGTCAGTTCGGCGGCCTTGCGGGCAGTCGATCGGCGGCGGGGCTTGGGACTCGTCATGAAGCGTCTCGAAATGGTCAATGCCCGATCTTTTACCAAAGCGTGGCGGGTTATCTGTGACCAATGATTTCGGGCGGATGTGGTGGAATCCCCCTCCCCCCTGTCGAGCGCAGGCGATTTGCCGCAATGCGAATCCCGAAGCCCAACCATGCCCGTCTTCGATCCCGAACTCACCTACCTGCTCCTCATCTTCGCGCTGATGGTGGTGCCGCGGGCGATCCAGCGCTTTCGCGTTCCGGCGCCGATCACCTGCCTGGCGCTCGGCATGGCGGCCGTGCTGGTGTTCGGCGCCCCGCCGCACGACGGCACGGTTTCGCTGCTCTCGACCCTGGGCATCGCCTCGCTGTTCGTGTTCGCCGGCCTCGAAGTCGAGCCCGCGGACTTCAAGCGCGGCGGCTGGCCCTTGATCGGCCACGTCGTGCTGCGGCTGGTCTCGCTCGCCGGAGTGACCTGGTTCGCGATGCGTTACGCGGGCCTGGGCTGGCAGGCCGGGGCCTTGCTCGCATTGGCCCTGCTCACGCCTTCCACCGGTTTCATCCTCGAAAACCTGCCCAGCCTGGACCTCGACGAGAGCGAGCGCTTCTGGATCCGGCTGAAGGCGATCAGCAGCGAACTGCTTGCGCTGGGACTGCTGTTCGTCGTGCTCCAGTCGGGCTCGGTCTGGAATCTGCTGGGGTCGAGCGCGGCGCTCGCGGCGATGATGCTGGGCCTGCCCATCCTGTTCATCGGCCTCGGCCGCTGGGTCATCCCCCATGCGCGCGGCTCGGAATTCTCGCTGCTGGTGATGGTGGGCGTGGTGGCCTCGACCCTGAGCTACAAGCTCGGCGTCTACTACCTCGTCGGCGCCTTTCTCACCGGCGTCGTCGCGCGTTCGCTGCGCCGGCGCATGCCCTCGCTGGCGTCCGACGAGAACCTGCATGCGATCCGCATGTTCGCCTCCTTCTTCGTCCCCTTCTATTTCTTCCACGCGGGCATGGGAGTCCCGGGCGGGGCGCTGACGCTGAAGGCGCTCGCGGCCGGGCTGGCGCTGAGCCTGGTGTTCCTGCCGGCGCGGATCGCGATGGTCTGGGCCCAGCGTCGCTTCATCGCCGGCGAAAGCGCGCGCGCGAGCCTGAACGTGGCGGTGGCGCTGTTGCCGACCCTGATCTTCACCCTCGTGCTCGCGACCATCCTGCGCGAGCGCTTCCAGATCCCCGATTGGCTCTACGGCGCGCTGCTGGTCTATGCCGTCTCGTCGACGCTGCTGCCTTCGCTCGCGCTGCGGCGTGCCTTCGGAATCGAAATGCCGGCCGCCACGGCGCCGGATCAGTCCGGGCGCCGCGCCAGCCAGTCCGACGCCAGCGTTTCATAGCAGCCCGCCACCTGCAGCAGCTCGGCATCGCCCTGCGGCCTGCCGATGAGTTGCAGCCCGGCCGGCCAGCGCCCGTTCGCGTGGAAACCCGTCGGCAGGCTGAGCGCGGGCAGGCCGGCGAAGGTGGCGTAGATCGTCGCCTCCATCCAGCGGTGATAGGTGTCCATCGTGCGCCCCGCGATGCGCTCGGGCCAGCGCTGCCCGATCGGGAAGGGCCAAACCTGCGTCACCGGCAGCGCGAGCAGGTCGAAACGCTCGAACAGGCCGAGCAGATGGGCGTGGAAGGCGGTGCGCGTCTCGCTCGCGCGCATGAATTCGGCAAAACCCAGGTTCTGCGCCTGGTCGTATTCCCAGAGGGCTTCGGGCTTCATCTGGGCGCGCGCGTCCGGTCGCTTCAGCAGCGCGCCCACACGCGATGCCACAAGGGCGCGGCGCCAGACCAGCCAGGCCTGCCAGATCGCATCCGGGTCGAATCCCAAGGGCGCCGGCTCGATCCCCGCGCCGGCCTCGGCGCAGCGCTGCAGCCCTTGTTCGCAGGCGGCGAGCAGGCCGTCCTCGACCGCGAGATGGCCGCCGAGGTCGCCGAGCCAGGCGATGCGCTTGCCGCGCAAGGCCTCGGGGTCGAGGTGGTAGGGCGCCAGCGGCGCTGCGATCGAAAGCGGCGCCCGCGCATCCCATCCGGCCTGCAGCGCAAGCAGCTTCGCGAGGTCGCGCACGCTGCGCGCCATCGGCCCTTCGGTGCCGAGCTGCGAGACCCAGACATCGGCCGCCGGCACCGTCGGAACCCGGCCCTGGCTCGGGCGCAGGCCGAAGACGTTGTTCCAGGCCGCCGGGTTTCTGAGCGAGCCCATGAAGTCCGAGCCATCGGCGACAGGCAGCAGCCGCAGTGCCAGTGCCACCGCGGCGCCGCCGCTGCTGCCGCCGGCACTGACGGCGGGGTCCCAGGCATTGCGGGTGGCGCCGAAGACCTCGTTGAAGCTGTGCGAGCCCAGGCCGAACTCGGGCACGTTGCTGCGGCCGACGACGATGCAGCCGGCCGCGCGCAGCCGCGCCACCATGAGGCCGTCGGCCGGCGCGAACCAGTCCTTGAGCAAGGGGCTGCCCATCGTCGTCGGGAAGCCGGTGGCAGGAGCGATGTCCTTGATCGCGATCGGCACGCCATGCAGCCAGCCGCGCGAGCGGCCGCGCGCGAGCTCGGCATCGCGGGCGTCGGCCTGGGCCAGCAGCTCGTCGTCGGGGGCCAGATTGACGATGGCGTTGAACGCCGGGTTCAGGCGGTGGATGCGCCCGAGCGTCGACTGCATCGCCTCCCGGCAGGAGAGGCGGCGTTCGTGGAGGGCTCGGGAGAGGGCTTCGGCGTCGAGGTCGGTGCAGTCCATGGCCGGCACGATAACCGGCCGCGCGCGGTCGTGCCATCGGCATCGTCGCGCGGATCGTCTGCCTTCCGGGCAGCCCAACCTGGACGCCGCGAGCCGGCCCGGATCGATGTTCTTTGATGTCGCGGCTTATTGAATCATATATGGCACATTTAATGATAAATCATGGGCGTGAGTTAAAGACGGCAAAGTGAACTCGAACGGTTGCTCCATGGTGGAATCCCGATTCTTCAGATTATGGTTATATTGCCGGGCTTCGGAGAATGATTCAATGATCTAATTATGCGCAGAGTATGTCATTGATGATTGAGGCCAATTCGTTGAGCGGGATTGAAACTGTCGGTTTCAAACAACGCAATGGAGTGCGGTCCGAACGGCGGTCGGAGGCCCCGTCGAGGACCTGAAACCTCCCTCCGCCGGCAGACCGAGACGTTGGGGAAATCGCTTGCGAGGCCCTTGTTGTCCCTATGAAATAGGCCCGTGAATGACGGGACTGCAGGAGAACATCAGCGGCTCCATCGCGTTGCGCCCGGAGCTGAAATCCAGTCTCCGGAATGCCCGTCAAATTCGTCCGGATGAGTTGACAACATTGCGCCTGCAAAAGACCATGGCTTAAGGAAGTTATGCCGCTTGCAGGTCTGAGCTGAACGAGCGTTGCAATAACGTGTTTCCGAAGTCCTGCACCACTCCGTTCGTCGCCCTGAAGCGGCAGAGTTTCCAAGTTCGATCAACAGCAAACATGGAGAAAGTACGATGAAAAAATCCATTCTGGCCGCCGCTGCCCTCACTGCCTTTGCCGCTGCCGCCTCGGCCCAGTCTTCCGTCACAGTCTTCGGCATCGTCGACCAAAGCATCAACCGCATCGACAACGGCGGCAACACCGTCACCCAGGTCAAGAGCAACCAACTGGCCAGCAACCGCCTCGGCTTCCGCGGCACCGAAGACCTGGGCGGCGGCCTGAAAGCAGGGTTCTGGCTCGAAGCCGGCATGGACAACGAAAACGGCGGTGGCGCGGCCTCCGGGGGCCTGGCCTTCAATCGCCGCTCGACCGTTTCGTTGTTGGGCGCCTTCGGTGAGATCCGCATCGGCCACGACTACACACCTCAGTTCTGGGCCCCGGTCGTCGGTGACGTCAATGGCGCCAACGGCCTCGGCGCCGGCCTGAACCTCGTCGACAAGAACCTCGGCAGCTCTGCCAACACCTTCGTTCGTGCGAACAACCAGGTGGAATACTTCCTGCCGGGTGGCCTCGGCGGCCTGTACGGCAATTTCGGCATCTCGGCCGGCCAGAACGAAGCCGGCAACAAGCACTGGAGCGGTCGCCTCGGCTACGGCGCCGGCCCGGTCGACGTGTCGGTCGACTACGGTCAGACCAAGACCGACACTTCGGACGACTTCAAGGTCTTCGGCGTCGCCGGTTCGTACAACTTCGGCGTGGCTGCCCTGTACGGCTTCTACAACCAGAACAAGTGGGGCAGCGCCAAGCAGAACTCGTACGGTCTGAGCGTGGGCGTGCCGATCGGCGCTGGCCAGTTCCGCGCTGCCTACGGCCACCAGACCACCAGCGACAGCATCCGCGACGGCTCGTCGCGACTGTACAGCCTCGAGTACGTCTACAGCCTGTCGAAGATGACTTCGGTGTACGCCAGCTACGGTCGCATTTCGAACACGGATTTGTCGAACTTCAAGGTCCAAGGCAACGGTTACGACGCCACTGGCGACGTCTCCAGCGGCTACAACGCCGGCATCAAGGTCTCGTTCTGATCGAACGGTTCCCAGAACCCGCTCTGCCAAAGCCGCCCTTCGGGGCGGCTTTTTTCCGGCGCGCCCGGTGGGCCGTGTCGTTGCGGATGCGGAAGCCGTCCGATGGTGACCCTCGCAATCGAAGCGCAAGCGCAAGCACGTGCGGGCGACTGCGGCGGCCGCCCGATCGCAGGCGGAACCGGCAGTCGCGCCGCTTGCGCCGGCTGCGCCGCTGGGGGGGGTCTGCGCGATCAGGTCGCAACCAGGGCAGCCACCGCATCGGTCCGGCAGGCGCAACGCAGTCCGGCTGACGCTCGAATCCGCCAGCGCGGCAGCGGCGCCGAAGCGGGCCTCGGATCCCGCCGCTGGCGGACCGGCTCGCCCGGCGCTGGGGCGCTCTTATCATCGCGCGAACTTCACTCGAGGGCGCCCCGCCGAGCGGCCGCCTTTCCTGAACTCTGTGAGCCCGAACCCAGCCGCCCTGAAGGCGGCCCTGATCGACCTCGACGGCACCCTTGTCGACACCCTGGGTGACTTCGAGGTCGCACTCGCCCGGACCCTGGCCGACCTGGGCGAGGCGACGGTCGGCCGGGCCTTCATCGAACGCACGGTGGGCAAGGGCTCGGAGCACCTGATCCGCTGCGCTCTCGCCGAAGCGGGTGCGTCGGCCTCGCTGTACGAGGCTGCATGGGCTTTGTACCAGCAGCACTACGCGCAAGTGAATGGCCTGCACTCGAAGGTCTACCCCGGTGCCGCCGCAGGTCTCGAACTGTTGCGCGCACGCGGCCTGAGGCTCGCGTGCCTGACCAACAAGCCCGGCGTCTTCGCGCGCGAGCTGCTCGAACGCAAGGGGCTGGCGCGGTATTTCGAGTCGGTCTTCGGTGGCGATGCCTTCGAGCGCAAGAAGCCCGACCCCTTGCCGCTGCTGCGCGCTTGCGCGGCGCTGGGCAGCACGCCAGCGCGCACGCTGATGGTCGGCGACTCGAGCAACGACGCCCGCGCCGCGCGTGCCGCAGGTTGCCCGGTGGTGCTGGTGGCCTACGGCTACAACCACGGCGAGCCGGTGGCAGCGGCCGCGCCCGACGCGGTGGTCGGCCGGCTCGACGAATTGCCGGCGCTGGCGCTGTTGCGCGACTGAGCGACCTGGGGTCGCGCGGGCTGCGGCGCTGCTAAACTGCCCGCCATGTTCACGGCCCAGCCATCGACTGCAGGTTTCCGCGACCGGGGAGCCTGGCCCTGGCGTCGCTCGCCCAGTCCGGCCTGATCGCCCAAGCGGTCGGGTCTCGCCGCCGGGCGCCCCATCGCCCAGAAATTCAGCACCGTCAAGCAGCCGGCCGAGCCGCTGCGACAAGGGCCATCAAGTGATCACCGAACTCGAATTCAAGAGCCTTGCGGCTCAAGGCTACAACCGCATTCCGCTCATCGCCGAGGCCTTCGCCGACCTCGAAACCCCGCTCTCGCTCTACCTCAAGCTCGCCGGCGGCGCGCGCCACAGCTTTCTGCTCGAATCCGTCGTCGGGGGCGAGCGCTTCGGGCGCTATTCCTTCATCGGCCTGCCGGCGCGCACGCTGCTGCGTGCCAGCGGTTTTCGCACCGAGGTCGTGCGCGAGGGTGCCGTGGTCGAGAGCCATGAAGGCAACCCGCTCGACTTCATCGCCGAATACCAGGCGCGCTTCAAGGTCGCGCTGCGCCCCGGGCTGCCACGCTTTTGCGGCGGGCTGGCCGGCTACTTCGGCTACGACGCGGTGCGCTACATCGAGCCCCGGCTCGCCAAGACCTGGAAGCCGGGCGGCATCGAGACGCCGGACATCCTGCTGTTGCAGACCGAGGAGCTCGCGGTCATCGACAACCTCTCGGGCCGGCTCTACCTCATCGTCTACGCCGACCCGGCGCAGCCCGAGTCGTATTTCAACGGCAAGCGCCGCCTGGCCGAACTCGGCGACAAGCTGCGCTTCTCGGTCACCGCGCCGCCGGTCAAGCGCGGCCCGAGCTACGCCGTCGAGCGCGAATTCGAGAAGAAGGACTACCTCGCGGCGGTGGCGCGCAGCAAGGAATACATCGCCGCCGGCGACATGATGCAGGTGCAGATCGGCCAGCGCCTGAAGAAGCGCTACACCGAAAGCCCGCTCAGCCTGTACCGGGCGCTGCGCTCGCTCAACCCGAGCCCGTACATGTACTTCTACGACCTGGGCGACTTCCAGATCGTCGGCGCCAGCCCCGAGATCCTGGTGCGCCAGGAGCACACGCCCGAGGGCGACAAGGTCACGATCCGCCCGCTCGCCGGCACGCGGCCGCGCGGCGCCACGCCCGAGATCGACAAGGCGCTCGAAGCCGAGCTCGCGTCCGACCCGAAAGAGCGCGCCGAGCACCTGATGCTGATCGACCTCGCGCGCAACGACATCGGCCGCATCGCGAAGACCGGCAGCGTCAAGGTCACCGAGGCGTTCGCGATCGAGCGCTATTCGCACGTGATGCACCTCGTCAGCAACGTCGAAGGCCTGCTGAAGGACGGCATGACGAGCCTGGACGTGTTGCGCGCGACCTTCCCCGCCGGCACCCTGACCGGGGCGCCGAAGATCCGGGCGATGGAGATCATCGACGAGCTCGAGCCCGTCAAGCGCGGCATCTACGGCGGCGCCTGCGGCTACCTCAGCTTCGCCGGCGACATGGAC
>JAGWTS010000014.1 GCA_028868875.1 Burkholderiales bacterium | reverse complement strand
GCCGTGACGAGACCCCCGGCCCTCGCCTCGATCGTCGTCCTCGTGCTCATGCTGGCGGCGGGGGGCTTGCCGGCCTTCGCCGCGACCGCGGCGCGACCGGAACAAGGCCCGGCCTGGACGACGCTCTCGGCGCAGCAGCAAGCCGTGCTCGGACCGCTGCAGCCCGAATGGGCCACCCTGCCGTCCTGGCGCAAGCAGAAGTGGATCGAGATGGCGCGCCGATTCCCCAGCCTTCCGGCACCCGAGCGCGAGCGCATCCAGCGCCGCATGGCCACCTGGGCCGGGATGTCGGCGGCCGAGCGCACCCAGGCCCGATTGCAGTTCCTCGAGTCGCGCGAGTTCAGCGCCGAGGATCGCGAGGAACGCTGGCAGGCCTACAAGGCCCTGCCCGACGCCGAACGGCGCGAACTGGCGCGCCGGGCACGCCGCCCTGCCGCCAGGGCGGGCGCACCCCATGGCGCCGAGGGGCACGCCGCTGGCGCCAAGCACAACCGGGTCAGCCCGAGGCGGCATCCGCCGGTCAAGCCCGTGGCCCCGACCCTGGTGCAGGCCAATCCGGGCGCCACGACCAGTTTGATGACGGCCCGCCCGCCGTCCGTCACCCAACCCCAGTCCGGGCTGCCCAAGATCGCCGCAACCCGCGGCTTCGTCGATCCCCGAACGCTGCTGCCGCTGCTCGGCCCGCAAGGTGCGGCGATGATCGCGATGCCGCCCCAGCAGCCCGAAGACGCGCCACGATGAGCGGGCCGGCAGCAGGCGCGGGCGCCCTCGATACGCCGGGGCTCGGGCGCCGCCTCGCCTGCTTCGTCTACGAAGGCCTGCTGCTGTTCGGCGTCGTGATGGTCGCCGGCCTGATCTACGGCGTCGCGATCGGCCAGCGCGACTCCCAGGTCGGCCAGCGCGGCCTTCAGGCGCTGCTGTTCGCCGTCATCGGCGTGTATTTCATCTGGTTCTGGACCCGCAGCGGCCAGACCCTGGCGATGAAGACCTGGCGCATCCGTCTCGTCACGCTGCAGGGCGCCCCGGTGCCGCCGCTGCGCGCCCTTGCGCGCTACCTGCTTTGCTGGATCTGGTTCCTCCCGGCGCTGGGCACGGTCGCGGCATTCGGCCTGCACGGGGTGTGGCGCACCTTCGGCGCCGTCGTCGTCGGCGTGCTCGTGTATGCCGTGCTGGCGCGGCTGCACCCGCAACGCCAGTACTGGCACGACGCGCTCTGCGGCACCCGGCTCGTGGTCTGGCGCCGGCCGGGCTGAACCCTGGAATGGCTCGCACCATGATGGATCGGCCTCTCAGCGTCTGCGTCTTCTGCGGCTCGCGCCACGGCATCCGGGCGGCCTATGGCGAGGCCGCGCGTGCGCTCGGCGCGGCCATCGGCGAACGCGGCTGGCGCCTGGTCTACGGCGGCGGCAATGTCGGACTCATGGGCGAACTCGCGGACGCCGCGCTCGCCGCCGGGGCCCGGGTCACCGGCGTGATCCCTGACTCGCTCGTGCAGCGTGAGGTCAGCCACAAGGGCTTGAGCGAGCTGCACGTCGTCTCGACGATGCACCAGCGCAAGCAGATGATGGCCGAGCGTGCCGACCTCTTCATCGCCCTGCCCGGCGGCATCGGCACGCTGGAGGAACTCTACGAGGTCTGGACCTGGCGCCAACTCGGCTACCACGCGCGCCCGCTCGGGCTGCTCAACGTCGAGGGCTATTACGACCACCTGCTCGCCTTCATGCGGCACAGCGTGGAGGAGGGCTTCCTTGCGGCCGCGCAGAACGCGGTGCTGCGCGTGAGCGCGTCACCCGCCGGCCTGCTCGACGAACTGGCTGCTGCTGCGGGCGCAGCGGGCGCCAGCCACTACGGAGCGATCTAGACCGCGGCTTCGTCGGTCTCGCCGGTGCGGATGCGCACCACCTGCTCGACCGACGTGACGAAGATCTTGCCGTCGCCGATCTTGCCGGTCTTGGCCGCCTTGACGATGGCCTCGATGCTGCGCTCGACATCGTCGTCCTTGACCACGACCTCGATCTTGACCTTGGGCAGGAAGTCGACCACGTATTCGGCGCCGCGGTAGAGCTCGGTGTGGCCCTTCTGGCGCCCGAAGCCCTTGACCTCGGTGACCGTGAGCCCCGAAACGCCGACTTCACCGAGCGCCTCGCGAACCTCTTCGAGCTTGAACGGCTTGATGATGGCGGTGATCTGCTTCATGGCGAGGACTCCGGGGCTGTGGCGATTAGCAGCGATTTAAGCACGGAACTTCGACGTGATGGGGTATCGCCAGTCGCGGCCGAAAGCGCGGTGCGTGATGCGGATTCCCACCGGCGCCTGGCGCCGCTTGTACTCGTTGAGCTTGATGAGCCGGGTCACGCGCTCGACGTCGGCGCGCGCATGGCCGGCGGCGACGATCTCCTCGATGCTCTGGTCGTCCTCCATGTAGCGCGCGAGGATGGCGTCGAGCATCTCGTAGGGCGGCAGGCTGTCCTGGTCGGTCTGGTCGGGACGCAACTCGGCCGAGGGTGCGCGCGTGATGATGCGCTCGGGGATGATCTCGGGCCCCTGGGCATTGCGCCAGCGCGCCAGGCGGTAGACCAGGGTCTTGGCCACGTCCTTGATGACGGCGAAGCCGCCCGCCATGTCGCCGTACAAGGTGCAGTAGCCGGTGGCCATCTCGCTCTTGTTGCCGGTGGTGAGCACGATCGCGCCGGTCTTGTTCGACAGCGCCATCAGCAGCGTGCCGCGGATGCGCGCCTGCAGGTTCTCTTCGGTCGTGTCTTCGGCCAGTCCGGCGAACTGCGGCGCCAGGCCGGCGCGGAAGGCATCGAAGATCGGCGCGATCGCGATCTCGTCGTAGCGCACGCCCAGGCGCGCGGCCATGTCGCGCGCGTCGATCCAGGAGATGTCGGCGGTGTAGGGTGAGGGCATCATCACCGCGCGCACCCGGTCGGCGCCGAGCGCGTCGACCGCGACCGCCAGCACCAGGGCCGAATCGATGCCGCCCGAGAGCCCGATGATCGCGCCCGGGAATCCGTTCTTGCCGAGGTAGTCGCGCACGCCCGTGACGAGCGCGCCCCAGGCCTGGGCCTCGGGGCCCGGAAGCGGCGCGAGCGGGCCATGCGGGCTGGCGTGCGCGTCGAGGTCGACGACGAGCAGCGCTTCCTCGAAACTCGGCGCCCGCGCCCGGATCTGGCCGGTGGCATCGAGCGCGAACGAGGCGCCGTCGAACACGACTTCGTCCTGGCCGCCGACGAGGTGCGAGTACAGCAGCGGCAGGCCGGATTCGCGCGCGCGCTGGGCCATGCGCTCTTCGCGTTCCTCCGCCTTCTCGACGTGGAACGGCGAAGCGTTGACGACGCACAGCACCTGGGCCCCGGCCTGGCGTGCGAGCTCGGCCGGTTCGTCGAACCACGCGTCTTCGCAGATCAGCACGCCCAGGCGCAGGCCGCCGGCCTCGAACACCAGCGGCGGCAGCCCCTCGTCGCGCCCGGAGGCGAAATAGCGGCGCTCGTCGAAGACCTGGTAGTTCGGCAACTCGCGCTTGCAGTATGTGGCCTGCACCTTGCCGCCGGCGAGCAGCGAGGCCGCATTGAAGCGCCGCTGCACCGCCATCGACTTGGTCCTAACATCGCCCCGCTCGCCAAACTGGTGCGGGTGCCCGACGATCAGATGCAAACCCTCGCAATCCGCCAACTCCGCCGCCAGCGCCGCCAGCGCGTCGGCGCAGGCCTGCATGAAGGCCGGACGCAGCAGCAGGTCCTCGGGCGGGTAGCCGGTGAGCGCGAGTTCGGGCGCCAGCACCACGGTCGCCCCCTCGGCGTGGGCGGCACGAGCGGCGTCGGCCACGCGGCGCGAATTGCCGGCGATGTCGCCGACGGTGGCATTGATTTGCGCCAGCGCGACTTTCACGACGGTCGCCTTCGGAATGTCTGAAGAACTCACCGCGAAGGATTATGTCATCCGGGTCCATGCCGACCCGCGTGCGATCGGCGCCGGCGAGTGGAACGAACTGCTCGCGCAGCAACCCTCGCCGACGCCCTTCATGCGCCACGAATACCTCGCCGCGCTGCACGAATCGGCGAGCGCGGTGCCCGAGACCGGCTGGGCCCCGCAGCTCGTCGAGATGCGTGCCGGAGCGCGCCTCGTCGGCGCCTGCGCGCTGTATCTGAAGAGCCACTCCTACGGCGAATACGTCTTCGACTGGTCCTGGGCCGATGCCTATCGCCGCCACGGCCTGCGCTACTACCCGAAGCTTCTCGGCGCCGTGCCGTTCACGCCGGTGCCGGGCACCCGTCTGCTGGCCGGCACGCCGGCCGACCGCGCCCGGCTGGCCCAGGTCGTGCGGCGCCTGGCGGCCGATTCGAAGCTGTCGTCGGCACACCTGCTGTTCATCGACGAGGCCGACCGCGCCGCCCTCGAAGGCGCGGGCTGGATGCTGCGCGAGGGCGTGCAGTTCCACTGGACGCAGGACGAGGCCGAGCCGTTGCCCGACTTCGCCGCCCTGCTCGCGCGGCTGCAGCGCGACAAGCGCAAGAAGATCGCGCAGGAACGGCGCCGCGTTGCCGAGCAGGGCGTGAGCTTCACGGTCCACGAAGGCGAGGCGATCGACACGCGGCTGTGGGACTTCTTCCACCGCTGCTACACCCTCACCTACGAGGCGCACCACTCGACGCCCTACCTGACGCGCGACTTCTTCGCCCGCATGGCGGCGACGATGGCACGCCACTGGCTGATGTTCGTGGCCTGGCGCGAGGGCGCGCCGATCGCGGCCTCGCTGATCGCGATCGACCCCGATCGCGGCGCTGCCTGGGGCCGCTACTGGGGCTGCACCGAGCCCCTGCCCTGCCTGCACTTCGAGGCCTGCTACTACCAGCCCCTGGCCTGGTGCATCGAGCGCGGCTACCGCCGCTTCGAGGGCGGGGCCCAGGGCGAGCACAAGATGGCACGCGGGCTGTTGCCGGTGCGCACCTTCTCGGCCCACTGGCTGCGCGACGAGCGCTTTGCCGGCGCCGTGGCCGAGTTCCTGGCCAGCGAGGGCGTGGGCATCGAGCAATACGTCGACGAGCTGCGCGAGCGCAACCCGTTCAAGTCGGCCTAGGAGCGGTGCTTGCGGAAGTTCTCGATGCCGCCGAGGATCTCGCGGTGCGCCGCATCGCGCCCTTCCCAACCCAGGACCTTCACCCACTTGCCTTCCTCGAGGTCCTTGTAGTGCTCGAAGAAATGCTTGATGGTGTTCAGGCGCGCCGGGTTCAGGTCCTCGGGCTTCTGCCACTGGGTGTAGATCGACAGGATCTTGTCGATCGGCACCGCCAGCAGCTTGTTGTCGCCGCCGGCCTCGTCTTCCATCTTCAGCAGGCCCAGAGCGCGGCAGGTGACGACGACGCCGGGGATCAGCGGCACCGGGGTGATGACGAGCACGTCCACCGGATCACCGTCGTCGGAGAGCGTGTTCGGGATGTAGCCGTAGTTGCACGGGTAGTGCATGGCCGTGCTCATGAAGCGGTCGACGAACAAGGCGCCGCTGTCGTGGTCGACCTCGTACTTGATCGGGTCGGCATTCATCGGGATCTCGATGATGACGTTGAACTCGGCGGGCGCCTTGGCGCCGGGGGTCACGTTGTGCAGGCTCATGCAGTCTTTCGGGAACAGGTGGACTGCGAGGCATTCTACGAAGCGCCCTTGCCCCGCCCTGACGCCGGTCAAGGCCCGCCGCGATCGGTATGCGGCGCAGGGAAAACCCACAGGCGGGCCGTGTTAGGCTTCACTTAGCATCGCCGCGCCTTCCCTTCCAAGCGGGTTCGCCCCTGCGCGGGCCGGCGAAAACACCCAAAACAGAACCGAGCAAGGAGCTCCTTCCATGTCGACGACCATGGCGCTGTACGCAGCGCTTGTGTGCGGCCTGCTGGCCGTGGCCTACGGCTTCGTCCAGCGCAGCTGGATCCTGGCCCAGGATGCGGGCAGCGCACGCATGCAGGAAATATCGGGCGCCGTGCAGCAGGGCGCGGCGGCCTATCTGGCACGCCAGTACAAGACGATCGCGATGGTCGGCGTCGTGCTCGCGATCCTGATCTTCTTCTTCCTCGGCGGCATGACCGCGGGCGGCTTCGTGCTCGGCGCCGTGCTCTCGGGCGCCTGCGGCTTCATCGGCATGAACGTCTCGGTGCGCGCCAACGTGCGCACCGCGCAGGCCGCGACCAAGGGCATCGGGCCGGCGCTGGACGTCGCCTTCAAGGGTGGCGCCATCACCGGCATGCTCGTCGTCGGCCTCGGCCTGCTGGGCGTGACCGGCTTCTTCTGGTTCCTCACCGGCGGCACCCGGGTCGACCCCGAGACCTTGAAGCCGATGCTCGGCCTGGCCTTCGGCTCGTCGCTGATCTCCATCTTCGCGCGCCTGGGCGGCGGCATCTTCACCAAGGGCGCCGACGTGGGCGCCGACCTCGTGGGCAAGGTCGAAGCCGGCATCCCCGAAGACGACCCGCGCAACCCGGCGGTGATCGCCGACAACGTCGGCGACAACGTCGGCGACTGCGCCGGCATGGCCGCCGACCTGTTCGAGACCTATGCCGTGACCCTGATCGCGGCGATGGCCCTGGGCGCCCTGCTCGTCAAGAGCGCGCCGCTCTCGGCCGTCATCTACCCGCTCGCACTCGGCGGCGTGTCGATCGTGGCTTCGATCATCGGCTGCCAGTTCGTGAAGGCCAGCCCGGGCATGAAGAACGTGATGCCGGCGCTGTACCGGGGCCTGATCGTCGCCGGCGTGCTCTCGGCCATCGCCTTCGTCGGCGTCACCAAGCTGATGATCCCGAACGCGCTCGTGCTCTCCGACGGCCGCCACGTCGGTGCCATGGTGCTTTCGGGTGCCTGCCTCGTCGGCCTCGTGCTGACCGCGGCCATGGTCTGGATCACCGAATACTTCACCGGCACCGACTACGGCCCGGTCAAGCACATCGCCCAGGCCTCGACCACCGGCCACGGCACCAACATCATCGCCGGCCTGGGCGTGAGCATGAAGAGCACGGCCTTGCCGGTGGTCTTCATCTGCATCGCGATCTGGGTGGCCTACGCGCTCGCCGGCCTCTACGGCATCGCGATCGCCGCGACCTCGATGCTGAGCATGGCCGGCATCGTCGTCGCGCTGGACGCCTACGGCCCCATCACCGACAACGCCGGCGGCATCGCCGAGATGGCCGAGCTGCCCGCGAGCGTGCGCGACATCACCGACCCGCTCGACGCCGTGGGCAACACCACCAAGGCCGTGACCAAGGGCTACGCGATCGGCTCGGCCGGCCTCGCCGCGCTCGTGCTCTTCGCCGACTACACCCACGCCCTCGAAGCGCGCGGCATGTCGCTGAGCTTCGACCTGTCGGACCACAAGGTCATCGTCGGCCTCTTCATCGGCGGCCTGATTCCCTACCTCTTCGGCGCGATGGCGATGGAGGCCGTGGGCCGGGCCGCAGGCGCGGTCGTCGTCGAAGTGCGCAAGCAGTTCGCCGACGGCGCCATCATGGCCGGCAAGCGCAAGCCCGACTACAGCGCCGCGGTCGACATGCTCACCACGGCCGCGATCAAGGAAATGATCGTCCCCTCGCTGCTGCCCGTGGTGGCGCCGATCGTCGTCGGCCTGCTGCTCGGCCCGGCCGCGCTCGGCGGCCTGCTGATGGGCACGATCGTCACCGGCCTGTTCGTCGGCATCTCGATGTGCACCGGCGGCGGCGCCTGGGACAACGCCAAGAAGCTGATCGAGGAAGGATTCACCGACTCGTCCGGCGTGCTCCACAAGAAGGGTAGCGAAGCGCACAAGGCCGCCGTCACCGGCGACACCGTGGGCGACCCCTACAAGGACACCGCCGGCCCGGCCGTCAACCCGCTGATCAAGATCATCAACATCGTCGCCCTGCTCATCGTGCCGCTGCTGCCGATGTCGACCACGCCGGCCAAGGTCGAGGCGGCGGCTCCGGCGGCGGCGCCCGTCGCACCGGGTGCCGCAGCGACCGATGCCGCGAGCATCAGCGTCGCCAACGGCGTCGTGAAGTTCTACTTCGCGAGCGGCAAGGCCGACATCGCCGATGGCGCGCCCGCCGCGCTGGCCGACATCGTCAAGGGCGTGGGCGAAGGCAAGACGGCCGTCGTGACCGGTTTCGCCGACTCCAGCGGCGACCCCGCAAAGAACGAGGAACTGGCCAAGCAGCGCGCCTTTGCGGTCCGCGACGCCCTCGAGGCGGCCGGCATCGCCAAAGACAAGATCGCGCTCGAGAAGCCCGCTGCCGGGGCGACCGGCAGCGGTGAGGCCGCCGAAGCGCGGCGCGTCGAGGTGTCGCTGCGCTGAACGCAGTCGGGCCGGAATCGCCGGAGCTGACGCGAGTCGGCGCCTGGCGCGCACCGGTCCCCCGCGACCTGCCCCATCAAGAGTCCCGACAGTCCGAAGGGCCCCGCTTGACCGCAACGATTGCGAAACCGGCTCCCTCCGCAACGCGGCCCGCCGCGCGGACGCGGGCCGTTTCGCCGCTGCGGATCTGGCTTTTCGTCGCCGCTGTGGTCGGCCTCTTGCTCGGACTGGCCTGGGCCAGCGACTGCCTCACGCTCGATGGCGAACGCACCGTGTTCACCGCCGAATGCCGAGACGGCGTCTGGCAAGGCAGCCGCTGCCATGGCGAACTCGCGGCTGGCGAGCGCCTGCGCTACCGCGCGCTCAAGGCCCACCGCGAAGTCGTCTTCTGGCGCGTCGGCGCAGCCGAACCTTCGGCCAAGTTCGAGGCCTGCAGCGTCGAAGATGGCCGCAACTGGAACTGCCCGCCGAGCACGGAAAGCGCGCGGTCCTTCACCCAGGAAATGCGGCGCGGCGTGCCGGTTCCCACCCCCGGCGTGCACAACCTGGCCTACCACGCCGTTTCGAAATGGCGCTGGTGGCTGCTGCAATTGGGCTTGCCCGCCGGCAGCCGCGCCAACGACTGAATCAGTCGTCGAGCGGCTCGGCCATCAGCGCCGCGATGTGGAAACACAGCGCAGCGACCGCCGCCGCCAGCAGCGCCAGGGTCCAGGCCAAGCGCCGCCCATGCCAGAGCGAAGCGAGCCAACGGTTGAATGTGACGGCAAAGACGGCCGCCTGGCCGCCGATGCGCGCGAGTTGCTGGTCATCGCGCGCGTTGCCCTCGTCACCCGTGAAGGTCTGGCCGCCGACGATCTGCCAGCTGGTGGCCGAATCATCCGCGTGCGACGGCGGGGTGAACAGGTAGACGGCCAGCGCCGCGACCATCCCGACCACGAAAACGAGCAAACCGCCGATGCGGATCCGACCCGGCGGTCCCGCAAACATCCCTGCGCCCTGCCCCGTCTTCATCGCGGCTTGCGTTCGAACTTGCGCCAGTAGCCGAACTCGTCCTCGTGGACCTCGATGTCGACCTCCATCACCCGCGCCTGCAGCCGCTCCTGAACCTCGGCGACCGCGCGGTTGTAGACCGAAGGTGCGATTCCTTCCAGAAAGAAGCCGAGCAGGGCGCCCGCGGCGATGTTTCCGATTTTCTCGTCCATGTGGGCGGCGAAATAGCGCTCGATCGAGGCGATCGCCTGCTGGCGCGCTTCCTTGGAGAGTTCGATCGTCATGCGGGATTCCCGCGGCAGTGCGAAAGCGCGATTGTCTCAGCCGCCGCCTGGGTCTCTTGCAGGCGCTTGGGTGGCTCGGGCAACATCGGCAGCTTCACCGGCCCGCAAGGCCGCAACCCCGGAGACGAACGATGATCAAGGTGAGCGTGATGTATCCCAACAAGCCCGGCAGCCGGTTCGATCACGGCTATTACAAGGACAAGCACATGCCGCTGGTCAAGGCGCGCATGGGCGACGCCTGCCGCTATTACACCGTGGACAAGGGCCTGGCCGGCGACCACCCGGGCGCGCCGCCGACCTACGTCGGCATGTGCCACATCTTCTGCGACTCGGTCGAAGGCTTCCAGGCGGCGTTCGGCCCGCACGTGAAGGAGATCATGGCCGACATCGCCAACTACACCGACCTCAGCCCGGTGATCCAGATCAGCGAGGTCGTGGTCGGCAAGTAGGCGGCATCAGCCGGCGTGGCGCGGCGGCGGCTGGATGAACCAGGCCACCACCGTCCAGGCCAGCGCCAGCGCGGCGCAGGCCAGGAACACCGCGCGATCCGATCCGACCTTGGCGATGAGGCCGCCGAGAGCACCGCCGGCGAACAGGCCGAGCGACTGCGCGGTGTTGTAGACGCCCATCGCCAGCCCCTTGCGCGCGACCGGCGCGGTGCGCGAGACGAGCGAGGGGATCAGCGCCTCCATCACGTTGAAGCCGACGAAGAAGAAGAACAGCGCTGCGATCAGCGGCACCGTGCGGTCGTAGCCAAACGCGAAGCCGAACATCACCGCCGCCAGGAGCAGTACGGCGCTGACGAAGACGGCGCGCATGTGACCGCGGCTTTCGGCCCAGATGATGCCGGGCACCGCGATCAGGAACGAACCGAGCGTCACTGGCAGGTAGACCATCCAGTGGTGGTTCGTCTCGATGCCGGCGTCATGGAGCAGTGCGAGCGGGACCACCACGAACATCGCCATCTGCATGAAGTTGACGCAGAAGATGCTGAAGTGCAGCCGCAGCAGCGGCGGCGCGAACACGGAGGCGCGTGCATCGGCCGAAGCCAGGCCTTCGGCGGGAGCGGCCATCGGCACATCCGGCACGACCCAGCGCACGACGCCGATCGCGACCAGCGCGAGCACGCCGGTGAGGTCGAACATGCCCGGCACGCCGATCCAGCGGAACAACAGCGGCCCGCCGACGAGCGAGACGATGAAGCTCGTGCCGATGGTCATGCCGACCATCGCCATCGCCTTGGTCCGGTGCTGGGCACGGGTGGAGTCGGCGATCATGGCCGAGATCGCGGCCGAGATCGCGCCCGCGCCCTGCACCGCGCGGCCGACGATGATGGCCTCCATCGTGTGCGCGCTCCCGGCCATGAACGAGCCGGCAGCAAAGACCGCAAGGCCGACCATCATCACGTTCTTGCGCCCGAAGCGGTCGCTCGCGAAGCCGAATGGAATCTGCAGCAGCGCCTGGGTCATGCCGTAGATGCCCAGCGCCAGGCCGACGAGCGCGTGGTCGTTGCCGTTGGGCAGCGTCGCCGCGTAGATGGAGAACACCGGCAAGATCAGGAACAGACCCAGCATGCGCAGCCCGTAGATCGAGGCCAGGGTGATGCTGGCGCGCAATTCGAGCGCGGTCATGCCCAGGCTCCCGGATTCGATGCGCGGGGAAGAAGGGATCGTCGCGGAGGCGGATTCGGACATCTGGATGGGGCGCTCGGGGGGGGGGGCGGGAGCCGGCCGCTCACGGCCCGCAGGAGACGGTTCGACGGCCCGTCGCGAAGGCAGGCCGGGCGGCATTCGCACGCCCACCGATTATTCCCCAGCGCGCCTGTCCTCGTGGCGCAGTCGGGCACGGGGCGAGGCGGCCGCGTTCTTGATCCAGCGCAAGGCGAAGCCGCGTCGCCTCTTGTTCGAGCGGCCGGCGCGGCGTAACTTGGGCCCCGAGGGACGGGCCGCACAAGGCATGCGAGGCTCGACCCTCGCCCGGTTCGAAGGAGGTTCCATGACGCGCTCGCGAATTTCCCCGCATACCGTCCAGATGACGAAGGCATTTGCCGAAGGCAGCTTCATCGGGGTCGTCGCACTCGTGTCGGCCATCGTCGCCGCGACCCTGCTCTACGTTTGGCTCTTCACCTGAGGGCGCGAGAACCACGCCCGAACGCCCCGTCGGCTGCGCGGCGTTCGATGGCAAGCACAGGGCGCTCAGTTCTGCCCGCGGAATACCGCTGCCCGGAGATCGGAAGCGAGGTCCGGGTCGGAGTCCTGGATCCGGTTGGCCCAGGCCAGCACGGCTTGCGGCGACATGTTCAGCTCGGAGCGGGCAGAACTGAATTCGAATTTTTCGAACGAATCAACCACGAAATGCACGAAGCGCGATATCTGCGCTCCGACGGAGTGCAGGCCGAATCCACGGGCGTTTGAATGACCGAAGCTCATTGACGCGATTGACATGATCTTCCTTCGTTGGACGGCGTCGGACTTGACCCGTTCTTTGACGAAATTATAGGGTTTACCCGCAATCAATCAAGAACGAAGGGTTGCGGTTTTGCGTCAGATCATGCGTCGACCGTGCAAATTCATCGAACCTGGGGCGCACGCCCGGCTCCGGCGTAGCCCGCGCAGGTAAGCGAAAGGGCGCCAGCGCGACTGCCAGGCCCAGAAAGCCAAACGGGCTAGCCCCTTTTGAGAGCTAACCCGTTGATTCATATGGTCGGGGTGGCGGGATTCGAACTCGCGACCCCTTGCACCCCATGCAAGTGCGCTACCAGGCTGCGCTACACCCCGACGAAGCCTCGCATTATAGCCTGCCCGGCGTCTCTCTCAGGCGGTCAGCAGCTCGCGGATCGAAATCAGCTCGGCCCGCAGGGCTTCGGCGCCGAATTCGTCGGTCGCGGACGTTTCTGCCGCCACGACGATCTCGGGATCGAGCCCGGCCGCCGGGGCGCTGGCGGCCCCTTCCGCGGAGGCCGCACCTGCCTCCGGCCCCGTGCGCATCGGCCCATCGGCAAGGCGGTTGCGGGCGCCGCTGATCGTGAATCCCTGGTCGTACAGCAGTTCGCGGATGCGCCGGATCAGGAGCACCTCGTGGTGCTGGTAGTAGCGCCGATTGCCGCGCCGCTTCATCGGCTTGAGCTGGGTGAACTCCTGTTCCCAGTAGCGCAGAACGTAGGGCTTGACCGCGCACAGTTCGCTCACCTCACCGATGGTGAAGTACCGCTTGGCGGGGATGACGGGCAGCGCTTTCTCCATTGAAATCAATGGGATCCATCGGCAAAAGCAGACTCTACTCGAAGTCTTCGTCGGTCGGGGTATCCCCCTGCACGAGCGACTTCAGTTTGTGACTGGCGTGAAACGTCACGACATGGCGGGCCTTGATCGGGATCGACTCGCCGGTGCGCGGGTTGCGCCCCGGGCGCGGCGCCTTGCGTCGGATATTGAAGTTGCCGAAGCCCGAGAGCTTGACGTCGCAGCCTTCGACGAGGCTGCCGTGCACGATCTCGAAGAAGGCTTCGACCATGTCCTTGGACTCGCGCTTGTTCAAGCCCAGGCGGTCGAACAGCAGCTCGGCCAGTTCGGCCTTGGTGAGCGTCGGCGTCTCCAGCGAAGGCAGGATGACGCGCTCTGCGGAAGGATCTTCGTCGTCCATGTCTTGTTGTCTCCGTCGCTCGTTCTCAGGCGCGCAGGCGCGCGCCGAAGGCGGCCTGGGCACGCGCCAAGGCGGCCGCTACCGCGGCATCGATGCGCTCGTCGGTAAGGGTGCTCTCGTCGTCGAGCAGTTCGATGCGCACCGCCAGGCTGCGCTCGCCCGCGCCGATTCCGGGCTGCGGTGCCGTCGGCTTGTAGACGTCGAACAGCGTCGCGGCGCGGATCAGCGGGTCGGCAGCCAGGCACTCGACCAAGGCATCGTGGGCCACGCCCTCGCCCACCACGAGCGCGAGGTCGCGCTGCACCGCCTGCTGGCGCGGCAGCGCTTCGAAAGCTGGAACCCGCCGCTCGAGCACCGCGACGAGTTCGAGCTCGAACAGCACAGGCGCCTGCGGCAGGTCGTAGGCCTGGCGCCACCTGGGATGGAGTTCGCCGACATGGCCGACCGCGTGCCCGCCCACTTCGATGCGTGCGCAGCGCCCCGGGTGCAGGGCCGGGTGGGTGGCGGCGACGAAGACCGGTTCGAGCGGCGCGAGCAGGGACTCGATGTCGCCCTTGACGTCGAAGAAGTCGACCGCGCGCTCTTTCTCGCCCCATTGCAGCGGCTCGGCGCTGCCGTAGGCCAGGCCACCGAGGCGCGCCGGCTGGTCGACCCCGGCCACCGCAAGCGGGCCTTCGGCGGCCTGCGGGTTGCGCTTGAAGACACGGCCGACCTCGAACACGCGCACGCGCGAGGCCTTGCGCGCGAGGTTGTGGCGCAGCACCGCGATCAGACTGCCGGCGAGGCTCGAGCGCATCACCGCCAGCGGCGCGGCGATCGGGTTCAGCACCTTGATCGGATCGTCGTTGCCTGCCAGTTCGCGCTCCCAGCGCTCCTCGACGAAGGCGAAATTGATCGTCTCCTGGTAGTCGAGTGCGGCCATCGCGTGCTGCAGCGCCGAGACTCCGCGCCGCGCCTCGGGGCGCACGCGGGCGGTCACCGGGGCGATCGGCGGCGTCGCGGGCAGCCTGTCGTAGCCGATGACGCGGATCACCTCTTCGATCAGGTCTTCCTCGATCTCGAGGTCGAAGCGCCAGCTCGGCGGGCGCACCGTGATGCGGCCCGGTTCTTCCGTGAACGGCAGGCCCAGGCGCGCGAAGACCTGCGTGCACTGCTCCTGCGTGATCGGCATCCCGACCACCTTGCAGGCGCGCGCGACGCGCAAGCTGACCGGCGCCGCCTCGGGCAGTCGCAGCACCTGGTCGTCCATCGGGCCCGCGCTGCCGCCGCAGATCTCGATCACGAGCGCGGTGATGCGCTCGATGTGCAGGGCCGTCAGCGCCGGGTCGACGCCGCGTTCGAAGCGGTGCCCGGCCTCGGTCGAGAAGTTGAAGCGGCGCGAGCGCCCCGCCACCGCTTCCGGCCACCAGAAGGCGGCTTCGATGTAGATGTTCTTCGTTTCGTCGGAGACCGCGGTCGCCTCGCCGCCCATGATGCCGGCCAGAGACTCGACGGCCTGGGTGTCGGCGATCACGCCCACCTGCTCATCGACCGTGACCGTGTTGCCGTTGAGCAGTTCGAGCGTCTCGCCCGGCCGGCCCCAGCGCACGATGAGCTTGTCGTGGATGCGGTCGAGATCGAAGATGTGGGTCGGCCGCGCGTATTCGAACATCACGTAGTTCGAGATGTCGACCAGGGCCGTGACGCTGCGCTGGCCGCAGCGCGCCAGGCGGTCGACCATCCATTGCGGCGTCTTCGCCTTCGTGTTGACACCGCGCACGACGCGGCCCGAGAAGCGGCCGCAGAGCTCGGGGGCCTGCACCTCGACCGGCAGGCGCTGGTCGTGGCCGGGCTGCACCGGCTCGATGAGCGGGGTGAGCAGCGGCGCGCCGGTGAGCGCCGAGACCTCGCGCGCGACGCCGTAGACGCTCAGGCCATGCGCCAGATTGGGCGTGAGCTTGAGCGTGAAGACATGGTCGTCGAGGTTCAGGTAGGCTCGAATGTCGGCGCCCACGGGCGCGTCGGCCGGCAGCTCGAGCAGGCCACCGTGGTCGTCGGCGATGCCGAGTTCCTTGGCCGAGCACAGCATGCCGCGGCTCTCGATGCCGCGCAGCTTGCCGACGCCGATCTGCAAGGGCTTGCCGTCGGCGCCTGGCGGCAGTTGCGCGCCGACCAGGGCCAGCGGCGCGCGCAGCCCGGCGCGCGCATTCGGCGCGCCGCAGACGATTTGCAGCAGCTCGCCGCCGGCGTTGACCTTGCACACGCGCAGGCGGTCGGCTTGCGGGTGGGGCTGGGCCTCGACGATCTCGGCCACGACGATGCCGCTGAAAGGCGGCGCCACGGGGCGCAGTTCCTCGACCTCCATGCCCGACATCGTGAGCAGATCGGCCAGGGCTTGCGTGGTGATCGGCGGGTTGCAGAACTCGCGCAACCAGGATTCCGGAAATTGCATCGCGCTTACTTGAACTGGGTGAGGAAACGAAGGTCGCCTTCGAAGAACTGGCGCAGGTCGGAAACGCCGTAGCGCAGCATGGCGAGGCGGTCCGGTCCCATGCCGAAGGCGAAGCCGATGTGACGCTCGGGGTCCAGCCCGTAGTTGCGCACCACGTTCGGATGCACCTGGCCCGAGCCCGCCACCTCGAGCCAGCGCCCGGCCAGCGGCCCGCTGCGGAAGGCGATGTCGATCTCGGCCGAAGGCTCGGTGAAGGGGAAGAACGAGGGCCGGAAGCGGGCGTCGAAGTCGTCGGTCTCGAAGAACTGGCGGATGAACTCGATGAAGACGAACTTCAGGTCCTTGAAGCTCACGTTCTCGCCGATCCACAGCCCTTCGCACTGGTGGAACATCGGCGAATGCGTCGCGTCGCTGTCGACGCGGTAGGTGCGGCCCGGGGCGACGACGCGGATCTCGGGCATGGTCGCCGCGCCGGCATATTTCGCGGCGTGAGCGCGCGCGTAGCGCACCTGCATCGGGCTCGTGTGCGGGCGCAGGTTGAGCCAGCGCCCTTCGCTGTCCTTCACGTCGACATAGAAGGTGTCCTGCATCGAACGCGCCGGATGGTTCTCCGGGTTGTTCAAGGCGGTAAAGCTCATCCAGTCGGTCTCGATCTCGGGGCCTTCGGCGACGTCGAAACCCATCGACGCGAAGATAGCCTCGATGCGCTCGATCGTCCGGCTCACCGGATGCAGCCCGCCGGTGCCGCGACGGCGCCCGGGCAGGGTCACGTCCAGCGCCTCGGCCTGCAGTTGCGACGCGAGCTCGGCTTCGGCCAGGCGCTCGCGGCTGGCGTTCAAGGCGGCTTCGATTCGGGCCTTGGCCTGGTTGATCTCGGCGCCGCGCGCCTTCTTGGCCTGGGCGTCGAGCGCGGCCAGGCCTTTCAGCAGTTCGGTGACGCGACCGCTGCGGCCCAGGTAGCGCGCCTTGGCGTTCTCGAGTTCGGCCGGGCTGGGCGCGGCGTCGAACTCGACGACGGCGCCTTGCACGAGCTGTTCAAGGTCGTTCATGGATCACAAAAAAGTGAAGGCCGCCCCGAGGTGACGGCCTTCGTACGCTGGACGGGCCCGCGCGGCGCGTGGGCCGCGGAGGCAGTGACATCAAGCCAACTGGGCCTTCACCTTCTCGACGATGCTGCCGAAAGCGGCCGGATCGTTGACGGCCATGTCGGCAAGCACCTTGCGGTCGATGTCGATATTCGCCTTCTTCAGGCCGGCCATGAACTTGCTGTAGGTCACGCCCAACTCGCGCGAGGCGGCGTTGATGCGGGCGATCCACAGCTGGCGGAAGACGCGCTTGCGGGTACGGCGGTCGCGGTAGGCGTATTGCCCCGCCTTCATCACCGCCTGCTTGGCGATGCGGAAGACGTTCTTGCGGCGGCCGCGGAAGCCCTTTGCGAGGGCCAGGATCTTCTTGTGGCGGGCGTGTGCCGTGACACCACGTTTGACGCGAGGCATGTGTGTGCTCCTTCTGCGTTGTGGTTAAAGACCGGCGAAGGGCATCATCGCAGCGATGTGGCCCATGTTGGTCTCGTGCACGTTGACGGCGCCGCGCAGGTGGCGCTTGTTCTTGGTCGTTTTCTTGGTCAGGATGTGGCGCTTGTAGGCTTGGCCGCGCTTGACGGTGCCACCCGGACGCACGCGGAACCGCTTGGCCGCGCTCTTCTTGGTCTTCATCTTGGGCATTGAATGCTCCTTCTCTTGACACCCCTGCAGGCGACTCCGACGGAGTGCTTGTCCGGCCTTGCAGCGGCTTCTTCTCGACTCGTCCGCGGTGACCAGACCGCGGAACGAGCGCAACTTCGTATTCTCTACTTTCTCTTGGGCGCCAGCACCATGATCATCTGGCGTCCTTCGAGCTTGGGCATGTGCTCGACCACCGAGACATCGGCCAGTTCGTCGCGAATCCGCTCCAGCAGGCGCATGCCGATGTCCTGGTGCGTGATCTCGCGACCCCGGAACCGCAGCGTGACCTTGCCTTTGTCGCCGTCTTCACTGATGAAGCGGCGCAGATTGCGCATCTTGATCGCGTAGTCGCCTTCGTCGGTACCGGGCCGGAACTTGACTTCCTTGACCTCGATGACCTTCTGCTTGGACTTGGCTTCGGCGGCCTTCTTCTGTTCCTGGTACTTGAACTTGCCGTAGTCCATCAAGCGGCACACCGGCGGATCCGCCGCGGCGGCGATCTCGACGAGGTCCACGTCCAGCTCGCCCGCCATTCGCAACGCCTCGATCGTGGGGACGATTCCCAGGGGTTCGTTCTCCACCCCGTTCAAGCGCACGCTCGGCGCCAGGATCTCCCGATTCAAGCGGTGCTTGCGCTCCGCGTTCGGCGTGCGGCGGTCCATGAAAGTAGCGATGTGTCGACTCCTTCGCGCGACCCATAGGCAAGCTGGGCCACCCAACAATGAACGAAGCGCGCCGGGGGGCGACGGCTAGACCTTCAGGGCGATGTCGCTGGCGAGCTTGGTTTGGAAGTCGGCCAGTGCCATCACCCCGAGGTCGACGTTGCCCCGGGCGCGCACCGAAACGGCCCCGTTTGCCTTTTCCTTGTCGCCTGCGACGAGGATGTACGGAACCTTTTGCATCGAATGCTCGCGGATTTTATATCCTATTTTTTCGTTGCGCAAATCAAGCGAGACCCTAACTCCTTGTTTTTGCAACGTTTTCGCCACTTCGGCGACGTATTCCTGCTGCCCGTCGGTGATCGGGCTCAGCACCACCTGCACCGGCGCGAGCCAGGCCGGCAAGGCACCGGCATGCTGCTCGATCAGGATGCCGATGAAACGCTCCAAGCTGCCGACGATGGCCCGGTGCAGCATCACCGGGTGCAGGCGCTCGCCGCTTTCGGCCACGTAGACCGCATCGAGGCGCTCGGCCATCGAGAAGTCGACCTGCATCGTGCCGCACTGCCACTGGCGGCCGATCGCGTCTTTCAGCGTGTACTCGATCTTCGGGCCATAGAAGGCGCCGTCGCCGGGCGAGACGATGAAGTCGCATCCGGAGCGGCGCAGGCTTTCCATCAACGCATGCTCGGCCTTGTCCCAGACTTCGTCGCTGCCGATGCGGGCGTCCGGCCGCGTCGCCACCTTGTAGATGATGTCGCTGAAGCCGAAGTCCTTGTAGACCTTTTGCAGCAAGGCCGTGTAGGCCACGCATTCGTCCAGGATCTGGTCTTCGGTGCAGAAGATGTGGCCGTCGTCCTGCGTGAAGGCGCGCACGCGCATGATGCCGTGCAGCCCGCCCGTGGGCTCGTTGCGGTGGCACTGGCCGAACTCGCCGTAGCGCAGCGGCAGGTCGCGGTAGCTCTTGATGCCTTGCTTGAAGATCAGGATGTGACCGGGGCAGTTCATCGGCTTCAACGCGTACTCGCGCTTCTCCGACTCGGTCGTGAACATGTTCTCGCGGTACTTGCCCCAGTGGCCCGTTTTCTCCCACAGCCCCTGGTCGAGGATTTGCGGGCCCTTGACCTCCTGGTAGCCGTTCTCGCGGTAGACGCGGCGCATGTACTGCTCGACCTCCTGCCACAGCGTCCAGCCCTTGGGGTGCCAGAACACCGTGCCGGGGGAATGCTCGTCGAGGTGGAACAGGTCGAGCTCGCGCCCCAGCCGCCGGTGATCGCGCCGCTCGGCTTCCTCGAGCATGCGCAGATAGCCCTGCAGTTCGTCCTTCGTCGCCCAGGCCGTGCCGTAGATGCGCTGCAACTGCTCGTTGTTCTGGTCGCCGCGCCAGTAGGCGCCGGCGACCTTCATGAGCTTGAAATGCTTCAGGCGCCCCGTGCTCGGCACGTGGGGGCCGCGGCAGAGGTCTTCGAAGCCGCCTTCGCGGTACAGCGACACGGCCTGGTCGGCCGGGATGCTCTCGATGATCTCGGCCTTGTAATGCTCGCCCAGGCCCTTGAAGTAGGCCACCGCCTCGTCGCGCGGCAGGACGCGGCGCACGACCGGCTCGTCCTTCTTCGCCAGCTCGGCCATGCGCTGCTCGATCGCCGCCAGGTCCTCGGGCGTGAACGGGCGCTTGTAGGCGAAGTCGTAATAGAAGCCGTTCTCGACCGTCGGGCCGATGGTCACCTGGGCTTCGGGGAAGAGCTGCTTGACCGCATAGGCGAGCAGGTGGGCCGTCGAATGGCGGATCAGCTCCAGGCCTTCGGGGTCGCGGTCGGTGACGATGGCCAAAGCCGCGTCGGCTTCGATGCGTTCGCTCGTGTCGACGAGACGGCCATCGACCTTGCCGGCGATCGCGGCCTTGGCAAGTCCGGCGCCGATCGAAGCCGCCACTTCGGCCACCGTGACGGGGCCGGGAAATTCGCGCCGGGAGCCGTCCGGCAGCGTGATCTGGATCATTTTGGAAAACCTCGGGCAAGAAAAAAGCGCGGGGGATGCCGCGCTTGGTCGTTCAGGAGCAGGGGCGAACGGCTACGCGGCGGTTAAGGGGCTGGTGAAGCGACTAGTCCGCGGTGTCATAACCCGTGCTGCCTTTCTTGCTCTTGCTGAAGGTGGATCGAAGCGGCCTGATTCTAGATCAGGGGCAGCGCGTCGTTGATCGAGCGCGCCGAGACGATATGCTCGAAATCATCGGCCAGACGCGCGCTTTCGGCGACCGCAAGGCGCCAGGCGCGCTGGCGTGCGGCGTCGTCGTCGACCCAGGTCTTGAAGTCGTGGCGGGTCGGAAGGCGGCCGCCGGGCAAGGTCGCGATCCATTCGGGGCTCGGGGCGAGCAGCACCAGGTTGTCGAGGAACGGGGTCGCCCGATGGCGGTTTTTCAGGTGCTTGTCGAACCAGCTCGGCACCAGTTGCGGCTCGAAATGCGGGTAGAGCACGAGGCCCTCGCCCATCGCCGCGTAGTGGAGGTGGAGGTGGTAGTCGGTGATGCCGCCGTCCCAGTAAGCGCCGGGCGGGGCGCCGGGGATGTCGGTCACGGCTTCGAGCCAGAAGGGAATCGTGCAGCTCGCGAGCACGGCGCTTTGCAGGTTGGCCGGAGTCAGCGCGGCGCGCCGGTGGCGGAAGTCGCCGAGCGGGAATGGCAGTTCATCGCGCGGGTCGCCGAGAACGACGCGTTCGAGCCAGGCACCGAGCGCGCGCCGGCTCACCAGGTTGGCGGCGATGGCGCCGGCATAGCCCAGCGGCGTGCGCCAAGGCCCCGGGCGCGCGAGCAGGCCGCGGCCGTGGCTGGCGAAGACATGGAGGCGGCGCTGCGGATGGGCGAGGATCTCGGCTCCATGGTCGCCGACCCGGTCCTGCAACCGCTCGCCGAAGATCCGGCTCACCTCGGCCGCGGCGGGTGCCTTGCCGGGTTCGTGCGGATAGGTCTGGGCGATGTAGTCGGCGGCGAATTCGGCCAGCGCCCGGTCGGCGTCGGCGCGGCAGGCGCAGGCCAGGCGCCAGGCGCCGCTCGAAGCGCCGGGCAGATGCAGCGTCTGCGTGCTGCCGGCGAGCCAATGGCCGAAGAGAAAGCGGTCGAGCGGGTTCAGCACCAGCCCTTTCGGGCCGCCGGCCGCGGCCGGGATGACGCGAACGTCGGCCGGCTTCAGCCCGCGCTCGCGCAACTGAGCCCGGGCGCGCGGCCCGGCGTACAGCCGCAAAGCCCGCGTCAACGCTTGCCTAGCTTGGCGAAGGCCGCGGCCATCGCGCTCTGGCCGCTCGCTTCCTGGCCGCGCGCGCGCTCGCCGCGGCCGGCTGGGCGGTAGGCGTTGTCACCGGTCTTCACCGATGGTGTCGGGGCGTCGAGCTTCATCGTGAGCGAGATGCGCTTGCGTGCGAGGTCGACTTCGAGCACGCGCACCTTGACGACCTGGCCGGTGCGCACCGCCTCGCGCGCGTCCTTGATGAACTTGTGGCTCATCTGGCTGACGTGGACGAGCCCGTCCTGGTGCACGCCGAGGTCGACGAAGGCGCCGAACTCGGCCACGTTGCTCACCGTGCCTTCGAGCAGCATGCCGGGCTTCAGGTCGGCGATGTCGTCGACGCCTTCGTTGAAGCGCGCGACTTCGAAATGCGGGCGCGGGTCGCGCCCCGGCTTCTCCAGCTCGGCGATGATGTCCTTGACCGTGATGGCGCCGAAGCGCTCGTCGGCGTAAGCCTCGGGGCGCAGCGTTCGCAGCACGTCGCTGCGGCCCATCAGCTCGGCCACCGGTCGCCCGCCGAGCAGACGCTCGACGACGGGATAGGTTTCCGGGTGCACGCCCGTCAGGTCGAGCGGGTTGTCGCCGCCGCGGATGCGCAGGAACCCGGCCGCCTGCTCGAAGGTGCGCGGGCCCAGCCCCGAGACTTCGAGCAGTTGCTGGCGGTTGCGGAAGGCGCCATGTGCGTCGCGCCAGCGCACGATCGAATTCGCGACCGCGGGCGAGAGCCCCGAGACGCGCGCCAGCAAAGGCGCCGACGCGGTGTTCAGGTCCACGCCGACGGCGTTGACGCAGTCCTCGACCACCGCGTCGAGCGATCGCGCGAGGCCGCTCGGGTTCAGGTCATGCTGGTACTGGCCGACGCCGATGCTCTTGGGGTCGATCTTCACGAGCTCGGCGAGCGGATCCTGCAGCCGGCGCGCGATGCTCACCGCGCCGCGCAGGCTCACGTCCAGGTCGGGCAGCTCCTTGCTCGCATATTCGCTCGCCGAATAGACCGAAGCGCCGGCTTCGCTGACGACCACCTTGTCGATCTGCATCTCGGGCGCGATCTTGCGCACGCGCTGCAGCAGCTCGCCGGCGAGCTTGTCGGTCTCGCGGCTCGCAGTGCCGTTGCCGATCGCGATCAGGGTCACGCCATGCGTCGCGACGAGGCGGCCCAGCTGGTGCAGCGAGCCTTCCCAGTCGTTGCGCGGCTCGTGCGGGTAGACCGTGTGCGTCGCCAGCACCTTGCCGGTGTCGTCGACCACCGCCACCTTGACACCGGTGCGGATGCCGGGGTCCAGCCCCATCACGACGCGCTTGCCGGCCGGCGCCGCGAGCAGCAGGTCGCGCAGGTTGTCGGCGAAGACCTTGATCGCCACCGTCTCGGCGCCTTCGCGCAGGCGCGTGAAGAGGTCGCGCTCCAGGCTCAGCGAGAGTTTCACTTTCCAGGTCCAGGCCACGGTCTTGCGGATCAGTTCGTCGCCGGGGCGAGAGGCATGGCTCCAGCCGAGCTGGCGCGCGATGCGCCCTTCGGCCTGGCTCGGGCGGCCGGGAAGCACTTCCTCGTCGAGCGCGAGTTTGGCGTCCAGCCATTCCTGCGTCCGGCCGCGGAAGACCGCGAGCGCGCGGTGGCTCGGCACGGTGCGGATGGCTTCCGCGTAGTCAAAGTAGTCGCGAAACTTGGCGGCATCGGGCTGGTTGCCGTCCTTGCCTTCGGCAAGCTTGCTGCGCAGCAGGCCTTCGGACCACAGCCATTCGCGCAAGACGCCGACCAGCGCAGCGTCCTCGGCCCAGCGCTCGGAGAGCAGGTCGCGCACGCCGTCGAGCACTGCGTGGGCGTCGGAGAAACCGCCTTCGGCGTTGATGTAGGCCGGCGCCTCGGCCAGCGGATCCAGCGTCGGATCGGCGAACAGCTTGTCCGCCAGCGGCTCCAGCCCCGCTTCGCGCGCGATCATTCCCTTGGTGCGGCGACGGGGCTTGAACGGCAGGTAGAGGTCTTCGAGCTCCTGCTTGGTCGGCGCGGCCTCGACGGCGGCGCGCAGTTCGGGGCTCAGCTTGCCCTGCGATTCGATGCTTTCGAGCACGGCGGCGCGGCGCGCCTCGAGCTCGCGCAGGTAGACCAGGCGGGTGTCGAGCTCGCGCAGCTGGATGTCGTCGAGGCCGTCGGTGGCCTCCTTGCGGTAGCGCGCGATGAAGGGGACGGTGGCGCCGCCGTCGAGCAGGTCGACGGCCGCTTTCACCTGTTGCGGCCGGGCCTTGAGCTCGGCGGCGATTTGCAGAACGATCTTGTCCAAGAAACGAGGATGGCAACTGGCGAGGCGGCGGAGTTTAGCCGCCGCGGGCGCCGTAAGAAGCGGCCGCGGCCATCCGACCCGCAGGGATCCGAGCTCCAGAGTCCCGCCCATGAACCGCAAGCGCATCACCACCACCGCCCTTGCCTGCAGCGCCCTCGCCGTCGCGTTCGGCAGCGCGGCGGAGCCGGTCTGCCGCGCCAGCTCGGCTGCCGCGGCACCCGTCGTCGTCGAGCTCTACACCTCCGAGGGCTGCAGTTCCTGCCCGCCCGCCGAGCGCTGGCTCTCGGGCTTGAAGAACCGCCCGGGCCTGATCGCGCTGGCCTTGCACGTCGACTACTGGGACCGCCTGGGCTGGATCGACCGCTTCGCGAGCGCCGACGCCACGGCGCGCCAATACCAGATCGCCCGCGCAGCCGGCTCGAACTCGGTCTACACGCCCCAGGTCGTCGTCAACGGCCGCGACTGGCCCGACTGGTCTCGATCGCCCTTGCCCGGCGTGGCCATCAGCCCGGTGACGCTGACTCTGGAGCGCAAGGGCGAGCGTGTCAGCGCCCGCATCGACGCCTCGGCCGCGGCGCCCTTGCGCCTCGACGGCTATTGGGCCGTCGTCGAAGACGGCTACCAGACCCAGGTCGGCGCGGGCGAGAACGCCGGGGCCACGCTGCACCATGACGCGGTCGTCCGCCTTTATCGCCCGGTGTCGCCGTGGGACGCCCAGGCCGGCGCGAACCTGAGCCTGGACGTGTCGCAAGGCGTGGCGCAGCACCCGCGCCGCGTCGTCTTCGTCGTCACCGATGCGACGACGCATCGGCCGCTGCAGGCCGCCTCGCTGGGCTGCTGAAGCGGGGTCCGCAGCGCGGTCGCGCGCGGTTGCCAACTGCTATTCGGCCGCTCGGCCAACGAAACGGGCTTCGACGCCGAAGGCCGCTCGCACCGTCGCCTCCTCGCCAGGGTGCGCGCCCCGCTCGCCCGGCCTTCCCTGCGCGACACCGATCTCAGCCTGGACGAGATCGCGGGCCGCCTCGGCGATGCCGACCGCGCAACCTTCCGCTAGGCCCTTGCGCGATGGAAAGGGGTAGGTCCAGGACAGTCCCGCCAGCGCGGGCCGACCCGATCAGCCCTTGGCGCGCAGCGCCTCGCGCAGCTGGGCCCCGATCTCGGGCCGGCTCGCGAAGGCATCGGTCGGGTTGCGCAGGCTCACCACGTCCTGCGCCCGCTGTTCCACCGCGCCCAGGCTGTGCGGATGACTGAAGACGTAGAAGCGGCCTTCGTCCATCGCGTCGTAGACGAACTGCGCGACCTGCGCCGCCGTGACCTTGCCGCTGCCGACGGCTTTCTCGCCCATCGCCTTGGCGATCATCTGGCTGCGCGTCGGCGCCGCCGCTTCGCTCAGGTCGGCCGGGCGGTTGCGCTCGCTCTTGAAGATGCCGGTGGCGACGAAGAAGGGGCACAGCACATGGGCCTGGACCTGGTCGGTGACGAGGGCCAGGTCCTGGAACAGGGTCTCGCTGAGCGAGACCACGCCATGCTTGGTGACGTTGTAGACGCCCATGTTGGGCATGTTGACCAGGCCCGCCATGCTCGCGGTGTTGACGATGTGGCCGCGGTAGGCGGGGTCGGCCGCGGCCGCGGCCAGCATCATCGGCGTGAAGACGCGAACGCCATGGGCCACGCCCATCAGGTTGACGCCGATGACCCACTCCCAGTCCTTCAGCGAATGCTCCCAGATCAGGCCGCCCGAGCCGACGCCGGCGTTGTTGAAGACGAAGTGCGGGGCGCCGAAGCGCGCCTTCGTGCGCTCGCCCAGGGCCTCGACCTCGGCCGCCTTGGAGACATCGACGCGCAGCGCCAGCACCTGGGCGCCCAGGCCTTCGATCTCGTGCGCCGAGAGCTCCAGCGCGTCGGGCTGGACATCGGCCATCACGACGTTCATGCCGCGCCGCGCCGCGATGCGGCTGGCCTCGAGTCCGAAGCCCGATGCGGCCCCGGTGATGACCGCGGTGCGGCCGGCCCAGTCTGCGTTCATGCTGCCTCCTGTTTGCGGATTTGATAGCCCGTGCGCGGGAAATGCACGTGCACGGCCCCGGCGCGTTCGTCGCGCCGCTCGACGACGACTTCTTCTGCCGTGAGGCCGACCAGGCGGCCGGCCACCGGATCGACCCCGTAATCGGTGGCGGCCACCGTGACCGCGGCCCCGGCCTCGAAGCCCAGGCCGGGGCCGACCTCGCAAGCCGCATGGCCGGGCGCGGCGGCGGCGATCGCGAGGGCTTGGGCCGCGTCCAGGGGCCGGCTCGTGCCGTGGCCGAAGCCGAGCACGCGGTCGAACCAGGCCGAGACCGAGCCGTGGCGGTCGATCCAGGCCTCGCGCAGGCCGGCGCGGCGCAGGAACCAGAGGTTGTGGGCGAGCGAGAAGTCGGCGATCGAGGCCGCATCGCCGAAGAGAAAGCGCCGGCCGTCGCCGAGCTGCGATTCGAAGCGGGCGAGGATGAGCCCCAGGTTGGCGCTGGCGTCGACGAAGCTCTGGCGCCGCATGCCGCTGGTGAACGAAGCGCGATCGGCGCCAAACGCCTTGACGACCTCGGGCCCGACCCCGGCGAAGATCTTCGCGATGCCGGCGGGCTGCATCGCGACCGGAATCATGGTCCAGAACAGAGTCGTATCGGCCCATTGAGCCAGCATCGGCGCCAGCGGTGCGGCGGCCGGGAACAGCGTCGGCTCGGGGGCCTCCTGCTCGAGGCGGCGCGCGATCAGCGCGGTGTCGCAATAGACGTCGGCGCCGACCTGCAGCACCGGGGTCTTGCGGTAGCCGCCGGTCAGCGCGACGAGATCGGGCTTGGGCATGATCTGCGGGATCGCCACCGCGCGCCAGGCCAGGCCCTTGAAGCCCAGCATCAGCCGCGCCTTCTCGGCGAAGGGCGAGCCTTCGTATTGGTGCAGGATCAACTCGGTCATCGGCCTTCCTTCGTCGGGTTCGTTGGTTCGTTCAATCGGCGGGGCGCAGCATCTCGAGGTGCGGGATGCCGTCTTCCAGATACGGCGCGCCGACCGCGGCGAAACCGAAGCCGGCGTAGAAGCGCTCGAGGTGCGCCTGGGCACTGATGCGGATGGCGCGCCCGGGCCACAGGCGCGCACAGCCCGCCACGCCTTCGGCGACGAGGCGCCGGCCCAGGCCGCGGCCGCGCCATTCGGCGGCGGTGACGACGCGGCCGATCGACGGCTCGGCGTACTTCAGCCCCGGGTCGACAAGGCGCAGGTAGGCGATCAAGCCGCCCTCGCCTGCGTCGCCGGTGCTGCGGCCCAGCAGATGCCAGGCACCGCGGTCGAGGCCGTCGGGGTCCTGGTAAGGCCCTTGCTCGAGCACGAAGACGCGGCAGCGCAGGGCAAGGGCGTCGTAGAGGTTGTCGACCCCGAGCTCGGCAAAGCGCTGCCAGCCCCAGCTTGGCCAGGACTGCTCCGGGGCCGCGCCTGCGCTCACACCAGCTTGACGATCTGCTTGCCGAAATTGCGCCCGGCCAGCAGGCCGATGAAGGCCGCGGGCGCGCTCTCCAGCCCTTGCGCCACCGATTCGCGGTACTTCAGCTTGCCCGAGGCAACACCGGCGCCGAGCTCGGCCAGCGCCTGCGGCCACAGCGCCAGGTGCTCGCTGACGATGAAGCCCTGCATCTTCAGGCGCTGCGTCAGCACGAGGCGCGGATCGGCCAGCGGAATCGGCTCGCCGTTGTAGCCCGAGATCATGCCGCAGACGGCGATGCGGCCGAAGGCGTTCATGCGCGAGAGGACGACGTCGAGGATCAGGCCGCCGACGTTCTCGAACAAGCCGTCGACGCCGCCGGGAGCGGCCGCGTCCAGCGCCGCCGCCAAGGATTTGAAATCGCGCGCCGCCTTGTAGTCGATGCAGGCGTCGAAGCCCAGCTCGTCGCGCACGTAGGCGCATTTCTCGGCGCCGCCGGCGATGCCCACGGCGCGGCAGCCGCGCGCCTTCGCGAGCTGGCCGACGACGCTGCCGACCGCGCCGCTGGCGGCATCGACGACCACGGTCTCGCCGGCCTTGGCCCCGATGATGTGGTTGAGCCCGACCCAGGCCGTGACCCCCGGCATGCCGACCGCGCCCAGGTAGGCCGACGCGGGGATCGTGGAGGTGTCGACCTTGCGCAGCATGCCGGGCTGGCCGGCGTCGACGACCGAGTACTCCTGCCAGCCGCCCATGCCGAGCACGGAGTCGCCGGGCTTGAAGGCCTCGCTGCGCGACTCGACGACCTCGCCCACGGTGCCGCCGATCATCACCGTGTCCAGCGCCTGCGCCGCGGCGTAGCTCTTGCCCTCGTTCATGCGCCCGCGCATGTAGGGGTCCAGGCTCAGGTAGTGGTGGCGCACCAGCACCTGGCCGCTCTGCAGCGCCGGGGTCTGGCTCTGGACGAGGCGGAAGTTGTCGACCGAGGCGGCGGCGCTCGGGCGCGAAGCGAGGACGATCTGGCGGTTCTGCATGGTGCGGTTCACTCCTAGTCGGATGCGTGGGTGCGCTGGATGCGCCGCCCGCCGTCGACCGGCAGGCCTGCGAGGTACTTGAAGGTGCCGGTGGAATGGCCGACGAGCTGGCCGTCCGCATCGTGCAACAGCGCCTCGCAAAAGGCCATCGTCGCGGTGCGGTGCAGGCGCCGGCCCCGGGCGACGAGCCGGCCCTGGCCCGGGCGCAGAAAGCTCGTCTTCATCTCGATCGTGACGACGCTGGGCTGCGGCTCGCCGCCGTCCGCGAGCGGGGTGCGCGCGGCATGGGCCATCGCCACGTCCATCAGCGTCATCGTGACGCCGCCGTGCGCCACGCCCCAGGAGTTGGTGAGTTCCTCGCGCAGCGTGAGCGCGAGCTCGCACTCGCCGGGCTCGAAGCGCAGCAGCTCCATGCCGAGCAGCTCGACGAAGGGGATGTGGCTCTTGAACTGCATCGCGCGCCTTCAGCCGCCGGCGTGGACCACCGAGACGCCGCCGTCGACGGCCAGGATCTGACCCGTGATGTGCTTGCCCGCGGCGCTGGCGAAAAGCAGGGCCGCGCCCTTGAGGTCGTCGTCGTCGCCGATGCGGCGCAAGGGGCTCGCCGCCGCGAGGCGCTCGCTGCCCAGGCGTTCGAGCGTGCCGCGCGTCATCTTGCTCGGGAAGAAGCCGGGGGCGAGCGCGTTGACGGTGATGCCGTACGGGCCCCATTCGCCGGCCAGCGTGCGGGTGAAGTTGACGACCGCGCCCTTGCTCGTGCCGTAGGCGATGAACTTGACTTCCATCGAGCCGGCCAGGCCCGCGATCGACGCGATGTTGATGATGCGCCCGCCCCCGTTCGGGATCATGCTGGCCTTGGCCACGCCCTGCGCGAACAGGAAGAGGCTGCGCACGTTCAGGTTCATGACCTTGTCCCAGGCCTCGAGCGGATGGTCCTCGGCCGGCGCCCCCCAGGTGGCGCCGGCGTTGTTGACGAGGATGTCGACGCGCCCCAGGCGCTGCATGGCCTCGTCGACGACGCGCTGGATGTCGGCCGGGTTGGAGGCGTCGGCCGCGACCCAGCGCGCGTCGATGCCGCGCTCCTGCAGATGCGCCGCGGCTTCTTCGAGGTCGGCCGCCTTGCGCGAGGTGAGCAGGATCTTGGCCCCGGCCTCGCCCAGGCTTTCGGCGATCTGCAGCCCGAGGCCGCGCGAACCGCCGGTGACGAGGGCGGTCTTGCCCGTCAGGTCGAACAACTTCTGGACCGGTGTGCTCATGGCTTGGGTCTTTCTCTCGAGGCGGGTGGGGATCAGGATTTGATGCGCGAGCGCAGCCAGATCAGCAGCACCCCCGCAGCGGCGAGCAAAGCGCCGACGACGATCATCGTATGGCCGAGCGCCGCGGCCTGCCTGCGAACGAACAATCCCAGGCAGAGCAGCAGCAGGCCGGCATAGATCAGCACCCAGACCAGCGCTTCGATGCGTTTGGCTGCCGACATGGACTTCAGAACCACTCGTCACGCATGTTGCGGCACAGCGCTTCGCGCCGGCTCACGACGCCGAGCCAGGCGTCGATCTTGGGCAGTTCGTAGGCGTAGAAGTAGTTCATCGCGGCGAGCTGGCCGGCGCGCGCGTCGCCGCAGGCCAGGGCCACGTCGAGCCAGATCCAGGCCAGCACGACGTGGCCGAAGGCCTGCAGATAAGGCGTGGCGTTGGCCAGCGCTTCTTCGGCGACGCCGCTGGCCCAGGCCGCCTTCGTCGCCGCGCCCAGGCGTTGCAGGGCGGCGGCGAGCTCGTTCGCGCGCCCGGCCAGCCCGCCGACGTGGCCGGCGCGTTCGATCGTCGCGTCGACGCGCGTGGCGAACAGCTTCAGCCCGGCGCCGCCGTCCATCACGACCTTGCGCCCGAGCAGGTCCAGCGCCTGGATGCCGTGCGTGCCTTCGTGGATCATGTTCAGGCGGTTGTCGCGCCAGTACTGCTCGACCATGAAGTCGCGCGTGTAGCCGTAGCCGCCGTGGATCTGGATCGCGAGCGAATTCGCTTCCAGGCACCATTCGCTGGGCCAGCTCTTGGCGATGGGCGTGAGCACCTCGAGCAGCAGCCCGGCTTCGCGCGCCGCCTCGGCCGCGCCGGTGTGGAGTTCGTCGACGAGGCGCGCGCAATACAGCTCGAGCGCGAGCCCGCCTTCGACGTAGCTCTTCTGCGCCAGCAGCATGCGCTTCACGTCGGCATGGCCGATGATGGCAATCGGCGGCTGGCCTGGGTCCTTGCCGCCGCCCTGGATCGGCCGGCCTTGCGGCCGCTGGCGCGCGTAGTCGAGGCTGGCTTCGTAGCCGGCATAGCCCAGCATCACCGCGCCGAGGCCGACGCCGATGCGCGCCTCGTTCATCATGTGGAACATGCAGCGCAGGCCTTCGCCGGGCCGGCCGACGAGGTAGCCGATTGCCCCCGCGCCGCCGCGCACCGGGAAGCGCCCTTCGCCGAAGTTGAGCAGCGTGTTGGTCGTGCCGCGGAAGCCCAGCTTGTGGTTCAGGCCGGCCAGCGCCACGTCGTTGCTCTCGCCGGTCAGCTCGCCGCGCTCGTCCACGAGTTGCTTCGGCACGATGAAGAGCGAGATGCCGCGCGTGCCGGCCACCGGCTTGCCATCCGGCCCGGGAATCTTCGCGAGCACGAGGTGGACGATGTTCTCGGTGATCTCGTGCTCGCCGCCCGAGATCCACATCTTGTTGCCCTTGAGCCGATAGCGCGGCCCCAGCGGATCGGCTCCGTGGCCCTCGCCGTCGGGCAAGGCACGCGTCGCCACGTCCGAGAGCGACGAACCGGCCTGCGGCTCGGACAGGCACATCGTGCCGAACCAGCGGCCGCTGAATTCGTTCTTCGCGAAGACCTCGCGCTGCAGCGCCGTGCCATGGGCCATCAGCAGGTTGGCGTTGCCGCTGGTGAGCATCGCGTAGCCGCCCATCGCGACGCTGGCCTTGCTGAAGAAGGCGTTGGCCGCCATCTCGATGACGCAGGGCAGCTGCATGCCGCCCTGCTCATAGTCCTGCGCCGCGGCGAGCATGCCCGATTCGACGTAGGCCGCGAGCGCGGCGTGGGTGGTCTCGGGCAGGTGCACGCGCTCGCCGTCGAAGCGCGGCTCCTCGACATCGGCGCGGCGGTTGAAGGGCGCGTATTTTTCGCGCGCGATGCGCTCGCAGATGTCGAGCACCGAGGCGAAGGTCTCGCGCGAATGGTCGGCGAAGCGCGGCCGCGCGAGCAGCGACGTGACGCCGAGCCAGTCGTCGAGCAGGAAGTCGAGCGTGGCGCGCATGAGGCGGACTTTCTCTCAGGTTCTGGCGACCAGGGCCATCGTCGCCGAGGCCTTGGCGACGAGCACGCGCCGGCCTTCGCTCTCGGCCCAGACCTCGGCTTCGGTGAAGCTCAGTTGGCGCCCGGGCTTGATGACGTGGGCTTCGCAGACGAGGCGCTCGCCTTTGGCGGCGCGCAGCAGGCTGGTCTTCAACTCGGCGGTGACGACCCAGAAGCCGTCGGCGGCCAGGGTCTGCGCCGCCGCCCCCATCGAGTGGTCGGCCAGCGTCGCCGTGACGCCGGCATGGGCCTGGCCGGTGTGTTGCAGATGGCGCTCGGCAAGGGCGATCTGCGTACTCACCCGCCCTTCGTCCACCGCCGTGACCTCGACCCCCAGGTCGACCATGAAAGGCGCGAGTGCAAAGAAGCCGCGCATCGTTTCGAGGTCGACCTTCATGCGAGGTCGAAGTGCTTCAGGGCCGCGGCCGCGATCGGCGCGCCCCATTCGGGAACGAAATGCCCGGCCTCAGCCACTTCGAGCGGCGGCGGGCAGCCGCGGAGGCCCGCGTGCAAGGCGCGCATGGTCTCGGGGCCGAGAACCGGGTCCTGCATGCCGAGGGCCATGAAGCTCGCGCCTTGCCAGCGCTCGCGCCAGAAATCGATCGCGGCGCGCGAGACGGCGGCGCCGGGGGCATCGGCGCCATCGGGCACGAGGTCGGGAAAGGCGCGCAAGGCCGCCTTGTAGCCGGCGTCGGGGAACGGCGCGTCGTAGCCCGCGGCCTCGGCCTCGCTCATCTCGCGCCGGCCGCGGCGCAGCAGCCGGCCGACCTGCAGATCGGGCTGCGAATTCGAATAGGCGCGCCATTGGCGAAAGCCCACGCTGACCTCGCCCGTGGCCAGCGTCGTGTTCATCGCGAGCAGCCGCGTGAAGCGCGCGGGTCTTGCCATCGGCAGCGTGAGTCCGAAGAGGCCGCCCCAGTCCTGGCAGACGAGCAGGATGTTCTTCAGCTCGAGCGTGTCGATGAAGGCCAGCAACTGGTTGCGGTGCCACTCGAAGCGGTGCCAGGCCGGATCGTCGAGCTTGTCGCTGCGGCCGAAGCCGACCAGGTCGGGCACGACGACGCGCAAGCCGGCGGCCGTGAACACCGGCAGCATGTGGCGGTAGAGGTAGCCCCAGCTCGGGTTGCCGTGCAGGCACAGCGCGGTGACGTCGGCAGCGCGCGGCCCTTCGTCGACGTAGTGAACGCGCAGGCCGTCGTGGTCGATGTAGCGCGGCGCCCAGCCCCATCCGGGGAGCGCCGCGAAGCGCTCGTCGGGCGTGCGCAAGACCTTCACAGCACCTCGAAGACGCCCGCAGCGCCCATGCCGCCGCCGATGCACATCGTGACGCAGACCCGCTTGGCGCCGCGCCGCCTGCCTTCGATCAAGGCGTGTCCGGTGAGGCGCTGGCCGCTCACGCCGTAAGGGTGGCCGATCGCGATCGCGCCGCCGTTGACGTTGAGCCGGTCCATCGGGATGCCGAGCTTGTCGGCGCAGTACAGCACCTGCACCGCGAAGGCTTCGTTGAGTTCCCACAGGTCGATGTCGTCGACCTTGAGGCCCAGCCGCGACAAGACCTTGGGCACTGCGAAGACCGGGCCGATGCCCATCTCGTCGGGCTCGCAGCCGGCGACCGCGAAGCCGAGGAAGCGGCCGATCGGCTTCAGGCCCTTGGCCTGCGCATAACGCTCGCTCACCACCACGCAGGCGCCGGCACCGTCGCTGTACTGGCTCGCGTTGCCGGCGGTGACGACGCCACCCGGCATCGCCGGGCGGATGTCCTTGATGCTCTCGTAGGTGGTGCCCCGGCGCAGCCCTTCGTCGGCGCTCACCGTCACCTGCTTGCTGCGCAGCCCCAGCACCGGATCGGCGACGCCGGCGGTCGTCGTCACGCTCACCATCTCGGCGTCGAAGAGGCGCTTCTCCTGCGCTTCGCAGGCCTTCTGCTGGCTCGCGGCGCCGTAGCGGTCCATGCGCTCCTTGGCGATGCCATACCGCTTGGCGACGTTCTCGGCCGTCTGCAGCATGCTCATGTAGATCTCGGGCTTGGCCTTCTGCAGCGCCGGGTCGGCCAGCATGTGCGTGTTCATTTCCTGCTGGACGCAGGAGATGCTCTCGACGCCGCCGGCGACGAAGACCTCGGCCTCGCCGGCGATGACGCGCTGCGAGGCCATCGCGATGGTCTGCAGCCC
>JAGWTS010000292.1 GCA_028868875.1 Burkholderiales bacterium | reverse complement strand
GAAGCGCCGGCGCGCCTGCGCCTCCTCGCGGTGGCGCTCGACATGGTGGTTGAGCGCTTCCACCAGCGGCAGCACGTCGGCCGGCAGGCCGCGGGGCGCGAGCGGCCCGAGGTCGCCCGCGGCACGCGCCTGCACCTCCCTGCGCAGCCGGTCCAGCGGCCGCAGCGCCCAGCGCACGGCGAGCCAGAGCAAGGCCGCGGCCGCCAGCGCGAGCAGGATGTCGCGCGCCAGCGCCTGGCGCATCAAGGCCCAGGTGAAGGCGCGGCGCGACTCCAGCGTCTCGGCCACCTGGATCAGCACGCGCTGCCCCGGCCCCTGGCCGGCGAGCGGCGGATCCAGCACCCGTGCGTAAGAGGCGATGCGCACCGGCTCGCCGAAATACTCCGCGTCGCTGAACTGCGGCCGGCCGGTGACGGCGGGCCGCGGCGGCGGCGGCAGGTCGGTGTTGCCGATGGCCACGAGGCCGTCCTCGGTGCCGACCCGGAAGTACACGCGCCCGCTCGCGGTGAGCGCGAAGAACTCGAACATCCGATAGGGCAGCTCGACGCCGAGGCCGCCGCTGGCGGTGGAGAGGTTGGCGTCCACCGCCTTCGCGGCGCCGAGGAGCGAGCGGTCGTAGGCGGCGTTGGCGGCGTCGACGGCGCTGCGCCAGCTCGCCCACCATTCGGCGCCGAGCAGCAGCGCCAGCGCCGGCAGCAGCACGCCCAGCAGCACCCGCAGCAGGCTGCCGCGCTGGCGCTCAGCCATGCGCGGGCGCCGGCTGCAGCACGTAGCCCAGGCCGCGCAGGGTGGTGATCTGCACCGGGGCTTCGGCCAGGCGCTTGCGCAGCCGGTGCACCAGTACCTCGACCGCGGCAGGGTGCACGTCCTGCTCGTCGGAGAAGACACGCTCGAGGATCTCCTGCTTGGAGACCACCTCGCCGCTGCGCTGGATCAGCGCCAGCAGCGCGGCGTGCTCGCGCGGTGTCAACGCCAGGGTCTGGGCGCCGATTCGGAACTCGCGGCTGCCGGTGTCGTAGGCGAGCGGCCCGCAGGCCAGGCGCGGGTGCTCGCTGCCGCGTGCGCGCCGGATGAGCGCGAGCAACCGCGCCTCGAGCTCGGCCAGCTCGAAAGGCTTGGCGAGAAAGTCGTCGGCGCCCTGGTGCAGGCTGCTGACGCGCTCGATGAGCGAATCGCGTGCCGTCAGCACCAGCACGGGCACTTGCAGGCCGCGCTCGCGCAGTTCCTCCAGCACCGCGTGGCCGTCGCGCCCGGGCAGCCCCAGGTCGAGGATGAGCGCGTCGTAGCGCGTGGCCTGCAGGCTGCGGCGCACGAAGCGGCCGTCGTCGACCCAGTCGACCTGGAAGCCGCCCTGCCGCAGGGCGCGCACGAGCCAGGCGGCGAGTTCGGATTCGTCTTCCGCGAGCAGCAGACGCATAGGTTTTCAAATGAGTGGAATACGTCATTGTTGTGCCGCCCCGGCGCCCGGGCAAGCGCGGGCGCGGGCGCCGGACAGGGCGAGCGATCGGCCGCATCGCGCCGGCGCAAGCCTTGCGGTGCGCGGCACGCGGCGGCAGCCGCGCCGCGCCCACGCGTCGGGTCGCCCTTGCAGCCACGTCGCGGCGCCCCGAGTGCGATCCTGCACACCGCAGCCGCCGACCGGTCGCGCCCGCGCCCGGCCACCGGGGACAATCGCACAGGCCTTCGACCTCGGACCGTCATGTCGATTTCACCCCCCGGGCCCGTGCTGCCCCCGGTCTACACGGGTCGCTCGTCCTTTCTCCGGACCAACCGCTTCCTCGCCGCATCGATCCTGTGCGCGGCGGGCCGTTGCGAGATCCATTCGTCCGAGGACATCTACGATTCGAACGGCCTCATGCTCTGGGCGCGACGGCAACCGGTCGCCCCTGCCTTGATGGCCAGGCTCGCCGATCGGGAACTGCTCAGGCCGATCGAGCTGTGCGTGACCGCGCTCGACCCGGTCTCGACGCTGGCGATGATGGCGAGCCTGGATGCCCTGGGTGCGCGCGCGCCGGACTTCGGCCTGCTGCTGGCCCCGCATCGCGAGGCCTTGCTGGCACTGCTGGGCGATCTGGCCTTCGACCCCCAGGAGTTGCTGCTGCTGTCCGTGCTGCGCTTCGGCGAGCGCGACCGCCTGACCCATTCGATCGCCGTCGCCGCAGTCGCCGTGGTGGCCGGCCAGTGGCTGGGCCTGGGGGAGGCCGAACAGCGCCGCTTGCTGCGCGCCGGACTGCTGCACGACGTGGGCCTGCTCTACCTGCCCGATGAGTCCGCGGGCAGCGAGGCGGAATTCGCGCGTCAGCGCCATCCGGCACTCGGTGCGCTGTGCATCCGGGAGCTGACCGGTTGCGAGCCGCGCATCGCCGAACTCGTCGCCAACTCGCACGAGCGCCCGAACGGGCGCGGCTTCCCGCGCGGCCTGCGCGAGCCGGCGCTCGACCCGGCCGCGCAGGCGCTGGGCTTTGCCGAGGCCGTCTCGGACCACCTCAGCCGCATCGGCATGGGTGCGCAGCGCGCCGCCGTCTGCAGCCGCGTGGTGCCGGGCGAATTCGCGCCCGCGCTGGTCAGCGGCGTGATCGCGCTCGCACGCGACCCCTCGATCGGCCCGCAGCGCCAGGCTCCGGTACGCGGGCCCGCCGATGTCGGGCGCGCGCTGCGTCAGCTGCACGCCGTGCTGTCGCGCGTCCTGGTCCTGCTGTCGATGCCCTTCGACGAGAACGACACCGTGCGCGAGGCTGCGGCGCTCTGGCTCGCCGAGGTCGATCCGCTGGTGCGCGCGCTGCGTTATGCCGGGGTCGAGGACGCGTTGGCGCAGGGCCAGGAGATCCTGCCCGCCGACGCGCTCGAGCATGGCGAACTCGCCACCCTGGACGAAGAGATCGAACACCGCATGCAGTGCCTGCGCGACGCGATCGAATTCCGGCGCAGCCGTGACCCGCAGACGGCGGACAGCCGGCTCGTGGACGGCACGCTGCGGCTGCTGGAATCGGCGGCTTCCGCGAGCGCCGGCGCGGCGCGAATCTGAGCACCTGGAGTCAATCCACCATGCCCATCATGCCCTGGTCCGACCTGCTTTCGGTCGGCGTCGCGTCCATCGACCAGCAGCACCGGATCCTCGTCGGCATCCTCAACCAACTCGGCGATTCGCTGGAGGCCGGCATCGACGCCTGGGACGAGTCCGTCGCCCTGACGCGGCTGGTGGACTACACCGAGAGCCACTTCGCCTTCGAGGAGGAGCTGATGCGGCGCGCCGGCTACCCCGGTCTCGACGCGCACGAACAGGAGCATCGGCTGCTGTTCCAGCAGGTGGCCGAGCTGATGGCGCGCAGCAGCAGCGGGGAGAAGGTCGGAACGCAGGCGTTGCTCGTCTTCCTGCGCGACTGGTTGACCTCGCACATCATGGGCACCGACCGCGCGCTGGGGCTGAGCCTGAACCGCATGGGCATGCACTGAGCCGGCACTCCGCGGGGCCTCCTGCACCGTCGCGGCGAAGGCGGTGCCGCGCGCGCCGCATGGCCCGAGGCCCGGGCCGAGCGGCGCTCGAATCGAAAGCCGTCCGGTTCCGCTCGATGCGGGCCCGCCTCGCGGCGCGGGGGGGGGGGCGCCGCGAGGCCGAGCCTCAGCGCAGCACGATCGAGCGCTGCAGCCGGATGTCGCGCGACGAAGATCCGACGTAGACCTGGTACGCCCCTGGCTCGACCTTCCAGGCGCCGCTGGCGCTGTCCCAGATCGCGAGGTTCGGGCGCGGGATCTCCAACTCGACGTTGCGCGACTCGCCCGGCGCGAGTTCGACCCGCTTCCAGGCGATCAGCCGCTTCGGCGGCTCGCCTGCCGTGGCCGGCAGGCCGGCGTAGACCTGGGCGACTTCGGCGCCGGCCACGCCGCCGCTGTTGCGCAGGCGGAAACGCACCGAGCGGCCGTTGGCCGAGACCTCCATCTGCGAATAGTCGAAGTGCGTGTAGGACAGGCCGTGGCCGAACGGGAAGAGCGGCGCGATGCCCTTGGCGTCGTACCAGCGGTAGCCCACGTCCAGGCCTTCGCTGTAGGGCACGTCGCCGGCGAGGAAGGCGCCGCCGCCGGTCGGCAGGTCGGCGAGCTGGGCCGGGAAGGTCACAGGCAGCTTGCCCGAGGGATTGACGTCGCCGACCAGGATCGCGGCCAGCGCCTGCGCGCCTCGGATTCCCGCGTACCAGTTCTGCAGCACGGCGCCGACCGAACCGAGCCAGGGCATGAGCATCGGGTTGCCGCTCTCGAGCACGACGACGGTGCGCGGATTCGCCGCCGCCACCGCGGCGATGAGGGCGTCCTGGTTGCGGCGCAGCGTCAGCGTGGCGAGGTCGCTGCCTTCGGTGGCCCATTCGTCGGCGAGCACGATCGCGACGTCCGACTGCGCCGCCAGCGCCGCCGCGGCGGCCGGGTCGCTGCCGTCGGCAAAGTTCACCTGCGATTGCGGCAGGGCGGCGCGCAGGGCGTCCAGCGGCACGCTGCGCAGCCAGATCTCGCACCAGTTGCCGGGCCCGGGCTGGGTCGGGCAGGGCGGCTTGGCCGGGTCGGGGTTGATGACGACGGCCGGGCCCCCGGGCGAGATGACCTGGCTCGATCCGCCTCCGGTGAGCATGCCGCGGTCGGCATAGCGACCGATCAGCGCAACGCGCGCGACGCTGCGCGACAAGGGCAGCACGCCGTTGTTCTTCAGCAGCACGGTCGATTCCGACGCCACCTTCTGCGCCAGCGCCGCGCCGGCGGTGAAGTCGATCGGCTGCACCTGCGCCGGGTGGTCGAAGACGCCGGAGGCGATGAAGGCCTGGAGCTTGCGCTGCACCATGTCGTCGAGCCGGCTCATCGGCACGCTGCCGGCCGTGACGGCGGCCTTCAAGGCGCTGCCGAAGTAGGTCGGCGCGTATTCCTCCTCGTCGAGCCCGGCGAGCGCCGCCTTGACCGTGCTGTGGGTCGCGCCCCAGTCGGACTGGACGAAGCCCGCGAAGCCCCAGTCGGTCTTGAGCACCTTGTTGAGCAGCCAGTCGTTCTCGCAGGCCCAGTCGCCGTTGAGCTTGTTGTAGCTGCACATGACCGAGCCCGGCTGCGCCTGCTTCACCGCGATCTCGAAGTGGCGCAGGTAGAGCTCGCGCAGCGTGCGTTCGTCGATGACCGAGTTGCTCGTCCCGCGGTCGGTTTCCTGCTGGTTGGCGGCGAAATGCTTGAGCGAGATGACGACGTGGCCGTCCTGCGCGCCGCGGATCTTGCTGGCGACCATCTCGCCCGAGAGCAGCGGGTCTTCGCCCATGAATTCGAAGCCGCGACCGGCGCGCGGGTCGCGCGTGAGGCCGATCGAGCCGCCCAGCACCATCGAGAAGCCCTGGTCCCGCGCCTCGCGGGCGAGCAGGGCGCCGTAGTCGTAGGCAAGGTGCCGGTCCCAGGTCGCGGCCAGCGCCAGCGGCGCCGGCAGGGCCGTGGCCGCCGGGTTGGCGCGCGGATGGAAGGGCAGCGACTGGCTGCTGCAATCGGCGATGCCGGCGCCGCCGTCGGTGTAGTTGATGTCGGGGATGCCCAGGCGCGGGATGCCGGGGATGAATCCCGGGCCGTTGAGCCCGGAGCCGAGCGCCGTGAAGCCGATGCCGCAGACCGACCAGCCGTGGACCATCTGGATCTTCTCGTCGAGCGTCATTTTCGCGACGAGCGCCGCGGCGCGGACCGCGGCCGCACGGCCCTCCTGGCCGGGGCCGCCGCGCGCGGTGTGCGCGTCGGCGGACGCTTCGGCTCCCGCCGCGGCGGCATCGTCGTGGGCGAGGGCGCTCAGCGCAGGCGCGAGCAGGGCCAGGCTCGCCCCGCAGGCGAGCAGCCCCCGGGTCATGGATGCTTTCATCTTCGGGTCTCCTTTTCGTTGTTGGCGCGGTCGAATCGGCGGCTCGTGCCGTCGATTCCCGGTGCGCCACGATAGGCAGCCGCGCCGGCGCCGTCTTGCCGGCAAGGGGCAAGTTGTTTGACCCCAGGGAGCAGACGCACAATGGGGGACGGACAATGCCGGCGCCCCGCGCCTGGGCAGGGCGGTTGCAGGAGGCGCAAGACGATGTCGCAGCAAAGGCGGCGCACGCGGACCGTGGCGATGGGGTTGGTGCGCCTGATGGCGCGCTCGTCCGAGCGGCGCGGCCTGGAAGCGGCGGTGTTCAGGCGCCAGGCCGGCCTCGGCGAAGCCGAGTTCCGGACCCAGGAGGCGCGGCTGGACGGGCTGCGCTACCGCAGCGTGCTGCAGACCTTCCAGGAATGCTGCATCGCGATGCCGCTGCGTGCGCCCGAGGCACCGGGCCTGGGTGCGCTGCTCGACGAGCTGCCCGACCTCGGCGCCTTGCTCTGCAACTGCGCGAGCCTGGGCCAGGCTCTGGGCGCCTACGTGCGCTATCGCGCCGCGATCGGCGAGCTCGACTCGATGGCGGGCCGCAGCGACGGCGAAGGCGCCGAGTTCCACTACCTGCCGTCGACCACGGGCGTCGGCGCCTCGATCAGCGCGCTCGGCAACTTCAAGCTGCTGACCGGCATCGTGCGCCACTACGAAGCCCAGGCCGGGGTCGGGCAGGCGGCGCCGATCGAGTGCGTCCTCGGCCATCGCCTGCCGCGCGCCGCGCTGCCCGACTGGCCCGGCGTCGCCTGGCGTTGCGAAGCCGGCGCCGCGCTGCGCCTGCGCCTGTCCACGCCCCTGCTGGCCGCCCCCGCACCCGGCTTCAACGCCACGCTGCACGCGCATTCGCAGCGCCGCCTCGAGCGCCAGCTCGGAACCCTGGACGGCGCGCCGGCCCTCGCCGACGAGGTGCGCGAGCAGTTGCAGGCGCTCTGGGCCGAGCCCGGCGGACCGCCCGCCGAAGGGCTGCTCCAGGCCACCGCGCAGCGCCTGGGGATGTCGCGCTGGACCCTGCGCCGCCACCTCGAAGCCGAGGCCACGAGCTTCCAGGGCCTGCTCGACGAACACCGCGCCCTGCGCGCGCTGGAGCTGCTGCGCAACCCGGCGCTGTCGATGCTGCAGATCAGCCAGCAGCTGGGCTTTGCGTCGCAGAGCTCGTTCACGCGCTTCTTCCGCGCCTGCTTCGGCGTCGCCCGCGGCCCTTCGGCGTGGCGCGCGCCCGCGGCCGCGCAGGAGCCGGGCCGCCGCGGCGGATGAGTGCGCCGCGGCGGCCCGCCGCCTGGCGTCTTTGTGCGCTGTACCGGACACGCCGCGCGCGGCGTGTCCGCGTCGCCCATTGCCCGCCGCCGCCGCCGGCCTCACCGCCCGGGTCGACGCGGAACGGCCGCAGCGCGCGCCTGTGTTCGCTCAGGTGCGAGAGCGCGCCAGCAGCGTCGCCAGCTCGGCCGCCGAGCGCAGCTCGAGCTTGGCGAAGACGCGCGCGCGGTGGACTTCGATCGTGCGCACCGAGACGCAGAGCTCGTCGGCGATCACCTTGTTGAGCTTGCCGGCGGCCACGCGCTGCGCCACCTCGCGCTCGCGTTCCGACAGGCTGGCCAGGCGCGCCGCCTCGGCGTCGCGGCCGGCGCGTGCCGCCTCGCCGGCGGCTTCGCGCGCGAGCGCGCGCTCGATGCGGTCGACGAGGGCGCTGTCGCTGAAGGGCTTCTCGACGAAGTCCAGCGCGCCCTTGTGCAGCGCCTCCACCGCCATCCGGATGTCGCCGTGGCCGGAGAGAAAGATCACCGGCAGCGCGACGCCGCGCGCCACCAGTTCGTCGTGCACCTGCAGCCCCGAGATCGGTTCCATGCGCACGTCCAGCAGGATGCAGCCGCGCAAGGGGCCGGCGTCGAGCGCGGCCAGCAGCT
>JAGWTS010000291.1 GCA_028868875.1 Burkholderiales bacterium | reverse complement strand
GCGTTGAGCACCTCGTTGCTGTCGTAGTTGTCGTAGCGGACCTTGATGCCGGTCTCTTTCTCGAAATTCGCGATCGTGTCGTCGGCGATGTAGTCCGACCAGTTGTAGATGTTGAGGATCTTGGGCTCGGCGCTCTGGGCGGCGGCGCCGAATGCGAGGCCGGCGCAGGCGAAGGCGATCCAGGTTCTGAAGAGTCGGTTCATGGCGGGCTGTCCGTCAATGGCAATGGGGGTCGATCGGAAACGGCTCAGGCCTGATTTTCGCCGACCGCACTCTCGCGCCGGCGGAACATGCTCCAGCCTTCCATCGTCATCACCGGATCGCGGTGCTGGTTGAGCACGTTCCAGCGGATCTGCGCCAGCCCCACCTGCGGCCGGCTCGCCATCGGCCGCGCTGCCAGCACTTCCATGCGCACACTCAGGGTGTCGCCTGGAAACACCGGCTTCAGCCAGCGCAGGTTGTCGATGCCGGGCGAGCCGAGGCTGGCGGATTCCAGCAGGTAGGCGTCGCACATCATGCGCATCGCCATCGCGCAGGTGTGCCAGCCGCTGGCGCATTGCGCGCCGAACAGCGAATGGCGCGCGGCTTCGGCGTCGAGGTGGAAGGGCTGCGGGTCGTAGCGGCCCGCGAAGTCGACGATGGCTTCCCGCGTGACCGGCATGGCGCCGAACTCGCGCACCTGGCCGACGGGGAAGTCTTCCCAGTGGTATCGAAGGGTCATGGGCGGCGAGGATAGCGCCGACAATCGCGCGCACGTCGTTTCAGGAGGAGGATCCCATGTCGTTGATGTTGCTCGGCCTCGTCGTCTTCCTCGGCGTGCATTCGGTGCGCATCGTCGCCGAGCCCTGGCGCGCTGCGATGCGCGCGCGCCTGGGCGCGAATGCGTGGAAGGGGCTTTATTCGCTGCTCTCGCTGGCCGGCTTCGCGCTCATCGTCGTCGGCTTCGGCCAGGCGCGGCAGCATCCGGTCGTGCTCTGGCCGGCGCTGGTCTGGACGCGCCACCTCGCGGCGCTGCTGGTGCTCGTCGCCTTCGTGCTCGTGGCGGCGGCCTACGTGCCGGGCAACGGCATCAAGGCGCGCCTGCACCACCCGATGGTGCTGGGGGTCAAGACCTGGGCCTTCGCCCATCTGCTGGCCAACAACACGCTCGCCGCGGAAGTGCTGTTTGCGGCCTTCCTGCTCTGGGCCGTGCTCGACTTCCGCGCGGCGCGCGCGCGCGACCGCGCCGCGGGCACGGTCTATGCGCCGGGCCGCGCCGGCGCCACCGCGGCGGCCGTGTGCGCCGGGGTGCTGGCCTGGGGCGTCTTCGGGTTCTGGCTCCACGGCCTGCTGATCGGCGTGCGGCCTTTCGGCTGAGAGGCTGGGCACGACGCGCCCCGACCGCTCGGGGCCTCGTGCCTGGCGCAGGCGCACGCGCGTCCCCGCGCGCGAGGGCGCCGACTGCGGGGGCCCCCGGCCGGGGGCCACCCTGCGGGCGATGGCGCTGTGCCGAGGCCGGCGTCAACATGCCTCCCACGACGGCCGCGAGGGCCGCGAAAAGGACAGGAGGAGAGCCCCATGTTCACGATCCTGCTGGGATGGCTGCAACGGCGCGCCGGCGCCGCGACCGAACCGCTGCGCAGCGCGCGCGAGCCCGCCGCGTCCTGCGGCGTCTGCGGCTGGTTCGATTCGAGCCACGAGCTGCAGCGCGGCCTGGTCGTCGTGGAACCGGACGCCGCCGCGGCCGAACTCGCCGCCTGGCTGGCCGGCCTGGACTCATGCAGCGAGCCGGAGCTGGTGTTCGCCTGACGCGCTGGGGCTGGTGCGGCGGCGTTGCGCCGCGGCGTCGCGGTGCATCTTGTGCCGCGTGTAGGGCGCGGCGCGGCCCGAGAGCTCGAGCGAAATCGCGGTGACCCAGTCGTGGGTGCGTGAAGGCGGGGCGCCGACCGGCATCGCGAGCATCCAGGCCAGCAGCACGGCGAGCAGCCAGGCCGGCGGGCCGGCCACTGGGGCCCGCGTCGCGAGCAAGGACCAGGCGCTGGCGGCGCCGCCGAGCGCGAGCCCGGACCAGGCCTCGCTCGTCGAATGGGCCTGGGTGACGATGCGCGAATAGGCGATCGCCGCGGCCAGCGCATAGCCGAGGGCGACCGCGATGCGCGGCCAGGGCGCGGCGGCGCGCCCTGCGGCGATGCGCGCGAGCACCGGAAGGATGAGCGCGGCGAACATGCTGTGGCCGGAGAAGCCGGTGAAGTCGATTGCGGCCGCGCCCAGTTCGTAGCCGATGAAGCCGACCTTGCTCGCCGTGGTGACCGCGGTGACGAGGAGCCCGGCCCCCACCCAGGCCTTGGCGAGCGCACGCGACTCGGGGCTCAGCCACAGCCAGGCCAGGGCCGCGGCCATCGCCGGCAACAGCATCTGGGCCTCGCCGACGCGGGTAAAGAGGAGCCAGGCGCGCGCGGAATTCATGGGGCGCGATGCTAGCCGGCCCGGGTTGTGGGTGCCGAAGGCTTCGCGCATGGGCAGGGGGCCCATGCGGCATGGCCGGCCTCGGGCTGTGGACGCGTGTGGGCTGGCCGGCGTCGGCGCGCCTGGCCTGGCCCCGGACCAGGCGTTCGGCCGGGCGCCGTTGGGCGACGGCGCAGAAGGCGTGGGCTTGCGAGTTGGCCGTGCCGCGGAGCTGAATCGTTGCGCGCAAGACACGGCGGCGCTTCGTCTGTAAGCTCACGCGGCACAAGGCGAGTTCCCACGATGTCGATCCCTCCTTCCGGCCCTGCGCGGCCCGGCTGCCGTAGCAGCCTGCCACCCTCGGTGCCTCCGCGGGCCAGCGGACTGCGGCTCGCGTGCGAGCGGTGACCGTATCGGCCTTCACCGCCGATCTGCTGGCCGGCCTGCGCTCGCGGCCGCGGCGCATCGCCCCCAAGTGGTTCTACGACGCCGCCGGCTCGCGTCTGTTCGAGCGCATCTGCGAGCTGCCCGAGTACTACCCGACCCGCACCGAACTCGCCATGCTGGCGGCGCACGCGCAGGAACTGGCGCGGCGCGTCGGGCCCGGCGCCGAGATCGTCGAGTTTGGCGCTGGCGCGAGCCGCAAGGTGCGGCTGCTGCTCGACGCGCTGGCGGCGCCGCGCCGCTTCGTCGCGGTCGACATCTCGGGTGAGCACCTCGCCGGCGCGGCGGCGGCGCTGCGCGACGACTATCCCGGCCTCGAGGTCGAGACCGTGGTCGGCGACTTCAGCGCCGACCTCGACCTGCCGCCGCCGCGCGGGTGCCGCATCGGCTTCTTCCCCGGCAGTTCGATCGGCAACTTCGACCCCGCCGCAGCGGTCGCGCTGCTGCGCCGCTTCGCCGGCTGGCTCGAAGGCGGCGCGCTGCTGATCGGGGTCGACCTGGTGAAGGACCCGGCCTTGCTGCATGCCGCGTACAACGACTCGCAGGGCGTGACCGCGGGGTTCAATCTCAACCTGTTGGTGAGGGCCAACCGCGAAGCGGGTGCTGACTTCGATGTGGATGCCTGGGCCCACTCCGCGTTCTACAACCCGCCGCTGCAGCGCATCGAGATGCACCTCGTGAGCCGGCGCCGCCAGGCGGTCGAGGTGGCCGGCGAGCGCTTCGAATTCGACGAAGGCGCGAGCATCCACACCGAGAATTCGTACAAGTACACGGCCGAAGGCTTCGCCGCGCTGGCGCAGCAGGCGGGCTTCGGTACCGGCGCGGTCTGGATCGACCCGGCGCGCCGCTTCTCGCTGCACTGGCTGCAGCCCCTGACGCAGGAGGAAAGACGATGAAGGCGATCTGGAACGGCACCGTGGTGGCCGAAAGCGACGACACCGTGGTGGTCGAAGGCAACCACTACTTTCCAGCCGACTCGGTGAACAAGAAGTTCCTGCTGCCGAGCAACACCAAGACCATGTGCTCCTGGAAAGGCGAGGCGAGCTACCACACGCTGTTCGTCGACGGCGACGCGAACCCCGACGCTGCCTGGTTCTACCCCGACCCGAAGGAGGCGGCGGCGCAGATCAAGGGCCGGATCGCCTTCTGGAAGGGCGTTCGCGTCACCGACTAGGCGCGGCGCCCGAATTGGCCGCGGTCCAGGCCCTCGGCGCCGTGCACCGGCGCCGGCTGCGCGAGATCTGGCGTTCGGCGGGCTGGCCCTGCCGCGATGCGGTCGAGATCGAGTTGTTGGCCGCGGGCCTGGTCGAGCGCAGCTGGGACGGCGCCGGGCGCGAAACCTTGCGCGTCACCGACCCCGGGGTGCAGCTGCTGGCGGCGACGCTGGCGCGCAACCGCGCGCTGCGCGATGCCCACGAGGCACTGGTCGGGCGCGTCGCGCGCGAGATGCAGCGCGCGGGCCGCGTCGTCTGGCGCGGGCTGCGGCTGCGCGCTCCGCTCGAGGCCGAGGACGGCGCCACGAACTGGGCGCTGGCGCTGCCGGACGTCTATTCGATCCGCCACACGACGGTCGAGGACTGCGTCGAGCCCATCGTCCACGAGATCAAGGTCAACCGCGCCGATCTGCTGTCCGACCTGCGCCAGCCCGCCAAGGGCGTGGCCTACGCCGCGCTGGCGAGCCAGTGTTGGTACGTTCTCGAGCGCGGCATTGCCGAGCCCGACGAGCTGCCGCCGGCCTACGGGGTGATGTTCGCCGATGCCGCCGGGCTCGAAGTGGCGCGTCCGGCGCCGCGCCGCGCCTGGCGCCCCCCGTTCGCGGTCTGGATGGCGCTGGCGCGCCACGATGCCGAGCCGCACGACGACGACGGCCAGGCCCTGCTCGGCGACGCTCCCGCATGAGCCGCGGCGCGGCCGCGTCCCAAGCTCGCGCGTCCTTGCGGCTTCGCGGCGCCCGCCCGGGTGCGGGCCGGGCTGGGCGCGTTCCGGGCCCTTGGCGTTCGAGCCCCGAGGCAGCGGCCGCTGCCGCGGCGGCGCGCGCAGAATGCCGATCCCTGCATTTCGCCGTCCTTCCATGAAGCCCGTGCTCCTCGCTTGCGCTTTCGTGGCCGTGCTGGCCGCCGCGGCCCCGGCCCATGGACGGCCTTCGTCCAACGTGGCCTGGCTGGACGCGGCTGCCGACGTTGACGTCGACCGCGCCCTGGCCCAGGCCCGCTCGGCCCACGAACCCTTGCTGCTGTACTGGGGTGCGAGGTGGTGCCCGCCTTGCAACCAGCTCGAGGCGACGCTGTTCAACCGCCAGGATTTCGCGCTGCTCGCGAAGTCCTTTGTCGCGGTCCACATCGACGGCGACCGGCCCGGGGCGCAGAAGCTGGGCCAGCGCTTCAAGGTCTCTGCCTATCCGACCCTGCTGCTGCTCGCCAGCGGCGGCAACGAGATCACGCGCCTGCCGGGCGCGGCCGAGCCGGCGCAGGTGCTGGCGCTGATGCAGGCCGGCCTCGCCGGCGGGCGCCCGGTGAAGGACCTGCTCGCAGACGCCCGCGCTGGCAAGAAGCTGGCCGCCGAGGCCTGGCGCGAACTCGCCTTCTATTCCTGGGACACCGACGAAGGCCAGGTCTTGCCGAAGTCGGCGCTCGCCGCGACCCTGGTCGACCTCGCCGTGGCCTGCCCGGCGAGCGAAGCCGAGACGTCGAACCGCCTGTGGCTGAAGGCCCTGGCCGCGAGCGGTGAAGGTCGCGGCGTCAAGGCCGACGCGCGGCTGCGCCAGCGCGTGCTCGCGCTCCTCGCCGACCCAGCGCAGGCCCGGGCCCAGGCGGACCTGATAAGCGCCGAAGCGCCCCATATCGTGGGCGTGCTCGTGGCCGACGATGCGCGGGCGCGCCCAGCCTTGATCGGCGCGTTCGACGCCGTCTTGCGCCGGTTCGCGGCCGATGCCTCGCTTTCGCGCGCCGACCGCATCGCCGCCCTGCGCGCGCGCGTCGACCTGGCCCGCCTCGACCAGCCCGACGCCGCGCTCCGGGTGCGCCTGCCCGCGCCCTTGCTGCGGGACCTGCGCGCCGAGGTGCGGCGCGCCGACCTCGAGATCCGCAACGGCTACGAGCGCCAGGCCGTGATTCCCGAGGCCGCGTTCGCGCTCGACCGCGCCGGGCTCTGGCGCGAGAGCGACGCGCTGCTGAAAGCCAACCTCGCGAAGAGCGCGGCACCGTACTACCTGATGAGCGCGCTCGGCGCGAACGCGCGCCGCCTCGGCCACAAGGCCGAGGCGCTGGGCTGGTACCGCCGCGCCTACTCGACCTCGGTCGGCGCCTCGACGCGGCTGCAGTGGGGCGCGGACTACCTCGAGGCCCTGGTCGAGCTTGCGCCGGCGGACACCGGCGCGATCGAATCGACCGCCATTGCGCTGATGACCGAGGCCGGACGCGACGGCGACGCCTTCGACGGCCGCAGCGCGCTGGCGCTGCAGCGCATGGGGCGCAGCCTGTTGGCGTGGCGAGGCGGCACGCCGGCGCGCGCGGCGCTGGCCCGGCTGCGGCCGCGCCTCGAAGCGCTCTGCACGGGCATCGACGTGGCCGGGCGCCAGCGCGCCGACTGCCGCGGCCTGCTCGGGCCGCGGCCGGCGGCCTGATAACCTCGCGGGGCCACAGGAGTTCAGCCCATGCCGCGTCCCGTCCTCGATCCCGAACGCATCCACCCCGCGATCCGCGAGAAGGTGGCCCGCCATCAGTCCGAGATCCTGCGCGAGGTCCAGGAGGCCGTGGCGAAGGAGGCCGTGGTCGTCGTCGGCATGCGCCAGAACCCGTTTCCGCGGCGCGCGCGCAAGGCGCTGGATGGCGCCGGCGTGGCCTACCGCTACCTCGAATACGGCAGCTACCTGAGCGACTGGCGGCGCCGCAATGCGCTCAAGATGTGGAGCGGCTGGCCCACCTTCCCGATGGTCTTCGTCAAGGGCACGCTCGTCGGCGGCGCCGAGGACCTGGCGCGCCTGATCGCGAGCGGCGAATTGAAGCGCCTGCTCGCCGGCTGAAGCCTTGCGCCGCCGCGTCGCGGCCCTGGCCGGCGCGGCCGCCCTGCTGGGCCTGCCGGCGGCGGCGGCGCCGCTCGCTGCCTGCCACCTCGAAGGCGTCGAGCACGATGCGCGCTGCGGCGTGCTGCAGCGGCCGCTCGACCCGGCGCGTCCCGCCGCGGGCTCGATCGAGATCCACTTCGCGGTGCTGCCGGCGCTGGCACGGCGACCCCTTCCCGATCCGGTGTTCTTCTTCGCCGGCGGGCCGGGCCAGAGCGCGATCGACCTCGCGGCCCAGGTCGCGGCGCTGCTCGCCCGCTTCTCGAACCGGCGCGACATCGTGCTCGTCGACCAGCGCGGGACCGGGCGCAGCGCGCCGCTGGACTGCGGCGACGACGCCCCCGGCGAGCCCCTGGCCCGGAGCCTGGACCCGGCGCGCCTCGTCGCCACGATGCGGGCCTGTCGCGAGCGCCTGGGCCGGCTCGCCTGGGGCGACCTGCGCCAGTTCACGACCTCGATCGCGGTCCAGGACTTCGACGCCGTGCGCGCGCGGCTGGGCGCCGAGCGCATCGACCTCGTCGGCGTGTCCTACGGCACGCGCGTCGCGCTCGAATACCTGCGCCAGTTTCCCGGCCATGTCCGGCGCGTCGTCCTCGACGGCGTGGTCCCGCCCTCGCTGGTGCTGCCGGATTCGGGTTCGATCGACGCCGGGTCGGCCTTCGACGCCTTGATCGCCGCCTGCGCCGCCGATGCCGCATGCCGGGCGCGCGACCCCGACCTGGGCGCGCGCTGGCAGGCCTTGCTGGCGACGCTGCCGCGCCCGGTCGTGCTGCACCAGCCGCTGACCGGCGCCGCCGAGCCGCTCGTGCTGACGCGCGAGATGCTGCTCGGCCTCGTGCGCGCGCCGCTGTACGTGCCGGCGCTGGCGTCGGCGCTGCC
>JAGWTS010000013.1 GCA_028868875.1 Burkholderiales bacterium | reverse complement strand
TCGGTGGGCGCCGCCTCGACCACCTCGCCGGCGCGGATGACGACCATCTCGTCGCACATGTAGCGCACCACGGCGAGGTCGTGCGAGACGAACAGGTAGCTCAAGCCGCGCGCACGCTGCAACTCGTGCAGCAGGTTCAGCACCTGGGCCTGGACCGAGACGTCGAGCGCCGAGGTCGGCTCGTCGAGGATCAGGCACTCGGGGTCGAGCGCGAGCGCACGCGCAATGCCCACGCGCTGGCGCTGGCCGCCCGAGAGCTCGTGCGCATAGCGGTAAAGGTGGTTGCGCCCGAGGCCCACGTCGTCGAGCAGGCGCACCACCTTGGCGCTGCGCGCCGCGGCGTCCAGTCCGAGTTCGCGCTGGTGGATGACCATGCCTTCGGCGACGATGTCGTGCACCGTCATGCGCGGGTTCATCGACGCATAAGGGTCCTGGAACACGATCTGCATGTGCGAGGCATGGCGCAGCCGGCCCGCGGCGTCGAAGGCGGCGATGTCGTCGCCGCGGTAGAGGATGCGCCCGTCGTCGACCGGCTCGAGACCGAGCAGGCAGCGCGTGAGCGTCGACTTGCCCGAGCCCGATTCGCCAACGAGGCCGAGCGTGCGTCCTTCGTGCAGCGTGAGCGAGACGTCGCGCAAGGCCTTGTGATGGGTCGCCGCGCGGCCCCAGCCGCGGCGCGCGAGCGGATACAGGCGCGAGACCGATTCCACCCGCACGAGCTCGGTCTCGAGGCTCATGATCGCCCCTCCAGATGGCGGCACGCCGCCTGATGGCTGGGCGAGCAGGCCACGCGCGGCGGCGGGCCCTGGTCGCAATCGGCCTGGGCGCGCTCGCAGCGCGGCGCGAAGCGGCAGCCCGGCGGCGGCCGCACGAGGTCGGGCACGCGCCCCGGCAGGTTGCTGAGGCGCCCGCGCTCGAGCCCCGGGTGCGGCAGCGCCGCCAGCAACGCCCGGGTGTAGGGATGCTGCGGCGTGCGCAGCACCTCGTCCATGCGGCCGGACTCGACGACGCGCCCGGCGTACATCACCGCAACGTGGCTGCAGATCTGCGCCACCACGCCCAGGTTGTGCGTGATCAGCAGCACCGCGGTGCCGGTCTCGGCGACGAGCTCGCGCAGCAAGGCCAGGATCTGCGCCTGCAGCGTGACGTCCAGTGCCGTGGTCGGCTCGTCGGCGATGAGAAGGCGCGGACGCGCCACCAGCGCCATCGCGATCAGCACGCGCTGGCGCATGCCGCCCGAGAACTGGTGCGGGTAGTCGCGCGCGCGCTGCGCCGCGTCGCGGATGCCCACGCGTTCGAGCATCTTGGCCGCGAGCGCCCGCGCCGCGCGCCGGCGCTCGCCGCGGCCGGCTTTCGCGTCGACGTCCAGGATCTCGGGCGCCTTGCGGCCGGCTTCGAGCGCGACGTCGGCGATCTGCTCGCCCACGCGCAGCGAGGGGTTCAGGTTCGTCGACGGATCCTGGAAGATCATGCCGATGCGGCTGCCGCGCAGCTCGCGCATCGCGCGTTCGTCGAGCGTGAGCAGGTCGCGGCCTTCGAACAGGATGCGCCCGCCGAGATAGCGCGCCGGCGGCGTGTTGACGAGGCGCGAGACCGAGAGCCCCGTGACCGACTTGCCGCAGCCGGTCTCGCCGGCCAGGCCCCAGATTTCGCCGGGCTGGAGTTCGATCTCGACGCCGGCGAGCACATGGGCCTCGCCCTCGAACGAGCGCAGCGACAAATGCAGGTCTTCGATGTGGAGCAGGCTCATCTTGCTTCAGCGGCGCGACCTGGGGTCGAGCACGTCGCGCAGCCCGTCGCCGAGCAGGTTGAAGCCCAGCACCGCGACGAAGATCGCGGCGCCGGGGAAGATCGCGGTCCACCAGTAGTCGGGCAGGTAGCCGCGGGCCGAGGACAGCATCTGCCCCCATTCGGGCGTCGGCGGGCGCACGCCGATGCCGACGAAACCCAGCGAGGCCACCGTGAGCACCGCGAAGCCCACGTCCAGCGACATCTTGACGATCACCGGCGAGACGATGTTGGGCAGGATGTGGCGCGCCATGATGCGGCCCGGCCGGGCGCCCAGGGCGCGCGCGGCGAGCACGTAGACATCCTCGCGCCGTGCCAGCACCTCGCCGCGCACGAGGCGCGCATAGCCGGGCCACCAGGTGATGGCGATGGCCAGCACCATGTTGCCGGTGCCGGCGCCGAGCGCCGCGGCCACCGCCATCGCCAGGATCAGCCCGGGCAGGGTCAGGGCGAGGTCGGTGAAGCGCATCAGCACCTCGTCGGTCCAGCCGCCGAGATAGCCCGCGATGGCGCCGACCACGGTGCCGACCGCGGCGCCGAGCAGGACCACGGCCAGGCCGGCGAACAAGGAGATGCGGGCGCCGCCGAGGACGAGCGTGAACACGTCCTGGCCGAGTTCGTTCGTGCCCATCCAGTGCGCGGCAGACGGCGGCTGCAGGCGCCCGGCGGCGTCGATGGCACCGCTCAGCTGATCGGCATAAGGCGCCATCCAGGGCCCGGCCGCAGCGACCACCAACAGCATCACGACGAGCACGAGGCCGACGAGCGACAGCCCGCTCTGGCGCAGCCGGTAGGCGGCACGGCGCAGGGCATCCATGCGCGCCTGGCCGCGGGTCGAGGCGGGGGCGAGCTCGCTCATTTGAGTTTCACGCGCGGGTCGATCACGCCGTACAGCAGGTCGACGATCAGGTTGAAGACGACGAAGAGCGTGCCGATCACGAGCACCACGCCCATGATCGGCATGAAGTCCTGGGTCAGGATCGACTTGGTGGCGTACAGCCCGATGCCGGGCCAGTCGAACACGGTCTCGACGAGCACCGTGCCGCTGAGCAGCCAGCCGAAGTACAGGCCGATGACCGTGAGCGTGGCCGAGAGCGCATTGCGCAGCACATGCTTGAACATCAGCTTGGCCGCGGGAATGCCGAGGGCGCGCGCGGTGAGCACGTAGTCCTGCTGCAGCACCTCGATGGTCGAGGCGCGCATCATGCGCGTGATGGTCGCCAGCGGCGACAGGCTCATCGCCAGCGCCGGCAGGGCCAGATGCTTCAGCGCCTCGACGAAGGCGCCCATGTCGCCCGCGAGCAGGCTGTCGAGCGTGAGCATGCCGGTGATCGTCGGCGGCGGGCTCGCGGTGAGGGGAAAGCGCCCGCCCAGGCTGAACCAGCCCAGCCACATCGCGAAGACGAGCTGCAGCAGCAGGCCGAGAAAGAAGCGCGGCATCGAGATCGAGGCGAGCGAGAGCAGGCGCACGCTGTAGTCGACCCAGCCGTTGCGCCAGACCGCGGCGAGCAGCCCGAGCGCAATGCCGACGGCGATGGCGATCGCCATGGCCGCGAACACCAGCTCGAGCGTGGCCGGCAGGAACACCTTCAGGTCGTCGAGCACCGGCCCGCGCGACTGCAGCGAACGCCCCCAGTCGCCGTGCAGCAGCCCGGTGAGGTAATGCCAGTACTGCAGCGGAATCGGCTGGTCGAGGCCGAATTCGCGCGCCAGCGCGGCCACCTCGGCATCGCTCGCGTTCGGGCCCGCGGCCAGCCGCACCGGGTCGCCCGGCAGCAGCCGCCCGATCGCGAAGACGAGCATCGTCAGGCCCAGCAGCACCGGCACCAGCAATACGAGGCGACGCAGGGTGTAGCGCAGCAAGGCCGGCTCCGCGTCCTACTTCAAGGACAGATCGAGGAGCTCGATCGCATTGCTCGCCACCGGCGTGAAGACGAAGTCGAGCACGCTGTCGCGCATCCCGATGCGGCGCTTCTCGAGCACGCCGAAGATGTCCGGCGCGTCCGCCACGATGACGCGCTGGAACTCGGCATAGACGGCCGCGCGCTTGGCCGGGTTGCGCTCGCTGCGGCCCTTCTCGATCAAGGCGTCGACCTTGGGGTTCTTGTAGACCGGGTTCTGCCAGCTGCCGTTGCGCTCGCTCGAATAGGCGGCGTAGGCGATGTTGTCGGGGTCGGCGTAGTTCGCGGTCTGGTAGACCGGGAAGAAGTCGGGCATGGTCTCGGGCGAGCGCGCCGAGGAGACGACGTCGGGCCAGACCAGCGGCCGCACGTCGAGGTCGATGCCCAGCGCCTTCAGGCTGTCGAGCATCACCAGCGACCATTGGCGCTCCTGCTCGAGGCCGCTCACGTAGGCCATCTTCAGCTTCAGGCCGCCGGCCGCATACTTGCTCTTGGCGAGCCAGCTCTTGGCCGCCTTCAGGTCGGTGCGCGGCACGACGAGCTTGGGGTCGTTCATGAGCCCGGCCGGAAGCGGCCCGACCATGAGGTCGGCATAGCCGGCCGACTTCAGCATGGCCTGGTAGTTGAAGGCGTAGGAGATCGCCTTGCGCAGGTTCAGGTCCGCGAGCGGCCCCGCGGCCGTGTTCATCTTGATGCTGAAGGTGCGGAACTCGGGCTCGATGATGCGCACGACGCCGCGCTTGTTGGCGAGCGAGTCCATGTCCTCGCTCGTCAGGTCGACGGCGATGTGGACGTCGCCGTGCTCGAGCATCAGGCGCTGGGTCGCGGTCTCGCGCACGATCTTCCAGATCGCGCCGTCGAGGTTGCCCTTGCCTTTCCAGGGCTTGGGAACGCGCTCGAATTCGTAGAGGTTGCCGGCCTCGGCGCGCTTGACGGTGAAGCGCCCGGAGCCGGCGATGTTCTTGCGCAGCCAGTCCTGGCCGTCGTCGCTGCCCTTGTGGATCTCGACCAGTGCCGGGTTGACGACGAACTGCCAGGGCAGCACCGCAAGAAACGGCGCGAAGGGCTTGAGCAGCTTGAAGCGCACGGTTTGCACGTCGGGCGCGTCGATGCCCTTGGGGTCGACGACGCCGGCGATCATCCAGGCGTTGCCCTTGGCCAGGCGCAGCGTGCGCTGGAACGAGTAGATGACGGCGTTGGCCGTGACCGGGCTGCCGTCGTGGAACTTGGCCGTGGGGTCGAGCTTGAAGACGTATTCGAGGCCGTCGGGCGACACCGTCCACGAGGAAGCGAGATGCGGCACGATCTTCGGCGGGTTGCCGACCGTGCGCACGAGGCCGTCGTAGGTGTTGCGCAGCAGCATCGAGGCCGAATAGCCGGTGGCCACATGCGGGTCGAAGTTCGTGATGTCCTGGCCCGAGGCGATGACCAGCACCTTGCGCGCGGCGGCGCGCGCCGCTTCGGGCAGCGTCCATAGCGCGGGGGCGATCGCCGTGCCCGCGGCGGCCTTCAGGATCTTGCGTCGTTCCATGCTTCGTTCCTCGTCGTTCCAGGGTGGATGAAAAACCAACTTCGAATCAGCGCGATTCAGCTTTGGCGCCGTAGTCGCGCGCCGCGCCTTCGCGCGTCACCCAACCCATTTCGAGGTCGCGCGCCAGCGCCGCGGGCTCGCGCTCGGCCGGGCTGCCGAAGCCCGAGCCGCCGGCGAGCACGAGTTCGACCTGCTCGTCGATGCGGTTCACCGTGACCAGCTCGCCCGTGCCGCAGTCGTGCCGGGCCTGGCCGTCGGGCCCGAGCACGGCCGCGCTCGCGCCGCCGCCCGGTGCGCCGCCGAAGAGGCCGTCCAACGCCAGGCCCACGCCTTCGGGGTAGACCGAGATCTGCATCGGCAGGCCGTCGTCGATGCGCTTGCGCACGCGCACGCGCTGGGCGAGGCCGCCGCGCTGGCGGCCCGGGCCGCCCGAATCGGGGAGCAGCGCCTTCTCGGTCACGACCACCGGCACCCGGGTCTCGATCAGTTCGATCGAGGTGTTGGCCGCCGAGGTCGGGTACATCAGCCCCGACTTGCCGTCGCCGCCGTCGCTCGCGCCCTGGCCGCCGCCCGAGAACAGCAGGTCGGAATAGATGCGGCCGTCGGCCTGCTGGCCGTAGATGACCATCGCCACCGGCAGCCCGGTGAAGGACTGCACCGCGCGCGGCGCCGCCTCGGCCACGGCGCGGAAGATGTTGGGCGCGATGTACCAGCCGGTGCGCGTGCGCACCGAGACCGAGGCCGGGTAGTTGCAGTTGAGGATCGAGCCCGCCGGCGCCTTCACCGTGAAGGGCTTGTAGCAGCCGGCGTTGCCGCGCACCTGCGGCGTGAGGATGCACTTGAGCGGGTAGGTGGCGTGGGCCGCGGTGTAGTTGAGCGTGGAATTGAGGCCCCCGCGCGCGAGCTGCGGCGGCGCGCCTTCGAAGTCGATCTCGATCGTGTCGCCGGCCACCGTGAGCGCGAGCGGAAAGCGCAGCGGCGTGCCGAGCGGGTTGTTCCACATCTCCGAGCGGTATACGCCGTCGGGCAGGCGCGAGATCGCCTCGCGCATGGCTTTTTCGGAGCGCGACTGCACGACCGCGGCCAGCGCGCGCAGGTCCTGCATGCCGTATTCGTGCATGAAGGCGGCCAGGCGCTCGCCGCCGAGCGCGTTCGCGGCCATGAACGAATGCAGGTCGCCCAGCACCTGCTCGCCGTTGCGCACGTTCTTCTCGATCAGCGCCACCAGGGTCTCGTTGAGCTCGCCGCCCAGGGCGAGCTTCATCGGCGGGATCTGCAGGCCTTCCTCGTAGATCTCGCGCGCCTGCAGCGAATCCTTGGTGCCGCCGATGTCGGCGACATGGCCCACCGTGCCGAGCAGGCCGACGACGCGGCCTTCGACGAAGACCGGGCTCACGATCGCGATGTCGAAGAGGTGGCCGGCGCACAACCAGGGGTCGTTGGTGATGAGCACGTCGCCGGGCTGCAGCGTTTCGGCCGGGTAGCGTTCGAGCAAGGCCTTGACGGCGCGCGGCAGCGTCAGGTTGAACACGGGCATTGCGCGCGGCGAATGCGCCAGGGTTTCGCCCTCGGGGCTCAGGATCTCGCAGGCGAAGTCCTGGGCTTCGGAGATGACGAGCGAGAACGCGGTGCGGCAGACCGTGAGCCACATCTCGTCGACGACGTTGACGAGGCGGCTCCACATGATCTCGAGCGAGATCGGGTCGGCCTCGATGCGATCGATGGCCTGCGCCAGCGGCATGTCGCGCGTCACCGTGACCTCGCGCGCGACCGCGCTGCCCACCGCCACGCACAGGTTCAGGTGGCGGTCGACGCGCAGGCGGTCGAGCGGGCCGAGCACCGTCGTGGCCTCGCGCTCCTCGACGATGCAGGGGCCGGGGAGGTCGTCGCCCGGGCGCAGCGCATCGCGGTCGTAGACCGCGACGTCGACGAAGCCGTCGCCGAACCAGGCGCGGCGCACGCCCTTGCGCGCCTCGCGCCCGGACTCGCTGCCCAGGGCGCCTGCCACCGTCAGCTCGGGGCTCGGGCCGGCGCAGTTGACGCGGAAGTTGATGGCCTCGAAGGCCGCGCTCGGCGGCACCGCGGTGTAGCGCTTGCGATAGGCGGCGACGAAGGCTTCGCGCAGGGCCGGCACCTGCTGCGGGCCGATCTCGCCCTCGGGCAGGGCGACGCGGATGTCGTGCATTTGGCCCACGAGGCGCATGTCGGCGAAGCGGCTCACGCTCACGTCGGCGTCGGCGACGCCGGCGGCGCGCAACTGGGCCCGGCCCTGGCGCTCGAGTTCGCCGAGCACGCGGTTCAGCGGCGCGCCGTCTGCCAGCTCGGACAGGCGCAGCGGCATCGACTGCACCTGCTCGAACGACAGCGGCGCGGCGAGGAAGCCGAAGGCCGAGGCCGCGCCCGAGGCCGGCGGCACGATGACCTCGGCCACGCCGAGCACGCGCGCCACGTCGACCGCATGGGCCGGTCCGGCGCCGCCGAAGCCGACCATGCTGAAGGAGCGCGGGTCCTTGCCGTGCTCGACGAGGTGCACGCGCGCGGCCGCGGCCATGCTGTCGACGACGAGGGCGTGGATGCCCCAGGCCGCTTCGGCGATGGACAGGCCCAGCGGCTGCGCCACCCGGGCCATTGCGCGCTCGGCCGCGGCGACGTCGAGCTTCATCGTGCCTCCGAGGAAGAATCCGGGATCGTAATAGCCCAGAAGCAGGCACGCGTCGGTGACCGTGGGCTCGATTCCGCCCAGGCCGTAGCAGGCCGGGCCCGGCGCCGAACTCGCCGACTGCGGTCCGACCTTGAGCAGGCCCAGGGTGTCGATCGAGGCGATCGAGCCGCCGCCGGCGCCGATCTCGATCATGTCGATCACCGGGGTCTTGATCGGCAGGCCCGAGCCCTTGGTGAAGCGCTGCACGCGCGCGGCTTCGAGCACCGGCATGATCTCGAAGCGACCGCCTTCGATCAGCGCCGCCTTCGCGGTGGTGCCGCCCATGTCGAACGAGATCACGTCGGGGTGGCCGGCGAGCTGGCCGAACCAGGCCGTGGCGAGGCCGCCGCCGGCCGGCCCCGATTCGAGCAGGCGGATCGGGAATTCGCGCGCCGTCTGCGGCGACATCAGGCCGCCGGCCGAATGCATCAGGCGCAGCGCCCCGGCGAAGCCGCGCGCCGCGAGTTCGCTTTCGAGCTTTTCGAGATAGGCGCCCATCAAGGGCTGGACGAAGGCGTTGGCGGCGGTCGTGACGCAGCGCGGGTATTCCGACAACTCGGGCACGACCGCGCTCGAGAGCGAGACCGCGAGCTGCGGAAACTCGCGCGCCGCCAGCGCCGCGACGCGCTGCTCGTGCTGCGGGAAGCGGTAGGCGTGGAGAAAGCACACCGCGACCGCGTTGACGCCGTCCTCGACGAGGGCGCCCAGCACGCGGCGCAGCTGGCGCTCGTCGAGTTCGGTGACGACGCCGCCCTCGGCGTCGACCCGCTCGCGCACCTCGAGGCAGCGCGAGCGCGGCACCAGCGGCTCGGGGTATTTCAGGAACAGGTCGTAGATGTCGTAGCGCTGCTCGGTGCCGAGCTCGAGGAGGTCGCGGAAGCCCTCGGTCACGAGCAGGCCCAGGCGCGCCCCGCCCTTGCGCTCGATGATGGCGTTGGTGACGAGGGTGGTGCCGTGGACGATGTCGTCGACCTGGGCGAGCGTGACGCCGGCCTTGGCGATGAGCTCTTCCAGGCCGATCAGCGCCGAGCGCGCAGGGTCGTCGGCCGAGGTCAGGCGCTTGTGCAGGTGGACCCGGCCTTCGGCGCGGTCGAAGAGCACGAAGTCGGTGAAGGTGCCGCCGATGTCGAAGCCGATGCGCCAGCGGCGCGGCGCGGGGGACGGAGCGGAAGAAGCGGGACGGTTCATGGTTTCTCGATTTCGGAGCGCGCCTGGAGCAGCAAGGCCACCAGCTGCGCGTGTTCGGCGGCGTCGACGGTGGCGACGGGGAAGGTGATGCAGACGCTGAGTTCCTCGCCGGTACGCGGCTCGCGCACCGCCACGGCGAGTGCGCCGACGCCCTTGCCGGCTTCCTCGCGCGATTCGGACCAGCCTTGCGCGCGCACCCGGGCCAGGCGCTCGAACAACTCGTCCATCGTTTGTGGCGAATGCGGCCTGATGCGCGAGACCTCGCCTTGCAGCAGTTCGGTCACGCGCTCGCGGCTCCAGCCGGCGAGCAGGGCGCGGCCGGTGGCCGAGGCGTCGATCGGGAAGCGCTGGCCCAGCGTCATGCCGACCTGCAAGGTGTTGGTGCCGACGTGGTGCACGAGCCCGACCATCTCGCGGCCGATGCGCGCCGAGGCAAAGCCGGAGTGGCCGGTGACTTCCGACAGGCGCCGCGCCGCGGCGTTGGCGCGTGCGCCCAGGCTGTGGCCGGATTGGGCAATCTGGCCGAAGCCCACGAGCATGACCCCAGGGCGGTAGCCCCGGCCTTCGACGCCAGCGTCGAGCAGGCCGACCTCGCGCATCGCCCGCAGCAGACGCGAGACGTTGCTCTTGGGCAGACCGAGCCGCTGCGCGGCCTCGGTGACCGTGAGCTCGCGCGCATCCAGCGAAAAGCAGCGCAGCACGGTGACGGCGTTTTCGAGCGGCGTCATTTGTGCCGGTTAATGGAACAAAGGTTGCATGAAATGGAATTATCCGCACTCGAATCAAAGCAACACTCCGTACAAACCCGATTCAATCGAGGGCGACGGGGCGGACAGGCCGATGGTGCTGCACGCGCTGGCGGCTCGAGCCGGCGCCCGTGGGCCCGCCGGAGGTGCCAGCCGCCACGGGCGGGTTCGGCGGCCGCTTCAGCCAGCGCGGGGGGCCTGGCCGGCGGCTTCAGCCGGCGCCGGTGGGCTCGGCGGCAGCGTCAGCCGGCGTGGGCGCGCGCCGCGTCGGCGGGCGCGAGCCGCGCTTCGAGCGTCGCGCTCAGCTGCGGCAGCAGCACGGGCTTGGACAGGTAGTCGTCGATGCCCGCGGCCTTGCAGCGCTCGGCTTCGCCGTGGGTGACGTTGGCGGTGAGGGCGACGATCGGCGTGCGCGCCGCGCCGGAGCGCGCTTCGTGCGCACGGATCGCGTTGGCGAGCTGGTAGCCGTCCAGATGCGGCATGTGCAGGTCGGTCAGCACCAGGGCATAGCGCCCGCTCAGCCAGCATTCGAGCCCTTCGCGGCCGTCGGCGGCGAAGCCCGCGGCGTAGCCGAGCTGGTCGAGCTGGACCCGGATCACCTCCTGGTTGATCTCGTTGTCCTCGACCACCAGGATGAGCCGGCCTTGCGCCTGCGCCTGCTCATGGCTGGGCGCGCCGATGCGCGCGGGCCAGGCGGCGGCCTCGGCCTGCGTGCCGGCCGGCTCGGCCGCCGCCGCCTCGTCGACGAGAGCCAGCGGCAGGCGCACCGTGAGGGTCGAGCCCAGGCCGGACGCGCTGCGCACCGCGATCGTCCCGCCCATGGCCTCGGCGAGGCGGCGGCTGATGAGCAGCCCGAGCCCGGTGCCGCCGTAGCGCCGCGTGGTGCCGGCCTCGCCCTGCTCGAACATGCGGAACAGCCGCCCCTGGGTCGCCTGGTCCATGCCGATGCCGTTGTCCTCGACGACGAACTCGACCCAGACCCGGGCGGCCTCGCGCGCGCCGAGCCGCGCCTGCAGCCCGACCCGGCCGGCGCGCTCGAGCTTGCTCGAGAACTTGACGGCGTTGGAGACGAGGTTGGAGAGCACCTGGCCGACGCGCAGCAGGTCCAGCGCGAGAAGGCGCGGCAGGCGCGGATCGACCTCGGCCGCGATCTCGATGCCCTGGCGCCGCGCCATCGGCTCGAAGCGGGCGCGGATGCGCTCGACGAGCTCGCGCACCGAGCCGGGCTCGGGCTCGATGCGCAGGTGGCCGGCCTCGATCTTCGAGAAGTCGAGGATGTCGTCGAGGATCTGGAGCTGGGTGTAGGCCGAGTCGCGGATGGTCTGCACCATGCGCGCCTGGCGCGCGTCGAGGCGGGTCGCGGTGAGCACGTCGATGAGGCCGATGACGCCGTTCATCGGGGTCCGGATCTCGTGGCTCATGGCGGCCAGGAATTCCGACTTGGCGCGGCTCGCCGCCTCGGCGCTGCGGTGCGCGAGCTCGGCGTCCATCAGCGCCCGGCGCTCGCTCAGGTCGTGCAGGGTGCAGGCGAACTGGCGCCGGCCCTCGACCCGGAAGTCGGAGATCGCCAGGCGCACCGGAATCGAGCGGCCGTCCCGGTGCAAGGCCTCGACGTCGCGCCGGATCGGCTCCATCACGGCGGGCGCGCGCAGCACCCGCTCCATGCCCGCGAGGTGGCCGGCGCGGCCGGCCGGCGGGATCAGGCACACGAGCTCGTGGCCGACGACCTCGTCCACGCTCCAGCCCAGGAGCTTCGGCAAGGCGCCGTTGGCCGAGCGCACGATGCCGCCCTCGTCGACCGTGAGCACGACCTCGGCCAGGCTTTCGAGCAGGGTCGAGGTGCGGTCGTGGTGCGCCTGCAGCGCCGCGACCTGGGTGTCGATGCGGCCCGCGGTCTGGTTCAGCGCCTCGCGCAACTCGTCGATCTCGAGCACCCCGCGCTGCGCCGCCATCTGGTGGCCGCGCCCGGCCGCGAGGTGGCGCGCGAATTCGGTCGCCTCCGCCAGCGCCCGCAGCTTCGGGGCCAGCAGCCGGCCCAGGATCGCCACCGCCGCGACCGATGCCAGCACCATGAACAGCAGGCCGAGCTCGACCTGGCGCCAGCCTTCGACCTTGATCGGGTCGACCGTCGCGACCACCCGCACCCAGCCGAGCTGCCCGGCCTCGATCGGTTGCCAGACTTCGAGCGCGTCCGCGTCGAAGCCGAAACGCCAGGCCGAAGCATGTGCGCCCGATTCGAAATGCCAGATCACGCGCCGCGCGCTCGTGCGCGGCAGATCCCGGCGCGGCGCTTCGTAATGCAGCCGGGCCCCGCCGTCGGGCGCGTCGCGCGCTTCGCTGCGCACCCGGCCGGCGGCGTCGACCACCGTGATCGATTCGATGTCGGGCAGGGCGGTGGACTGCAGCAGGTCCTGGTCGAGCGCGCCGATGTCGCCGGTGAGCAGGTAGGGCGCCGCGGTGAAGGACAGGTTGGCCGCGATCGCGCCGATGCGCTGCTCGATGCGGTGATAGCGCAGCGCGATCGTCTGGCTGACGAAGAAGCCCGTGATGACCGCGATCGACAGCGCCAGCACGAGCGAGGTCGACAGGCTCACCTGGTGGCTGAAGCGGCGCGGCAGCAGGCGGGTCACGCGCGCATCCGTCGCTGGCCTCGGGCCGGGGCCTTCATGAGGCGGGGTGGGTCGGCCCGACGACGTAACGCTCCAGGCCCAGGCGCGCCAGCGGCGCGTAGTCGCGCTCGTAGTCGGCGCGCACGACCTGAGGCATCTCCACCTGGGCGAGCAGTTCGCGACCTGCGGCATCGGCGTTCAGGGCGAGCAGCGCCTCGATCAGGCGTTCGGCCCGCTCCGGCGCCACGCGCGGATGCGCCGCAAGCGGATGCGGCAGCATCTGCGGCGTCTCGTAGAGCACGCGCAGGCGTGCGCGCAACTCGGGCGGCTGCAGCTCGAAGGTCGCACGCACGCCGGCGCCGGCCACCGCGTCGCCCAGGACCAGGCGGCGGTAGACGTTGTCGTGGTTGCCGACGTACTCGACCTGGATCCGGATCTTCTCCTGCTGCTCGAGCATCGAGCGCATCAGCAGCGAGGCGGCGAAAGCGTTGGGCGAAGGAAACAGCACGCGCCGGTCCTGCAGGTCGGCCAGGCTGCGCACGGGGCCGTCGGCGCGCACCAGCAGCAGGCCCGAGAGCTTTTCGCTGCCGCTGCGCACCAGCGGCCGGTAGCCCTGGGCGCGGTGCGCCATCACCATGTGGTACGGATTGAGGTACGCGAGGTCGGGCACGCCATCGAGCAGCTGCGCCTCGAAATCGCCGATGCGGTTGTACAGCAGCAGCTTCAGACGCTGCCCGCTGCCCGACTCGAGCCGCGCCGTCAAGGGCGACCAGCGGCGGAAAGCCAGGATCGGCGTGAGTTGCGGCACGACCGCCAGGGTCGTGGGCGAGGCCTCGTCGCCGGCCCGCGCCCGCAGGGTCAGCGCGGACCCGAGGCCGAGGACGAAAGCGCGCCGCCTGACTTCGATCAACATGAAACTGCCTACTGCCTTTGTTGCGGGGGGCGGTGCGGGCCTGCAGCCCCTGCCGGACCGATTATCGGCACGCCGCGCCCGATCTCGAGGCCCGTCGGCGCCGCAGCGCCGGCCGCACGCCTCAAGAAAGGCGCGGCCGTGGTCGATATCCGGCACAGAGTCGATCAGCCGCCAGCCACTCCCCGTCGAAATGCGGTACCAGCGAAAACAACAAGCCGGCGTACCGGAACCAGGGACCCCTTGGCGGCAAGCGCCGCGCCGGGCCGCGCGGGCGCCTGGCGCTGGCTGCTCGCCGCGGCGCTGGCCCTGCCCGCCAGTGCCTGGCCGACGACCCTGGACCAACTGTTGCACCTGCCTCTCGAACGCCTGCTGATGCTGCGCATCAGCCGCCGGGCCCCGACAATGCACAACCTGCCAGCCCCCCGCCCCGCCCTCCCGAACGCCGACCCGCGGCGCGGACCCCCATGAAGCTCCCGCCCTCCCCGACCCGCCCCGAAGCCGCCCGCGGCGCGCCGGCGTCGGAGATTTCGCTGAACACGCTGCTGCGACGCATCAGCCAGCTCTCGCTCGGGGTGGCGGTCGGGGTCGTCGCGCTCGTCGTGATGCTCGCCAGCTTCGGCCTGGGCCTGCTCGCGATGATCGACACCCACCAGGTCCAGGCCCGGGTCGTGGCGCAGAACCTGACGGCCGCGCTCGCCTTCGGCGACGTCAAGGCCGCGGCCGACACGCTGGGCTCGCTGCAGAACGCGCCGGAAGTGCTGCAGGCCACCCTGTACGACCGCAACGGCCGGCCCTTCTCGCGCTACGTGCGCGCCGGCGCGCCGGCGCCGGCGGCGCCGGCCGATCTCGGCCGCGCGCTCGTGCTGCGGCCCGGCTCGCTCACGGTGCGCCAGGCCATTCCGGGCGAGACGCCGGCCGGCGGCACGCTGGAGCTGGGTGTGAGCCTGCGCCCGCTGTACCGCTGGACCCTCTTGCACGTGGCGATCACGGCGCTGGCGTCGGCGCTGGCGCTGGTGGTGAGCCGCGTTCTGGTACGGCGCCTGAACGCCTCGCTCGAGCGCCCGCTGCAGGGCCTGGGCGAGTTGATGGCGCAGGTCTCGGACGCCGGCGACTACAGCGTGCGCGCCGGCAGCAGCGCCGTGCGCGAGCTGCGCAAGCTCGGCGACGGCTTCAACGCGATGCTCGAACAGATCCACGAGCGCGACAAGGCGCTGGCCTCGCACCGCGACCACCTCGAACAGGAGGTCGCTGCGCGCACGGCCCAGCTCCAGCTCGCGAAGGAAGCCGCCGAAGCCGCCAACCGCGCCAAGAGCGAGTTCCTCGCCACCATGAGCCACGAGATCCGCACGCCGCTGAACGGGGTGCTGGGCATGAACGAGATGCTCATCGGCAGCGAGCTCCAGCCGCGCCAGCGCGAATGGGCGCAGGGGGTGCAGACCGCGGGACGCCATCTGCTGGGCGTGATCAACGACATCCTCGACTTCTCCAGGATCGAGTCGGGCCGCCTCGAGCTCGAAGCGCTCGACTTCGACCTCGGCGAGGCGATCGAGGACGCGGTGTCGATGTTCGCCCTGCCGGCGCAGGCCAAGGGCATCGAGCTGGCGCTGCGCATCGTGCCCCACGACGCCCCGCTCGAACTGCGCGGCGACCCCTTGCGCATGCGCCAGGTGATCTCCAACCTGGTCGGCAACGCGCTCAAGTTCACCGAGGTGGGCGAGGTCGTCGTCACGGTCGAGCTGACCGCGCAGACGGCGGCCGATGCCGCCTTGCGCATCAGCGTCAAGGACACCGGGGTCGGTATCGCGCCGGCGTCGCAGGCGCGGATCTTCGACCACTTCTCACAGGCCGACGGCTCGACCACGCGCCAGTACGGCGGCGCCGGGCTGGGGCTGGCAATCTGCCGCCGCCTGCTCGACCTGATGGGAGGCCGCATCGCGGTCCGCAGCGAGCCGGGCGCCGGCGCCGAGTTCATCGTCGAGCTGCGCCTGGCGCTGGCGCGCGCTCCGGGGCGCCCGGCCGCGGCGAGCGCCGGGCTCGCGGGCCAGCGGGTGCTGGTGGTCGACGCGAATGCGACCCGGCGCGAGATCCTGGGCGAGCAGCTGATGGGCCGCGGGATGCGGGTGCAGGGCGTCGACGGCGCAAGCCAGGCCCTCGACGCCTTGAAGCGCGGCGCCGCCGCGGGCGACCGCTACCGCCTGGCCCTGATCGACATGGACCTGCCGGGCATGAGCGCCCTGGAGCTGGCGCACGCCATCCGCGGCCGCACCGAGATCGCCACCACCCCCCTCATCGGCCTCGGCGCGGCGCGCTCGGGCGTGGACGAGGAGGCGCGCGCGCAAGCCGGCTTCCGGTGCTGGATCGCCAAGCCGCTGCGGCGCGCCGAACTGGCCGAGGCGCTGGCCGGCTTCGCGACCCCCGAAGCGCGCGCCGCCGGCCCGCGCCGCAGCGCCCCTTCCGGGCCCGAGATCCGCCTGCGCGGGCGCGTCCTGCTGGTCGAGGACAACCTCATCAACCAGGCGGTGGCGCTGGCCATGCTCGACAGCTTCGGGCTCGAATGCACGGTCGCCCACAACGGCGCCGAAGCCGTCGAGCGCGTGCGCGAGGCCGGGTTCGACCTCGTGCTGATGGACTGCCAGATGCCGGTCATGGACGGCTTCCAGGCCACCGCGGAGATCCGGCAGCTGCCCGCCGAGCGCGGCGCCGCGCTGCCGATCGTGGCCCTCACCGCGAACGCGATGCGCGGCGACGAACAGGCCTGTCTCGCGGCGGGGATGAACGGCTTCATCGCCAAGCCCTATTCGCGCGCCGCGCTCGCGGCCAAGCTCGTCAACTGGCTCGAGCCCGCCCCGGCGGCCCCGGGTGAGGCCCAGTCCGCGGCTGCTGCTGCCGCCGCCGCGCCTCAAGCCCCGGCGCCCTCGTCACCCTCATCACCCTCATCACCCTCATCACCCGCGGCAGCCTCGTCGCCCTTGGCGGCCACGCCGGCCCAAGCGGTTCATGCTGCGCCGGCCGCGCCGAGCCCGGCTCCGGCTCCCGCCCCCGCGCCACCGCCCGCGTCCGCCCCAGCCGCCGCGCCGCCGCCGGCCAATGCGGCTGCGATCAACCTCGCCGCGATCGACCTGCTGCGCGAACTCGACGACTCGGGCAGCGGCAAACTGGTCCACAGCCTCGTCGCCTCGTTCCTGGATTCGGCCGGCGCCCATCTGGAGCGCGCCGCGGCGGGCCTGGCCGCGGGTGATGCGAAGGCCCTGGCCCAGGCCACCCACAAGCTCAAGTCCAGCGCCTACAACCTGGGCGCCGAACACCTCGCCCGCTGCTGCGCCGAGCTCGAGAAATGCGCACGCGAAGGCCGCCTCGACGAGGCGCGCGCCCTGCTCGCACCGGCACAGCGCGAACTCGAGCGCGCCCTCGCCGAGCTGCGCGCGCTCCCCGCCCTGGCCGCACCATGAAGCCGCGCTTCACGATCCTGGTCGTCGACGACGACGCCGACGCCCTGCTGATCATGCGCGCCGCGCTCGTGCGGGCCGGCTTCGCGGTGCGCACGGCCGGCGGCGGGCGCGAGGCCCTGGCGCAGTTCCGCGCCGAGCCCGCCGACATGGTGATGCTCGACGTCGACATGCCCGGCCTGGACGGCTTCGAGGTCTGCAGCACCTTGCGCGCGGAAGTCGGCGCGCTGCTGCCGATCGTCATGGTGACCGGCATGGACGACCTGGCCTCGGTCGAGGCCGCCTACGAGCACGGCGCCACCGACTTCGTCTCCAAGCCCGTGAACTGGGCCCTGATGGGCCACCGCGTGCGCTACCTGTTCCGCGGCCACCAGGCGATGCTCGACCTGCGCGCCTCGGAGGCGCGCACGGCGGCGATCCTCAACGCCATTCCCGACGTCCTCCTGGAACTCGACCTCGACGGCCGCTGCATCGAACTGCGTGCTGCGCGCGCAAACCCCCTGGCCCTGCCGCTGCAGGACCTGGCCGGGCGCCGGGTCGACGAGGTCCTGCCGCCGAAGGCGGCCCAGGCCTGCATGGCGGCGATGCGCGCCGCGCTGGAACAGGGCGCGTCCAACGGCGAGCAGTTCGAACTCGCGCTCGCCCAGGGGCCGGGCTGGTTCGAGATCTCGGCCTCGCGCAAGGCGGTGGCCGAGGGCGAGACGCCACGCTTCATCCTGCTCGCGCGCGACATCACCGAACGCAAGCTCGCCGAGGCCCGGATCGCCCGCCTCGCCTACTTCGACAGCCTCACCGGGCTGCCGAACCGCCAGTCCTTCGTCGAGCGCGTCGATCGCGAGATCCGGCGCGCCGGGCACGCGACGATGCGGCTGGCGGTGCTGTACATGGACCTGGACGGCTTCAAGGGCGTCAACGACACCCTGGGCCACGCCACCGGCGACCTGATCCTCGAGCGCGCCGCCGACCGCCTGCGCGAATGCCTGCGGCCCTCGGACCTGCTCGCCCACGGCGCCGCCGCGCAGCAGGCGCAGGAGGCGCAGGACACCGAGTTCGACCTCGCGCGCCTGGGCGGCGACGAATTCACGGCGCTGCTGCTCGGGCTCAGCCAGCCCGAGCACGCGATGACGGTGGCGCGGCGCATCGGCGACGCCATGCGCCGGCCCTTCGTCATCGACGGGCGCGAGATCACGCTGACCACGAGCGTCGGCATCGCGATGTTTCCGGAAGACGGCGGCGACGCCGCGACCCTGCTCAAGCACGCCGACACGGCGATGTACCACGCCAAGAATTCGGGCCGCAACAACGCCCAGACCTACCACATCGGCCTGACCCAGGCCATCCTCGAGCGGCTGGAGCTCGACAACAGCCTGCGCAGCGCTCTCGACCGCCAGGAGTTCCACCTCGTGTACCAGCCGCAGGTCGACCTCGCCTCGGGGCGGATCGAGTCGGTCGAGGCGCTGCTGCGCTGGACCCACCCGACGCGCGGCCTGGTCTCGCCGCTGGACTTCATCCCGCGCGCCGAGGAGAACGGCCTCATCGAGCGCCTGGGCCACTGGGTGCTCGAGACCGCCTGCACCGAGGCCGCGCGCTGGAACCGCAGCGGGCCGCGCGTGGGCATCGCGGTGAACCTGTCGCCGCTGCAGTTCAACGCCCCGGGCCTGCCGGCACGGGTGCTGCAGACCCTGCAGCAGACCGGCCTGGCGCCCGAGCTGCTCGAGCTCGAGGTCACCGAAGGCGCGGTCATGGAGAACACCGCGGCCACCCACGCCGCGCTGCAGGCGCTGCGGGCCCAGGGCGCGCGCATCGCGCTCGACGACTTCGGCACCGGGTATTCTTCGCTCGCCTATCTCACGCGCATGCCGATCAACAACCTCAAGATCGACCGCTGTTTCGTCGACGGCCTGTTCCGCGAAGGCGAGAGCGCGGCGATCGTGCGCGCCATCCTGGCCATGGCCAAGAGCCTGGCGATCCGCGTCACCGCCGAAGGCGTCGAGACCCTCGAGCAGGCCGCGGCGCTGCGCACGATGGGCTGCGACTGCCTGCAGGGCTTCTACTTCAGCCGGCCCGTCGCCGCGGCCGCCATTCCCGCGCTGCTGCAGCGGCAGTGGCCCTCGATGCAGGCCGCCTGAGGGCAGCCCCCCCCGCCCATGCCCCGCGCTGCCGCAACGCGACCCGCACCGCCGGCGCCCGAGACCGAGGCGCCGCGCGGCGTCGACATCCTGCGCGACACGAACCGCGACATGGCGCAGCGCATGCGCTTCGGCGGGTTCTTCTACCTCGTCGGCGTCACCGGCGTGGTCGCGCTCTCGCCGCGGCTGATCGCCCAGCCCGCGGTCTGGGGCGGTTTCGCGCTCGTCTTCGCCGGCCTCGTGGCGGGGCGCATTGCGCTGGCCGCGCGCACCGCAGCGGGACGCGACCACGACCCGAAGCGCACCGAGCGCGAGATCGGCGCCGTCTACCTCGGCTCGGCGCTCGCCTGGTGCGCCTTCCTGGTCTGGACCCTGGCCTCGATCCGCCGCCTCGACGGCGCCGCCGCGGTCGCGGTCATCGCCACGGTGGGCATCACCTCGGGCGGCATCGCCACCGCGGTGCCGCGCCTGCGCCTGCTCGTCGCCTACGCGCTCATCGTCTGCCCGGTCGGCCTCGTCGGCCTGCCGCTGTTCGTGCCGGGCGAGTCGAGCTGGGTGCTGCTGGCCTTTGCGCTCGCCTTCTTCATGTTCTCGGTGCGCAGCGGCCAGTTGCAGCACCAGGCCCATTGGGACGCCCTGCGCCAGACCTGGCAGCTCGAGCAGCAGGCCCTGGACCTGAAGCAGTCGCGCCGCGAGGCCGAGATCGCGAGCACCGCCAAGTCGGCGTTCCTGACCTCGATGAGCCACGAGCTGCGCACGCCGATGAACGCCATCCTCGGCTTCTCGGAGCTGCTGCTGCTCGAAGCGCTGCCGCCGCGCCAGCGCGCCGCCGCGGGCAGCATCCACCGCGCGGGCCAGCATCTGCTGGCCCTCATCGACGACCTGCTGGACCTGAGCCGCATCGAGGCCGGCCGGCTCACGGTCGAGCGCGCCCCGGTGCGCGTCGACGCGGTGCTGCGCGAGGCCCTGGGCTACGTCGAGCCGCTGCTGCAGGCGCGCCGCATCCGCGTCGTCGACGCCCTGCCCGGCGGCGCCTGCGTCCTCGCCGACCCGACCCGGCTGCGCCAGGTGCTGGTGAACCTGCTGTCCAACGCCGCCAAGTACAACCGCGACGACGGCCGCGTCGTCGTCGACGCGGTCGCGTCCGAGGGCCGCCTGCGCCTGCGCGTGGCCGACACCGGCCGCGGCATCGCGCCGGCGCAGATCGGCAAGCTCTTCAACATCTTCGAACGCCTGGGCGCCGAGGACTCCGGCGTCGACGGCATGGGCGTCGGGCTCGCGTTGTCGCACCAGCTCACCGCCTTGATGGGGGGCAAGCTCGGCGTGGAATCCCGCCTCGGCGAGGGCTCGACCTTCTGGATCGACCTGCCCGTGGCGGAAGAAGCGAAGGAGCCCGCGGCGGACCGGCCCCCCCCGCCGCAAGCGGCCGGATTCGGAGTCCTGTACCTGGCCCAGGATCGGCAGAACCTGAAGCACGTCAAGGGCCTGTTCACGGCCCACCCCGACTGGCAGCTGAGGACCGAGACCAGCGCCTCGAACGGCTTCGAGCGCGCCCTCGAGGCCGGACCGCGGGCGATCCTGCTCGACCTGCAGCGCGCCGACACCGAAACCCCGGCGCTGCTGGCCTCGCTGCGCGCGCGCGCCGGCACGAGCTCGATTCCGGTGCTGCTGCTGGCGGCCCATGCCGCGGCCGACGATCCGCCGCCGCCGCGCCTCGAAGGCAGCCGGGCCACGCTGCAACTGCCCGAGGACCTGCGCCGCCTGAGCGAGCTGCTGTCGATGCTGGCCGCGGAGTCGACCCCGGGGCCGGGGACGCAGGAACCCGACCGGAGAAGCGCATGAAGCAAACCAGCGAGGCGCGCCGGCCGCGCCGGCCGATGAGCCCCGGCGCGCACCCGCTGCGGCGCTGGATCGCCTTTGCCGCCGCCGCCGTGGCGGCGCTGCCGCTGGCCGCGGCCCAGCCCGCGGACCCGACCTCGATGAGCCTGGAGCAGCTGCTCGAGGTCAAGGTCGTCGGCGCCTCGAAGTACGAGCAGAAGCAGAGCGAGGTCGCGGCCGCGGTGAGCGTGATCACGCGCCAGGAGATCCGCGCCTTCGGCTGGCGCTCGCTGGCCGAGGCCCTGGCCAGCCTGCCCGGCGTCTACCGCAGCTACGACCGCCAGTACGAGTACCTCGGCACCCGGGGCCTGGGGGTGCCGGGCGACTTCAACACGCGGGTGCTGCTGACGATCGACGGCAACCGGGTCAACGACGCGGTGTTCGACCAGGCCTACCTCGGCCACGACTTTCCGCTCGATCTCGACCTGATCGAGCGCATCGAATACATCGCCGGCCCGGGCGGCGCGGTCTACGGCCAGAACGCGATGTTCGCGGTCATCAACGTCGTCACGCGCAAGGGCGCGAGCCTGGGCGGGGCCGAACTCGCCGCCGCCGACGAGCAGCCCCAGGCCACGCGCCAGGGGCGGGCGAGCTGGGGCCGCAAGCTCGACAACGGGGTCGACCTGCTGCTCTCGGCCTCGGGCCTGAACTCGCGCGGCCAGGACCTGGCGCTGGACTTCGGCGCCACCGGCCTCTCGGGGGTCGCGCGCGGCCTCGACGGCGAGCGCGACTGGCAGCTCTTCGCCAGCGCCACGGCCGGCCCCTGGGCCTTCGAGTTCTCGTACGGCGACCGCCTCAAGAACGACCCTCTGGGCACCTACCTGAGCGACCCGCTGACCCCCGGGCAGTACCAGCGCGACCGCCACCTGCTCGGCCAGCTGCGCTGGCACGACGACCGGCTGGACGGCGCGCTCCAGCTCTCCGCGCGGGTCTTCGTCGGCGGCGAGAACTATGGCGCGCCCTTCACCTACGCGGGCGACCCGACGCTGCAGACCGCCACCAGCGCCTGGCACGGCACCGAGCTGCAGGCGCTCTACACCGGTTGGGCCGGGCACAAGCTGATGGCCGGCGTCGAGTACCAGGTCAACTCGCGCCAGGACCAGGCCTTCGCCGACACCCAGGCGCCCGCGCTCGACGTCCGCATTCCGGTTTCGGGCTGGCGGTCCGGGGTCTACGCCCAGGACGAGTGGTCGATCACGCCGACGCTGGCGGCGACGCTGGGCCTGCGCTACGACGACAACAGCACCGAGCACCCGGCCTTGAGCCCGCGCGTCGGCCTGGCCTGGCAGGCCGACGCCGACACCACCTGGAAGGCCTTGTTCGGCCGCGCCTACCGCGCCCCCAACGTCTTCGAGAGCGACTACAGCTACGTCAGCCAGGCCCCGAACCCGGATCTGCGGGTCGAGTCGATCGACACCCTCGAGCTGGTGCTCGACCGGCGCGTCGGCCGCGACCTCGCGCTGCGCGGCTCGGCCTACCGCTGGCTGCTGCGCGACCTCATCACCCAGGGGACCGATCCCGCGAGCGCGCTCACGCAGTACCAGAACGGGCCGGGCACCACGGCCCAGGGGCTGGAGCTGTCGGCGCGCCAGGGCTTCGCCTCGGGCGCCAGCCTGCGCGGCAGCCTGAGCGTCCAGAGCGCGCGCCGCAGCGACGGCACGGCGCTTGCCAATTCGCCGCGCTGGCTCGCCAAGCTCAACCTGGAGGGGCCGCTCCCGGGCGCCGCGCTGAAGGCCTCGGCCGAGCTGCAGTACACGAGCGCGCGCCTGACGCTGGACGGCAGCAGCCTGCCCGGCGCCTGGCTCGCCAACGCCGGCCTGCTCGCGGACAAGTGGGTCGAGGGGCTCGAGCTCTCGCTGTACCTGGACAACGTCTTCGGTTCGCGCGCGGCCCAGCCGGCCTCGCCCAACAACTGGCAGAACGCGATCGCGCAGGACGGCCGCAGCCTGCGCGCCAAGCTCGTCTACCGATTCTGAGTCCGGGAATGCAGTCCGTTCCCCCCTCCACCCGGCCGGTGCCCGCACGACTCGGACCTCCGAGGCCGACGCAGTGGCTGCTGCGCGCGCTCGGCCTGCTGGCCGCGGCCTCGTGGGCCCTCCTGGCCGCGCTGCCGGCGCGCGCCGACGACCTGCCCGAATACCGCCTGAAGGCGGCGTTCGTCTACAACTTCATCCAGTTCACCGAGTGGCCCGCCGACGCCTCCGCCGGCCCGATCGTGCTGTGCATCGTCGGCGCCGACCCTTTCGGCAGCGAGGCCGACCTGCTGCGCGGCAAGACCGTGGGCGGCCGTGCCATCGACCTGCGCCGGCTCGCCCCGGGCGCGTCGCTGCGCGAATGCGAGGTCGTCTTCGTCGCCGCCGCGGCGATCGACCGCCTGGCGCAGATCGTCGAGGCGCTGCACGCCCGGCCGGTGCTGCTGCTTGCCGACAGCCCGGGGGCGATGCAGGCCGGGGTCATGGTCAACATGCTCGTGGCCGACGGCCGCGTGCGCTTCGAGGCCAACCTGCGCGCGGCGCGCACCGCCCACCTCAACCTCAGCTCCAAGCTGCTGCGCCTGGCCACCGAGGTCAGGCAATGAGCCCGGCGCCGCCGCGCATTTCTCTGGCACGCCAGCTGCGGCGCATCAACCGCATCGCGCTTGGCGCGGCGGTCGGGGTGGTGGCGCTGGCGGTGGTGCTCGGCAGCTTCGGCGTGGGCCTGCTCGCGCTCGTCGACGCGAGCCGCGTCCAGGCCCGGGTGCTGGCCGACAACGCCTCCGCCGCCCTCAGCTTCGACGACCCGAAGGCGGCGTCCGAGCTGCTGCAATCGCTGCGCCATTCGCCCGAGGTGATCGCCGCCACCCTGCTCGACGGCCGCGGCAAGCCTTTTGCCGCCTACGGCCGCGCCGCGCCGGGCGCGCTGGATCCGCAGGCGCCGCTGCAGCTGCGGCCGCGCGCGCTGACCGTGGTCCAGCCGATCGACGGCGCGCCCGCCGGCCGCGCCCGCCTGGTGCTGGAGGTGAGCCTGGCCGGGCTCTACCGCCAGACCGCCTGGGAAGTGGCGGTCGCGTTCGGGGCCTCGCTGCTGGCCCTGGCGGTGAGCCGGCGCCTCGTCGAGCGCCTGAACCCCTCGGTGCTCGAACCCCTTGGCGGCCTGGGCCGGCTCATGGACGAGGTCTCGCAGGGCGGCGACTACAGCCTGCGCGTCCAGGGCAGCCGCATCGCCGAGCTCGACCGCCTGGCCCAGGGCTTCAATACGATGATCGAGCAGGTCCACGAGCGCGACGCACGCCTGGCGGCGCAGCGCGACGAGCTCGAACAGGCGGTCGCCGAGCGCACCGCCCAGTTGCGCCACGCCCTGGAGGGGGCCGAGGCCGCGAACCAGGCCAAAAGCGAGTTCCTCGCCAACATGAGCCACGAGATCCGCACGCCGATGAACGGCGTGATCGGCATGGCCGACCTGCTGCTGCAGTCCGGGCTCGACCCGCGGCGCCACAAGATGGCCCAGGTGGTGCGCGATTCGGCGCAGGCCCAGCTCGGGCTGCTCAACGACATCCTGGACTTCTCCAAGATCGAGGCCGGGCGCATGGAACTGGCGCCCGAGCCCTTCCGCATCGAAGACGTGGTCGAAGGCGTGGGCACGCTGCTCGAACAGTTCGCGATCGAGCGCGACGTCGACCTGCGCCTGTTCGTCGACCCGGCCCTGCCGCGCCTGATGCGCGGCGACGCCCAACGCCTGCGCCAGATCCTGACCAACCTGACCCACAACGCGGTCAAGTTCTGCAGCGGCCTGGACCACCCGGGCTCGGTGCGGGTGCGCGCCCTGCTCGCGCGGCGCGAAGCCGGCAAGGCCTGGATCGCCCTGCGCGTCGCCGACAACGGCATCGGCCTGGACCAGGCCACCCGCGAGCGCCTGTTCGCGCCCTTCACCCAGGCCGACGCCTCGACCACGCGGCGCTACGGCGGCACCGGCCTGGGCCTGGTGATCACGCGCCGGCTGGTCGAGCTGATGGGCGGCAGCCTCGTCGCCGAGGGCGAGCCCGGGCGCGGTGCGCGCTTCGAGGTCCAGCTCGGTTTCGAACCCCTGGACGAGGCCGGGCCGCACCCGGGCCGCCTGCCGCTGGCGGGCCTGGCCTGCGCCCTCGTCGGCCGCGGCGAAACCGCCGACGACGTCGCCGCCCATCTCAGCGCCGCCGGCGCGGCGCTGCAGCGGCTGGACAGCGTCGAACGCGGCGCGGCCGGCCTGCTGCTGGCACGGCCGGCGCGGCTGTGGATCTGGTCCCTGGGCGCGGACGCCATGCCGGGCGCCCAGCCCTGGCGCGATGCCGCGGCGCGGCTGCAGGCGGCGGCCCCCGGCGAGCCCCCGATCCAGCACCTCGTGCTGGGCGCAGGCCGGCGCCGGCGCCCGCGCCGCATGGCGAGCGACCTGACCCAGTCGGACACCCACCTGCTGACGCAGCGCAGCCTGCTGGCGTGCATCGAGCTTGCGTCCGTCGAGCGGGCGCCGGGCGCTGCCGACCTGCCTGCCGCAGAGCCGCCGTCCGAGCCGGCCGAGCGGCCGCAGCGCGGCGCCGGCCGCCGCATCCTGGTGGCCGAGGACAACCCGATCAACCAGACGGTGATCCTCGAACAGCTCGAGGCCCTGGGCCACGAGGCCGACCTCGCGGTCGACGGCGCGCAGGCCTTCGAGCGCTGGCTCGCGAAGCCCTATGCCCTGGTCCTGACCGACCTGCACATGCCGGGCATGGACGGCTACCAGCTCGTGGAGGCGATCCGCAACGAGGAAGCGCGCCGCGGCGGCACGCGCCGGGTGCCGGTGGTCGCCCTCACCGCCAACGCCATGAAGGGCGAGGCCGAGCGCTGCATCGGCGCCGGCATGGACGAATACCTGACCAAGCCGGTGAGCCTGCCCCGGCTCGACGCGGTGCTGGCGCGCCTGCTGGCGGCGCTGCCGCCCGCCGAGGCCGAGGCCGAACCCGGGGTCGAGCCCGACGTCCTGGCTCCGGCGCCCGCGGCGGCCGACCTGCCCGTGCTGCGCGTGGACGAGCTGCGCCGCTACGTCGGCAACAAGCCGGCGCTGATCGAATCGCTGCTGCGCAAGTTCGAGGCCCAGTTGCCGGAACACGTGCGCGACCTGAGCCGGGCCCGCGCCGACGCCGACCTGGTGCGGCTCGGGGCCGCCGCGCACCGCCTCAAGTCCGCCGCGCGCACCGTCGGCGCCCTGGCGCTGGGCGCCTGCTGCGAACGGCTCGAAGAGGAATGCCGGGCCGGCGACGAGACCCGGCTGGCCGTAACCTGGCCCGCCTGGCAGGCCGCGGTGGCGGCGCTCGGCGCAGCGCTGGCGACCCGGCCCGAGCCCGGATCCGACGCAGGCGCCTGATGGACGAGGCCCGCGCCGCCGCCGAGCTCGGCCAAGACCGCGGCTTCGGGCGCTCGCTCGCCGCCCTGGTGGCGGTGGCGATCCTGCCGCTGCTGGTCTTCGGCGGCGGCACCGCCTGGACCCTCGTCGAGCAGCAGAAGGCCGCGCTCGGCGCCGAGCTCGGCAGCACCGCGCGCGCGGCCCTGGTGGCGGTCGACCGCGAGCTGGCGCACGATCTCGCGGCGCTGCAGGGGCTGGCCAGCGACCGCGCCCTGGACCGCGGCGACTTCGCCGCATTCGACGCGCGCGTGCAACGGGTGCTGGCGCAGCGCGGCAGCTGGCGCAGCGTCGAGCTCATCGACCCGGCCACGCTGGCCCGGGTCTACGCCACGGCGGACGAGGCGCCACAGCCACCCTCGACCGCCGCGGCCGGGGTCGCCGAGGTCGCGCGCAGCCGGCGCCCGGCGATCGTCGGCGTGCGGGCCCGGGCGCTCGCGACACCGCTCGTCGAGCTGCTGGTTCCGGTCGTGCGCGCGGACCGGGTGCGCTGGGTCCTGGCGCTGGCCGCCGATCCGCAGGCGCTGGGCGAGGGCTTGGCGCGCGAGCCTCCGGACGCCCCCGGGTTCGGCGTCGTGTTCGACGACCACGGCGTCGTCGCCGCCGTCTCGCGCGCGGCCGCCGGCCGCGTCGGCGCTCCCGCCGACGCCGGGCTGGCCGCGCACCCGGGGGCCGGCACCAGCGGCCTGTTCGAAACGTCGACGCCCGGCCGGGGGCGTGCCTATGCCGTCGTCAGCCGCTCGTCCCGGACCGGCTGGGCGGTCGCGATCGGGGTGCCGGTCGAGGCCTTCGACGCCCCGATCCGCGCCACCCTGCTGCGCCTGACGGCGGCCGGTGCGGCGCTCCTGGCCTGCGCCCTGGGCGGCAGCGCGGTCTTCGGCCGGCGCCTCGTCGCGCGCCGCAACGCCCGCGAAGACGCGCTCCAGGCCGGCCGCTTGCACGAGCACGCGCAGGCGCAGGAGTTCAGCAAGCTCATCGAGCGCATTCCGATCGGCATCTACCGCCTGCGGCGCGGGCGCGACGGCACGCGGCGCTTCGAGTTCGTGAGCCCGCGCTGGTGCCGGCAGCGCGGGGTGCAGGCCGAAGAGGTCTATCGCGACGTGAACGCGGCCTACCGCCATTTCCACCCCGAGGACCGGGCGCGCGTGCTCGAGGCCAACGAAGTCGCGATCGAAGGCGGGCTGCCCTTCAGCTTCGAGGCCCGGGTGGTCCTGCCCGAAGGCACGACCTGGCTGCACCTGGAGTCGCAGCCCACGGTCCTGGCCGACGGCGACACGGTCTGGAACGGCATGTCCTACGACATCACCGAGCGCAAGCGCGACGCCGCCGAACTCGAGCGCCACCGCCTCGCGCTCGAGGAACTGGTGCAGCAGCGCACGGCCTCGCTGGCGCGGCGCGAGCGCCAGCTCGAGGTCATCCTCGACGGCATTCCCGGCATGGTGGCCTACTGGGACAGCGGCCAGATCAACCGCTTCGCGAACCAGGCCTACGTCGAATGGCTCGGCCTGGCGCCCGGGCCGATCGAGGGCCGCTCGATCCGCGAAGTGTTCGGCGAGGGCCCCTACGCCGCCAACCTGCCGCTGATCGAAGCGGTGTTGCGCGGCGAGCGCCAGTCCTTCGAGCGCCCGTACACCTTCCGCGGCCCCGGCGGCGGCTTCAGGCATGCCCAGGTCCACTACATCCCCGACCGCGATCGAGACAGCGAGCAGATCCTGGGCTTCTTCGTCATGGCCTTCGACATCGACGACCTGAAGAACGCGCGCGAGCAGGCCCTGGCCGCCAACGTCGCCAAGAGCGCCTTCCTGGCGAACATGTCGCACGAGATCCGCACGCCGCTGAACGCCATCATCGGCATGACCGAACTGCTGCGGCGCGCCGGGCCGGCGCCGGGCCAGGTCGAGCGCCTGGACAAGATCCGCCAGGCCGGGCGCCATCTGCTCGAACTCGTCAACGCCGTGCTCGACCTGGCCAAGATCGAGGCCGGCAAGGTCGCGCTGGAGGAAGCGCCGCTGAACGCGCAGGCGATCGCCGCCAACGTGACCTCGATGCTGGCCGAGCGCGCCCAGGCCAAGCGCGTCGCGATCGCGGTGGACATCGGGCCGCTGCCGCCGCATCTGCTGGGCGACGCCACCAAGCTCCAGCAGGCCTTGCTGAACTACGCCGCCAATGCGGTCAAGTTCACCGAGGCCGGGCGCATCACGCTGCGCTGCCGCCTCGTCGAGGAGTCCGCGGCCGACGCCCTGCTGCGCTTCGAGGTCGAGGACACCGGCATCGGCATCCCCGAGGCCGTGGTCGCCCGGCTCTTCACGATGTTCGAGCAGGCCGACGGCATGACCGCGCGCCGCTACGGCGGCAGCGGCCTGGGCCTGGCGATCGCGCGCAAGCTCGCCCAGGCCATGGGCGGCGACTCGGGCGTGAGTTCCACCCCCGGGGTCGGCAGCACCTTCTGGTTCACGGCGCGGTTGAAGAAGGGCGGCGCGGCGGACGCGCCGCGCCTCGCCGACACGGGCTTCGGGGCCGCCGAAGCGCGGCTGCGGCACGAGCACGGCGGGCGCCGCGTGCTGCTCGCCGAGGACGAGCCGATCAACCAGGAGATCACGCTCGGCCTGCTCGAAGACGCGGGGCTGGTGGTCGAGATCGCCAACAACGGCGCCGAGGCCGTGGCCATGGCGCGCCGCGCCGCCTACGACCTGGTGCTGATGGACATGCAGATGCCGCAGCTCGACGGCCTCGAGGCGACGCGGCGCATCCGCGCCCTGCCGGGCTGGGAGCGGGTACCGATCCTGGCGATGACCGCGAACGCGTTCGTCGAGGACCGCCTGCAGTGCGCGCAGGCGGGGATGAACGATTTCATCTCCAAGCCGGTCGAGCCGGCGCTGCTGTTCGAAATCCTGCTGCGCTGGCTGACGCCGGCCGCGGCCTGAAAGAAGAAAGAAGAAGGAAGGCCATGAGCTACGAGATCCATTGGGAACCCCGCGGCGCCGTCAAGCGCTACTCCGGCGCCGTCGACGGCAACGAGCTCATCGGCGCGCTCGTCGCGGTGGAGGAAAGCGCGCAGTTCGACGAGCTGCGCTGGGTCATCAACGACTTCCTCGCCGCCTCGTCGGTCACATGCAGCCTGGACGAGGTGCAGACCATCGCCTCGATCGACATGGCGGCGGCGCTGACGAACCCGACCATCGTCATTGCCGTGGTCGCGACCAACGCCGAGATCGTCGCCCTGGCGCAGCAGTACGCCGAGTCGCCGATGAACACCTACCCGACCCGGATCTTCGCCACGCTCGCCGAAGCCCGGGCCTGGCTCGCCCAGGCCGCGGCCTGATCAGGTCGCGGCCGGCGCCGCTTCGGCCAGGGCCTGGCGCACGACCGCGACGAGGCGCTCGAGGTCGACCGGCTTGGTCAGGTAGCCGTCGAAGCCGGCCTCGGTGGCGCGCCGGATGTCGGCGCTCATCGCGTTGGCGCTCAGCGCGATCACCGGAATCGCGCGCGTCGCGGCGTCGGCGCGCAGGCGGCGCAGGACCTCGAAGCCGTCGATGCCCGGCAGCTGGATGTCCAGCAGGATGAGCGTCGGGCGCTCGCTCTGCGCCAGGGCCAGGCCTTGCTCGGGCAGCTCGGCGTCGATGAGGCGGACCTCGGGCACATGCTCCATCGCCGCGTGCATCAGGGCGATGTTGAACTCGGTGTCCTCGATGTAGAGCACGGTGTGCGTGCCGGGCGCGGCGGTGACGGCAGGCACCGGCTCAACCGGCTGCGCCGCCGCCGACTCCGGGGCCCGAGCTGCGGGCAGCGCCTCGGGCACCTGCGCGGTGGCGAGCCGCACCCAGAAGCGGCTGCCGCGGCCGCTCTCGCTCTCGACCCCGATCTCGCCGCCCATCGAGCGCACCAGGCGCTGGCTCAGCGCCAGGCCGATGCCCGTGCCCTCGATGCCGGTGGTGTTCGCGTTCAGGCGCTCGAAGGGGCGGAACAGCCGCGCCACCTCGTGCGGCGCCAGGCCCGGGCCGGTGTCGGTCACGTCGATCCGCACCTCGGCGCCGAGCGCGGTGCAGGTGAGCGCGAGCGAGCCGCCGCGGGAGTTGTACTTGATGCCGTTGGACAGCAGGTTCAGCAGCACCTGCTTGAGCCGCATGCGGTCGGCGCGCACCCAGCGCGCGGCCGCGTCCGGCTCCGGCGCGGCGAGGTCCACGCCGTGGGTCTGGGCGATCGGCGCCATCAGGCTCAGGCATTCGGCGCCGAGAGCGGCCAGGTCCACCGCCTCGACGCTGAGGTCGAGCTGGCCGGTTTCGACGCGCGAGAGGTCGAGCACTTCGTTGATGAGCTCGAGCAGGTGCTGGCCGGCGCCGACGATCTCCTTGACGTGCGGACGGTGCGCCGGGTGCAGCGGCCGCACCCGGTCCGCCTGCAGCACCTGGGCGAAGCCGAGCACCGCATTCAGCGGCGTGCGCAGCTCGTGGCTCATGCGCGAGAGGAACTGCGACTTGGCCAGGTTGGCGCGCTCGGCCTCCTCCTTCAGGCCGACGAGCGCGGCCTGCGCCGCCTTGAGCGCGGTGATGTCGGTCGCGAAGACGTAGCACAGCGCCGCGCCACCGTCGGCCGCCGGTCCGGGCGCGAGCGTCACGAGCTGGTCCATCGCCGCACGCGTGGGCAGCGCCGGCATGTGGCGCTCGACGACCAGCGTCTCCCCGCCCAGGGCGCGCCGGATCGCCGACTCGGTCTGGGGCGTGCGCTCGGTGCCCGCCGCCTCGCCGATGACGCGCCCGACCATGCGCTCGGCCGAGGTTCCGAGCAGGGCCGCGAGCCGTTCGTTGACGTAGGTGTAGCGCAGTTCGGCGTCGATGCAGGCGATGTAGCCGGGGAAGGCGTCGAGCAGGCTGCGGTAGCGGTGTTCGGTGGCGCGCAAGGCCTCGAACGCATTCTCCTCGGCCGTGACGTCGCGGAAACCCCAGACCCGGACGTAGCGCCCGCCTTCGCGGTAGGGCAGGCAGCGCCGGTGCAGCACCCGGCCGTCGTTCAGGCGGATGCGGTCCTCGTAAGGCAGGCCCGCCTTGATGACGGTGACGATCTTGCGCAGCTCGGCCTCGGGGTCGACGAAGAAGCGCCGGGCGTGGCCGTTGACCAGATCCGGCGTCAGCCGGCCGGCGTATGAGGCCGGGATGTCGAACACCCGCAGCACGAGGTCGTTGGCGAACAGCAGCGGCTCGTCGGGCCGGCTCACGTCGGAGGCGAAGAGCGCATCGCCGGTGGTGTTGAGCGTCAGGCGCAGATTCTCCAGGCTCGTGGCGAGCGCGGCACGGTCGCTCTCCTGCCGGGTCACGTCGCGGCTGAACAGGATGGCGCTGCGCGCGCGGGCGCCGGCCTCCACGATCGGGTGGTACGAGGTCTCCATCAGGAGCGGCGTCTCGCCTTCGCGCTCGAAGGTCGAGCGCAGCACGCGCGATTCACGCTGGCGCAGGCACTGGAGCATCATCCGCCGGCGCTCCTGGGCATCGGCGAGCGAGAGCAACTCGTCCAGCGATCGCCCGAGCACCTGTTCGCGCGCCAGGCCGGTGGTCCGGCACCACTGGTCGTTGACCATGCGATAGCTGAACCGGCCATGGCGGAAATCGATCAGGCTGACCATCTCGGGCAGGCGGTTGAGCACGAGCTCGTAGTCGCGCAGCGCGGCCTCGCCGCGCTTGATCGCGCTGATGTCGGTGAACATCGCGACCGAGCCCAGCAACGCGCCGTCGGCGTCGCGGATGCGGGTCGCGTGGTTCAGGCAATGGACGAAGCCGCCGTCGGTGCGCAGCAGCCTGATCTCGCCGGCGGCGGCGAACTCCTCGTCGCTTCCGGCCAGGCGCCCGCGCACCGTCTCGGCCTCGGCCGGGGCGACGAACTCGAGCGCCGAACGGCCGACGATCTGCTCGCGCGCCAGGCCCACCATCGCGCACAGCGCCGGATTGACGTCGCTCACCCGGCCGTCGGCGTCGAGGAACGCGAAGCCCTCGGGCGTGCGCCGCACGAGCAGGGCGAGGAGCTGATGCTGGCGCGCGACGATGCGGGCGATGGCGCTCAGGGCCTCGGTCCCGCCGGTTTGGCCGGTTTGGCCGGTTTGGCCCGCCTGGCCGGCCTCGCCGGCGCCGGCCGGCACCGCGCCCGGCGTGCCGTCGGCATCGGCGAGCAGCGTGCGCAACAGCTCGGCGCTGTGCTGCGCGCGCCGGGCTTCGGCCAGGCGCAGCATGATGTTCTCGCGCATCACGCGCTGGGCCTGGTTGCCGGCCCAGCCGGCGTACGGCAGCATCAGCGCCAGGATGGCGACGAGCGCGGGCTGCTCGGAGCCGAAGGCCAGGCGCAGGGCCGCCGGCAGCACGGCCGGCAGCGCGAACAGCATCGAGGCCGCCCGATCGTAGGACGTGAGCGTGAGCGAGGCGATGCCGATCGAGGCGATGAGGAACACGAGCAGGAACTCGTAGAGCACGTTGCCGGGGGGATAGACCAGCGCCACGGCGGCCGACCAGGCGAGCCCGGCGGCGGCGAAGCCGGCGCGAAAGCGCCGCAGCCAGGCCCGGTCCGAAGCGTCGCCAGCCTCCGGCTGCAGCCGCCGCCAGGCCAGCACCACCCCGATGCGCAGCCCCGCCGATAGCGCCACCAGGCCGAGCCATTCGAGGCCGGGGCGCAGGCCGACGACGGGCACGAGCAGCCAGACCAGCATCGCCGCCAGCGCGAAGCCGCCGGCCGCGGCCATCGGGCCGTTCAGGGCGTGCTGGCGCAATTGCTCGCGCCGCAGGGCGCAGGCATCGTTCGAAGCGGGTGGGTCCGGCGAAAACGTCATGGAAGCAGGCACCCGCGCTGCGGCCGCGCCACCGGGGGCGCCTCGTTCGCGGGCACCCGATGATGCCGCGAAAGCCGGCGCCCCGATCGCAGGGCGAGCGCACCAACCCGGCCTTATTACCGGCGATGCCGGGGCCGCGCAACGGCCCATGGCCCGGACCGGATCGCGGCGCAGCGTCCTGCGGCGACTTGGGAGAATCGGCCGGAATGAACAAGGCCCTCGTCGTCATCCTCCTGGCGGTGATGCTCGACTCGGTCGGCATCGGCCTCGTCTTCCCGATCCTGCCGGCACTGTTGCGCGACGTCGAGCACAGTGGCGACGTCACGGCCGCGCTCGGCGCCGTGCTGGCGTTGTACGCCGCCTGCCAGTTCCTGTTCGCGCCCGCGCTGGGCGCCCTCAGCGACCGCTGGGGCCGGCGCCCGGTGCTGCTGCTGTCGCTGGCGGGCGCCGCGGTCGACTACCTCGCGATGGCCTTCGCACCCCAGCTCTGGATGCTGGTGCTGGGCCGCGCCATCGCCGGCCTCACGAGCGCCAACATGGCGGTGGCGACGGCCTACATCACCGACATCTCGACCCCGCAAGAGCGCGCGCGCCGCTTCGGCCTGTTCCACGCCATGTTCGGCATCGGCTTCGTCATCGGCCCGGTGCTCGGCGGCGCCCTCGGCGACGTCTGGGTGCGCGCGCCCTTCATCGCCGCGGCGGCCTTCAACGGCCTGAACTTCGCGCTCGCGCTGTTCGTGCTGCCCGAGTCGCGGCCGGGGCGGCGCGCCAGCCGCTTCGAGCTCGCGACGCTCAACCCCTTCGCCTCGCTGGGCTGGGCCTTCGGCATTTCGGCGCTGCTGCCGCTCATCGCGATCTACGTCGTGATGAACTTCGTCGGCGCGATGTACGGCACGGTCTGGGCGCTCTATGGCGAAGACCGCTTCGGCTGGAACGGCCTGACGATCGGCCTGTCGCTGGGCTTCTT
>JAGWTS010000012.1 GCA_028868875.1 Burkholderiales bacterium | reverse complement strand
CGCCGAGGTGGCGAGCCTGGACGCCCGCTTCGAGCGCCTGGCCGACCTCGTCGAAGCCCATGTCGACACCGGGTTCCTGGAGTCGCTGGTGGCTTGATCCGCGCGGCCGTTGATCCGCCCGCTTGTCCGCGCTGGCGCGACGCCGCTCCCAGGCGCGCTAAGCGGCCGTGCGCAGCTCCATGTCGCCTTCCGGTGTCACGTCCTTCAAACGGATAACCAGCGTGGCTTTCACGTTGGCGACGTATGCCAACAGGGTTTGGTTGTTGTCAAATGCGCCAACGGCCGATGGCCGTTGCGGCCGCCAAGGGTCAAGGGCTCGAGTCCCGGCAAGGCTTCACATGATCGCCCCGCCGAGCTTGCGCAAGAAACTGTATGAACGTACAGTATTCTGGTGCAAGTTTCTTCCGCCTCTCCCACGATCACCCCGGCCCCGCCGCGCGCCGCGCCGGCCACCACCGGGCCCGGGCCCGCTCCGGGCGCCGCCAACCCCCTGGCCGCGCCGGGCGCCAACCCGCGCCCGGCCCCCGAAGACCTGCACCCCGCGCTCTGGCGCGCACACCAGCTCGGCCGCCAGCGCGAGGCCGGCTGGGCCAGCGGCTTCGCCGAACTCGACGCCGTGCTGCCCGGCGCCGGCTGGCCGGCGCGCGCGCTGACCGAGCTGCTGCTGGCGCACCCCGGCATCGGCGAGATGCGCCTGCTCTGCCCGGTGCTCGCGGCCGTGCAGCAGCAACAGCGCAGCGTCATCCTGTTCGACCCGCCGGCCCTGCCGTTCGCCTCGGCGCTGGCCGCCTGCGGGCTCGACCTGCAGCAGCTCTACGTGGTGCGCAGCCACGCCGCCCAGCGCGGGCGCGCCGGCGGGCCGCTGCCGGCGGCCGACATCCTCTGGGCGCTGGAACAGTCGCTGGCCAGCGGCCAGGTCGGCGCCTTGCTCGCCTGGCTGCCGGCGCGGCTGGCGGCCGACAGCCTGCGCCGCCTGCAGCTTGCCGCCCAGGCCCACGACGGCCCGGCCTTTCTGCTGCGCGAAGAAGCGGCGCGGCTGCGGCCGAGCCCGGCGCCGCTGCGCCTGCTGCTGCGCCCCGCCGGCCCCGACGAGTTGCGGCTGCAACTGCTCAAGCGCCGCGGCCCGCCGCTGGCGCGCCCGCTCACGCTGGCGCTGGCCCCGGTGCTGGCGCCGGCGCTGCGTGCGCGCGCCCTGCGCTCGTCGGCCCTGCCGGCGCGTAGCGAAGCGCCGGGCGCGCTCGCCTGACGCTTGGCCTGCAGGAATGGTGGCCGGCCATGCTCTGGATCGCGCTGCACGCGCCGCTGCTCTCGCTCGAAGCCTTTTGCGCCACGCTGGCACCGGCCGACGCGGCACGGCCGGTGGCCTTGCTCGCCGAGCACCGGCTTGCCGCCGCCAACGCCGCCGCTTCCGAGCGCGGTCTGGCGCCGGGCATGAAGCGCGCCACCGCGCTCGCGCTGGCTCCCGACCTGCTGCTCGGCCAGGCCGACGCCGCGCGCGACGCCGCCGCCTTGCTCGCGCTGGCCCATGCGGCGCTGGCTTTCACGCCGATGGTGGCGCTGGAAGGCGCGGCCTGCGTGCTGCTCGAAGTCGAGTCCAGCCTGCGTTATTTCGGAGGCGCGGCGCGGCTGCTGCAGCGCCTGCACGAAGCGCTGGCGCCGCTCGGCCACCGCCTGCAGACCGCCTGCGCGCCGACGCCGCTGGGCGCGGCCCTGCTCGCTGCCTGGCGCGCCGACCTCGCCGCGCCCGGCGCCCACGGCACCGACCTGGCGGCGCTGCAAGACCTGCTCGACCGGGCGCCGGTCTGGCTGCTCGGCCCGGCGCGCGAGCACTGGGAAGCGCTGCAAGGCATGGGCTTGCAAACCCTGGCCGACTTGCGCGCCCTGCCGCGCACCGGGCTGGCCCGGCGTTTCGGCGAGGGCCTGCTCGACGACCTGGACCGCGCGCGCGGCACCCGGCCCGACCCGCGCCGGCCGATCGTCCTGGCGCCCGAGTTCGAGAGCCGGCTCGAACTCTTCGCCCGCGCCGACACCAGCGCCCAGGTGCTGCACGGCGCCGGCGTGCTGCTGGCGCGGCTGGTGGCCTGGGCCCAGGCGCAGCAGGGCCGCATCGCCGGCTTCCGGCTCGAGATGCAGCACGAGCCGCGGCGCGACGCAGCCGTGGCGGCGACACCGCTCGCGATCGAACTGGCCGAGCCTTCGCTCGACCCGGCGCACCTGCAGCTGCTGCTGCGCGAGCGCCTGGCCCGCGTCGAACTGGCGGCGCCGACGCTCGAGCTGCGCCTGCATTGCAAGCAACTCGTGCGCAGCGCCGCGCCCAACGGCGAGCTGTTCCCGACCCGCCAGAGCCAGGCCCAGGGCCTGCTGCGCCTGCTGGAGCGCCTGCGCGCGCGCCTGGGCGAGACCCAGGTACTGCGCCTGGTGCCGCGCGCCGAGCACCGGCCCGAACGGGCCGGCGCCTTGCGGCCGGTGGGCGAGGGCGGTGGCGGTGGCGGTGGCCGGCCGGGGCCGAGGCCCGAGCCGGCAGCGGGGCGGGGAACCGGGCCGCGATCGAGGCAGGAGTTGCAGCCCGGGCCGGCAGACCTGCCGCTGGCGCGTCCGTTCTGGCTGCTCGAAGCGCCGCAGGCGCTGGCCGAGCAAGGCGCGCTGCCGCTGTTCGAAGGCCGGGCACTGCAACTGTTGAGTGGCCCTGAGCGCATCGAATCGGGCTGGTGGGACGGCGGGCTGGCCGCGCGCGACTACTTCATCGCCCGTGCCGCCGACGGCGCCCTGGTCTGGATCTACCGCGCGCGGCTGCCGCAGGCGGGGGCGAGCTGGTTTCTGCAAGGGCGTTTCGGGTGAAGGTGGCGGCCGTCTTGAAGAGCGGCCGCGGCGTCGCCAGAATCGGCCGCCTGCGCCCCGAACGATGAAGATCGATCAAGTCCGCCGCCATGCGCTCTCGCTGCCCGACAGCAGCGAAGCGCCGCATTTCCATTTCTCGTCGTTCCGCGTCAAGGGCCGGATCTTCGTCACCGTGCCGCCGGACGAAGCGCGGCTCCACGTCTTCGTCGACGAAGACGTGCGCGAACAGGCGCTGGCGCTGGACCCCGAATTCCTCGAAAAGCTGTTTTGGGGCGGCAAGGCGGTGGGGCTGCGCGTGACGCTGGCCGACGCCGACGAGGCCGTCGTCGAAGCGCTGGTGCGCAAGGCCTGGGAGCACCGCAGCCGGCCCGCACGGCGCCGGGCGAAGAGGCCTTGATGGCGCGGGAGCGCAACCGCTGGTGGTTCCCGGCCAAGCGCTACGGCTGGGGCTGGGGGCTGCCCTGCCGCTGGCAAGGCTGGGTCGTTCTCGGCGTCTACGGGGTCTTGCTCGTCGCCGCGATCCCGGTGCTCGAACCCGCGGTCGATCCGTGGCGTTACTTCGGCTTCACGACGCTCGCCACGCTGGCGCTGGTCGCGATCTGCTGGGTGACGGGGGAGCCGCCACGCTGGCGTTGGGGTGGGAAGGGGCGTTGAGGGGGGGGCGGTGGCGCCGAGCCGGCCCGAAAAGGGTCATCCCAGACTGCTCGAGCCTGCCAACGCGTCTACGGCACCGAGCAGGCGGCGTGCGTTGGTCGGGCTGCGCAGCAGGTAGGCCGTCTCTTCGAGCGCCCGATAGTCTGCGAGCGAGAGCATCACCACCGAAGGGCCGCCTTTGCGCGTGACGATCACGGCCGAATGGTTCTTGCAGACGCGATCCATGATCTTCGCGAGCTTGGTCCGCGCCGTGCTGGAGTTGATGGCGTCCATGTCGAATCAGTCCCTTCGGCTCCCAGCCCTTTCCAACCACTGCAGCAGCTTCGCATACAGCAGCCCCGGGTCCGCAGGCTTGGCGACGAAGTCGTCCATTCCCGCCTCCATGCAACTTCGCCGGTCTTCGTTGAAGGCGTTGGCCGTCATCGCCAGGATCGCCGGCTGGTGCGGGCCGGGCAGGGCCCGGATGCGCCGGGTCGCTTCCAGTCCATCCATGTGCGGCATCTGCACGTCCATCAGGATCAGGTCGTAGCGGTTCCTGGTGGCCTGCTCGACGGCCTGGCCGCCATCTTCGGCGATGTCGCACAAGAGCCCGGCGTCGCCGAGCAGATGGTGGGCGATCTCGCGATTCAAGGGTTCGTCCTCTGCCAGCAGCACGCGCCGGCCGCGGTATTCGGCGCGCAGCCGGCTGCGCGCCGATTCGAGCTCGCGCGGCGGGTCCGGCCGCGGCGGCGAAGCGGCGAGTTCCAGCCGCGCGCTGAACCAGAACGTGCTGCCGACGCCGGGCACGCTTTCGACTCCGCAGGCACCGCCCATCAACTCCGCGAGCTTCCTGGTGATGCTCAAGCCCAGGCCCGTGCCGCCGTAACGCCGGGTGGTCGAGTTGTCCGCCTGCTCGAACGCGGTGAACAGCCGGGGCAGGGCCTGGGGCTCGATGCCGATGCCCGTGTCCTGAACCTCGAAGCGAAGCAGCAGGCTCGCGGCGTCACGCTCGGGCACGGTCACGCGCAGCGTGATCTCGCCGCGCTCGGTGAACTTCACCGCGTTGGCCGCGTAGTTCAGCAGGGCCTGCTGGATGCGTGCCGCGTCGCCGCTCAGCGGCGGCAGATCGGGCAGGGGCTCGACGATCAGCGCCAGCCCCTTTTCGCGCAGGCGCTGGTCGAGGATCGAGCGCACGCGCTCGATGATTTCCGCCAGGTCGACCCCGGCCCGCTCGAGTTCGAAGTGGCCCGCTTCGATCTTGGACAGGTCGAGCACCGCATTGATGATCTCGCCCAGATGCTGACCGGCGGTCTCGATCTTGCGCAGGCGCTCGTCCTGCTTCTCCGTCACCCCGCTGCGGCGCACCAGATACGTCATGCCCAGAATGGCGTTCAACGGCGTGCGGATCTCATGGCTCAGGTTGGCCAGAAAGGCGCTCTTGGCACGGGTTGCCGCTTGCGCCGCGTCGAGCTTGGCACGTGTTCGCAAGGTCTCGATCCCGTGCCCGATGTTGTGGGCCAATTCTTCCAGCAGGCGGACTTCGTCGTCATTGAAGGCGCGCGGCTCGGAGGCATAGATCGTCAAGGCCCCGAAGATGTCCGCGCCGCTGCGCAGCGGCAAGCCGATGCTGGATCGATAGCCCCGCAGGCCGGCGGCCTCGCGCCAGGGGGTCATCGTCGGATTGTCGTCGATGTCCTGGTTGACGGCCACGCGCCCGGTCCGCAGGGCAATGCCGGTGGGCCCTTGGCCCGTCGCCTGATCTTCGTCCCAGGACACTCGAATCGATTCGAGGTATCCCGCCTCCCGGCCCGAACGTGCAACCGGGCGAACCGTCTTCATCGCGTCGTGTTCGGCAACGCCGACCCAGCCCATCAGGTAGCCGCCACTGCCCACGACCAGCCTGCAGACTTCTGCAAGCAGCATCGGCTCGCTCGTGGCGCGCGCCAAGGCCAGGTTGCAATCGCCCAGCAGGCGCAAGGTGCGCTGGAGCCGGGCTTCGGCCTGCGCTGCAGCGTGCCGCTCGGTGAGATCGAGGCCGAAGGCCCAGTTTTCCTGGCCGTTGGTCTTGAAGCCCCAACGGATGTGCTTTTGGGAGCCGTCCTTGCACACGACCACGACTTCCATCGGCTCGATTTCCGAGTGGGTTTCGACGGCGCGTGCGACTTTCCGGCCCCATTCAGCGACGACTTGCCGGCGGTAGTCTTGGTCCGGATAGGCTTTCGGCCACCACTGTTCCACGGTCGGCACTTCCTCCAGCGTATAGCCGAAGAGCCGCACGAACGCCGGATTGACGTAGTTGGCCTTTTGCTCGAGGCCCGCCGAGAGGTAGATGGCCAGCGGAGTGGCATCCGCCGTGGCCCTGAAGCGTTCTTCGCTCTTGCGCAAGACGCTCTCGGCGAGCTTGCGCTCGGTGAGGTCGATGAAGACGGCGGCCAGGCAGGGGCGGCCGTCGAAGTCCAGGGGCGTGCCGCCGATGTCGGCGTCGAACACGCTGCCGTCCTTGCGCTGGACCGGCAGGTCGCGGGCCCATCCCGCTGCGCCGTCCACCTGGTGCGCAAATTCCTGGGTCGCGATTCGCTGGGCGCGCGGTGGGTGCAGGTCTTCGAGCCTCAGGCCCGGCAATTCGTCGCGGGACCAGCCCAGCAATCGGCAGAAGGCCGGATTGGCGTCGATCAATCGATGGCTTTGCACATCGACGATCACCGTGCCGTTCTCCGAGCTTTCGAACAGGGTGCGGAACTTGGATTCGCTGGCACGCAACGCCTCTTGCTGGGCCTCGAGGCGTCGCGCCAGGCGGTTGAAACTCATGAACAGGCTTGCAATTTCCTGTTCACCGTTTTCCGGCAGGCGAATCGGCTCGTCGCGCAAGCGCGTCATGGCATCCAGCCGGTGCGCGGCTTGCCCAAGCCGGTCGAAGAGCCGGCGCGACAAGTAGACCGCGGCGAATGCGGCGAGCAGCGTGGCCAGCAGCCCGATCGCGATGAGCCGGTTCAAGAGCCGATGCACCAGCGCGAAGGCCAGGCCGGTCGGCGTTGCCAACTCGATGATCAGGTCTGCAAGCGGCAATCGTGCCACGCTGATGAGCTTCTCGACGCCTTCGGAACTCGTCAAAATCGTGGAACCCGAAAAGCCTTCCCTCAGGCGCGATGAGATGGTGCCGCTGCCGGAGGGGGGCAGTCGGGTCATCACCCGTCTCGGGTCGGGTGCGACGAGGAAGCGTTCGTTGCGCATCGAGACGATGAACAACTCGGTCGCGCCCATCTTTCCGGAGCCGTCCGGCAGCGCGAGAAAGCCTTCCCCCCTGAGGTCGATGAAGCTGACCAGCATCGCCCTGGCCTTGCCGCCGGGGCCCTTGACGGGCACCTCGATGGGCAGCGCGGCGCGGCGGGTGAAGGGGCTGAGGACGGGGGCGCCGACGTAGGGCTCGTCGCCTCCCGCACCGGGGCGGCTCGGATACGGCTGCGTGTCGGCCTGCTCGCCCGGCCCCTGCGGCAGCGCCGGGTCCTCGGTGAGCATCGATCCATCCAGGCCGACAAGCAGGCTGCCGTCCGGAATCAGCGACTGGAACGCATGGCTGGATGCCAGATACTGTTTCAGGTAAGCCGAGTCCCCCAATCGGTCGGGATCGATGTGCGCCGCGAAAGCCTGCATGGCACGGATGCGAACCTGCAATCCCTGCTCCAATGCGCTGGCCAATTGCCGGGCACGCAGGAGTTGCGCTTCCGATTCCACCTGCTGCAGATCATGGCGCAGGGTCGATACCCCGGCCGCGGTGAGCGCAACGACCACGCCCACCACGACCGCGAGCCACGAGGCCGTGTTCTTGAATTTCAGGGAATTGAGGCGGCGCGCCGTCCGCTGCCAGATGCCCATCGCATCCATGTTCGAACTGCTCTGGAGCGAGGGGGTCGTTTGGATTGCGGCCACTATCGGCCCTGAGCCATGCGGCGGCATTGAGCAGCATCAAGCCGAGTCCGCGTGGGCTGTCGATGGCGAGCACGGCGCCGTCGTCGTCGCGCATTTTCGAGGCCGGGCAGATCGGGGTTCATCGTTCTGTCTCCTGCGTGCGGACGTAGCGCAGCACCGAATCGCAGATCGCGGCGCGGCGCTCGCGCCTTTGCGCCTCGGGGTCGGCGGGGGGGCCGAACAAGGCTTCGAAGCTGTGCCGGTTCGAGACGTAGTGAAAGCACTGGCCGATGATCAGCGCGTAGACCGAGCGCGCGTCCAGGTCGGGCCGCATCGAGCCGTCGGCGCGGCCGCGCTCGAGCAGGGCGGCGAGCTGCGCCACGCCTTCGCGGTTGAGGCGCGCGATCTCGGGCAATTGCGCCACCGTCGTCGCGCCCAGCAGGTTTTCGTACATCACCAGGCGGATGAACTGCGGGTGCGCGGCATGGCGGTCGAAGGCGCCTGCGGTGTAGGCCTCGAGCGCCTGCAGCGCCGATGGCGCCGGCGATCGCGTTTGCACTCGCGGCGCCGCCGGCTCGGCGCGGATGCTGCGGTAGGCATGGTCCAGCACCGCCTTGTACAGCCCTTGCTTGCTGCCGAAGTGGTAGTAGATCATGCGTTTGCTGGTGGCGGTGCGCGCCGCGATGGCATCGACGCGGGCGCCGGCCAGCCCGTGCTCGGCGAACTCGGCCAGCGCCTCGCTGAGGATGTCGGCGACGACCGGGTCCGTCGTCGCGCCGGCCTGGTCGCGCTTCATGCCGCGGTGGTCAAGGCCCGGCGCAGATCCTCGCAAAGCAGCTCGGCCGCGGCCGCGCAGTCGGCCGAGATCGCGGTGTAGCTGAAGAAGCCGTGGTTGAGCGTGGGGAACTGGCGCAGCGTCAGCGCCACGCCGGCTGCGCGCAGCTTGGCGGCGAAAGCCAGGTTGTCCTGGTAGAGGAAGTCGTGCGGCCCCACGCCCATGATCACCGGCGCCACGCCGGCCAGATCGGCCCGTGCCGGCGAGGCGCGGGGGTCGCGCATCACGCGCTCGGCGTCCTTCGGGATGTAGGCGCGCATGACCTCGGCGTTGGGGTCGCCCGCGAGGTCGGTGGCCGGGTAGAGCAGCAACTGCACCGCGACCGCGATGCCGGCGTCGCGGCAGGCCAGGGCCACCGCGGCGGCGAAGTTGCCGCCGGCGCTGTCGCCGCCCAGCGCCAGCGGCCGGCTCGCGCCGCCGAGTTCGGCGCGCTGCGCGCTGGCCCAGAGCGTGGCGGCCAGGCAGTCTTCATAGCCCGCCGGAAACGGATGCTCGGGCGCGAGGCGATAGTCGACCATCACCACCACCGCGCCGCTGCGGTTGGCGATGCGCATGGCATGGGCTTCGTGCGAATCGAGGTCGCCGACGATCCAGCCGCCGCCGTGGAAATACACGAGGGTTGCGCTCGGGGTGACGCCGGCCGGCGGCCTGACGATGCGCAGCGCCAGCGCCTGGCAGTCGGGGCCGGGGATCGTCGCGGCTTCGATCGGGCCGTGTTCGAGCGGCGGCTTGGGGTAGAGCAGGGCGCGGATGCAGCGCGCGCGCTCGCGGCTCACCGGGCCGCTGCCGCCTTCGTAGAGGCCGGGAATGCCGGACTCCTTCCAGCGGCGCTCCATGTCGGCGATGGCGGGGTCGAGCGGGAGTTTGTCGATTTGCATGGGCGGGCTTTCAGGTTTTGGCGGTGGGCTGAGGTCGAACAGGTCGATCACTGGGCTTCGGTGCCGTCGGCGCCGGGCAGGCTGCGCGCGAGGTCGCCCGGGGCCAGGCTGTCGAGCACGGAGGTCAGCATCGTGGCGACGAGCGGCAGCGGCACCGACCAGGCCAGGCGCCGCAGGATCAAGGACAGCAAGGCAACTCCCTCCACAAGGGCGCAACTCCGCGGAAGCCGCTATCCGGTTTTCGGAAATTGTGTCGAGAAGTATTGAACTAATAAGTACATTATTGTGACGCACAAAATTCGGATCGGCCACTCGGCGATATCCCGGATGGACGGTGCCGCGCCGCGCGGGCGGTGCCGCCTACCAGGTGTCGAGGCGGCCCGCTGGCGCTGGCGCCGTCGTCGCGGCGGCGCTGTCGAGGCCGCGCAGCAGCCAGTCGCGGGTCTCGGCGGGGTCGATCACGGCGTCGATCTCGAGCGTGGCCGCCATGTTGAGGGCCGAGCCGTTGGCGTATTGCTGCTCCACGAGCTTGCGGTACAAGGCCTCGCGCTCGGCGCCGGCCGCGGCCGCCTCGAGCTCCTTGCGAAAGCCCAGCCGCACCGCGCCTTCCAGCCCCATGGCGCCGAACTCGCCCGTGGGCCAGGCGACGTTGAAGACCGGGGCGTCGAAGCCGCCCACGGCCATGGCCTGCGCGCCCAGGCCGTAGCCCTTGCGCACGACGACCATGAAGCAGGGCACGGCCAGGCGCGCCGCGGCCACGAACATGCGGCAGGCGTGGCGCACCTGGGCCTGACGCTCGACCTCGGGCCCGACCATGAAGCCGGGGGTGTCGCACAGGCTCAGCAGCGGCAGGCCGTGGGTGTCGCACAACCGCATGAAGCGCGCGGCCTTGTCGGCGGCCTCGGGGTCGATGGCGCCGCCGAGGTGGCGCGGATCGTTCGCGAACACGCCGACCGGCCGGCCTTCGAAACGCGCGAGCGCAGTGATCATGCCGGCGCCGAAGCCGGCGCGCAGCTCGAGCACCGAGCCGGTGTCGGCGAGTGCGGCCAGCACCGCGCGCATGTCGTAGACGCGCTGGCGGTTCTCGGGCACGAGGCGGCGCAGCGTGCGCGGGTCGGCCGCGCTCCACGCGCGCGTGCGGCCCTGGAAGTACGCGAGATAGCGCCGGGCCGCGTCGACCGCGGCGCGCTCGTCTTCGACCAGCAGGTCGACGACGCCGCAGCGCGCCAGTTCCGCCGCCGGGCCGATCTCTTCCGGGCGATACACGCCCAGGCCGCCGCCTTCGATCATCGCCGGCCCGCCCATGCCGATGTTGGCCGCCTTCGTCGCGATGATGACGTCGGCGCAGCCGAGCAAGGCGGCATTGCCGGCGAAGCAGCGGCCGTGCACGACGCCGACGAAGGGCACCTTGCCCGAGAGCGCCGCGAAGCGGCTGAAGGTGTGGTTGTTGAGCCCGGCCACCACCGGCATGTCGACGTCGCCGGGGCGCCCGCCGCCGCCTTCGGCGAAGAGCACGGTGGGCAGGCGCAGGCGATGGATGACGTCGAGCAGGCGGTCCTTCTTGTGATGGTTGCGCCAGCCCTGGGTGCCGGCGAGCACCGTGTAGTCGTAGGCGAGCACGGCGCAGCGCGAGCGTTCGGGCCCGAACTCGGCGCCGTTGACGCTGCCGATGCCGGTGACCATGCCGTCGGCCGGCGTGTTGCGCACGAGGTCGTCGAGGGGGCGCCGCCGCGTCTGGGCCGCGATGGCGAAAGCGCCGTATTCGGTGAACGAGCCTGCGTCGCAGAGCTGGGCGATGTTCTCGCGCGCGCTCTGGCCGCCGGCGGCGTGGCGGCGCGTCATGGCCTCCGGGCGTGCCGCGTCGAGCGTGAGCGCGCGGCGGTCGAGCACGCGCTGGAGATCGGCGCGCGGGCCAACGGATTCGGCTTCGCCGGGTTCGGCGTCGGCTGCGTGTTCGGCGTCGACTGGTTCGAGCCGCGCCAGCAACTGGCCTTCGGCGACGAACTCGCCTTCCGCGGCGTAGCGCGCGACGAGCCGCGCCGCCGCGGGCAGCGCAACGCCGTGCTGCATCTTCATGGCTTCGAGCACCAGGGCCTCGGCCTGGGCTGCGAGCACCTCGCCCTCGGCGGCGCTCCATTGCACGATGCGCCCGGCGAGCGGGGCGCGCAGGGCGGTCTGGCCGGGAGGCAGCGACGGCTCGGCGGGGGTGGCGGCTGTGGTAGCGGTCGCAAGGGCGGCGAGTCCGGGCGCGTGCCCCGCCGCGGCTGCGGCATCTGCCGCGCGCTCCGTCCTGGCAGCGGCTTCGGCCGCGGCGATGCTTTCGCGCAGCGCCGGCCAATGGGCTTCGAGCCAGCGCGTGTGGACCTCACCGCGATGCAGGTCGCTCGCCTGCGCCAGCGCGCGCAGCAGCCCCAGGTTGCTGCCCAGGCCGTCGATCCGGCATTCGGCGAGCGCGCGCTGCGAGCGACGCAAGGCGTCGTCGAAACGGCCCGCATGCCAGACCACGAGCTTGGCGAGCAGCGAATCGTGCTGCGGCGATGGAGTGAGCCCAACGAAAGCCTGGCTGTCGATGCGGATGCCCGGACCTTGCGGCCATTCGCATTGCGCAATCGTGCCGCCGGCCGGGCGCGCCTGGCCGGCTTCGTCCAGCGTCTCGGCGTTGATGCGCCACTGCACGGCAAAGCCGCGCGGGCGCGGCGGTTGCTCGGGGTCGAGGCCGAGGGCGGCCAGGCTGCGCCCGGCTGCGACGGCGATCTGCGCCTGCACGAGGTCGATGCCGGTCACGGCTTCGGTCACCGTGTGCTCGACCTGCAGCCGCGGGTTGGCTTCGATGAAGACGAAGGGCAGATCGGCCGACTGCTCATCGACGAGGAACTCGAAGGTCCCCAGGCTGCGGTAGGCGGCGGCGCGGGCGAGCGTGAGCGCGGCCTCGGCCAGGCGCTCGCGCAGCGCCGGGGCGAGCCCGGGCGCGGGCGCGATCTCGACCAGCTTCTGGAAGCGCCGCTGCAGCGTGCAGTCGCGCTCGCCCAGCGCCATGACCTGGCGCCCGTCGCCGATCACCTGGACCTCGAGGTGGCGCGCGCGGGCGATCAGGCGCTCGGCATAGACCTCGCCGATGCCGAAGGCGGCTTTCGCCTCGGCGCGGCAGCGTTCGTAGGCCGCCGGCAGCTGTGCCGGATCGGCGACCAGGCGCATGCCGCGTCCGCCGCCGCCGGCCACGGCCTTGAGCATCAGGGCGCAGCCGGGGTCGCGTTCGCGCTCGCGCTCGAAGAAGGCCGTGAGGGTGGCCAGGTCGGCGGCGCCGGTGCCGGGCAGCAGCGGCAGGCCGTGCTCGGCGGCGAGGGCGCGGGCGCGGGCCTTGTCGCCGAACAAGGCGAGTTGCTCCGGCGTCGGGCCGACGAAGACGAGGCCGGCTTCGGCGCAGGCGCGGGCGAATGCGGCGCTTTCGCTGAGGAAGCCGTAGCCGGGGTGCACGGCGTCGCAGCCGAGACGGCGCGCGGCGGCGATCAGCGCGCCGGCATCGAGGTAAGCGGCGGGGCCCTCGGCCGCCAGCGCCACGGCCTCGTCGGCGCGGCGGGCGTGGAGGGCACCGGCATCGTCGCGCGAGAACACCGCCACCGTCGCGATGCCCAGGTCTTGCGCCGCGCGCACGATGCGCAAGGCGATTTCGCCACGGTTGGCGATCAGCAGTCTCTCGAACATCGATTCAGCCCTCGTCCTGGATCAACCGCCGCAGCACCTTGCCGGCGCCGGTGGCGGGCAGCGAGTCGACGAAGCGCACGCTGCGCGGCGCCTTGTACGCGGCCATGTTCAGGCGCGCCCATTCGATCAGCTCCTTGGCCTCGAGGGCCTGGCCGGGCTTGCGCACGACGAAGGCGCGCACGACCTCGCCCTTGGCCGCATCGGGCATGCCGCGCACCGCTGCCTGCGCCACCGCCGGATGCTTCACGAGCAGCGCTTCCACCTCCTCGGGGAAGACGCTGTAGCCCGAGACCTTGATCATCTCCTTGAAGCGCCCGACGAAGGTCAGGTAGCCCTCGGCGTCGAGCCGGCCCATGTCGCCGGTGTGGACCCAGCCTTCGCGCAAGGTCGCGGCCGTGGCCTCGGGCTTGTTCCAGTAGCCCTTGAAGTTGCCGCGACTCCTGAGCACGATCTCGCCCATTTCGCCGCGCTCGCACTCGGCCCCGGTGTCGGGGTCGAGGATGCGCAGCTCGACCCCTGGTGCGGGCTTGCCGTGCGTGCCCCAGCGGACGGCGTCGCGCGGCATCAGGCTGTCGCAGGTGTGGGTCTCGGACAGGCCGTAGGCGGCTTCGAAGCTGCTGCAGTTCGGCGCGTAGCCGCGCCACTGGTTGGCGAGCTCTTCGGTGTAGGTGATGCCGAAGCTCGTCACCGAGTTCAGGCGCAGGCTCGAGAGGTCGAATTCGCGCGCCCCGGGAACGGCCATGCAGGCGACGTTCATCGGCGCGATGCTGTACCACCAGCTCACGCGGTGGCGCGCAATCGCCTGCAGCACCGCGAGCGGGTCGAAGCGGTGCAGCAGCACCGTGGTGGCGCCGCTGTACAAGGTGATGTCGATGCCCATCAGCATGCCGGCGATGTGGTACAGCGGCGCGATCGAGAGCAGCACGTCGCCCGTGCCGACGCCGCAGGTCTCGGCCGTGACCGAGGTCTTGAAGAGCGCGTTGTCGTGCGTGAGCATCGCGCCCTTGGGCAGGCCGGTGGTGCCCGAGGTGTAGGTCAGCAGCGCGAGCTCGGCCAGGCCGACCTGCACGTTGGGTGGCGCCGCGCCGCTGGCCGCCGCGGCCAGGAAGTCTTCGCCTCCGGGCGGCAGATCACGCGCTTCGAGCCTGGCCTGCAGCAGTTCGGGCGGCACGTCGAGGCTCGGGTGCTCGGGCAGCATGTCGGCGTAGTGGACGACGAAGACGCGCTCGATCGCGCTGCGCTCGCGCACCTGGGCCAGCACGGGCAGCAGCGGCGCGGCGGCGACGATGAAGCGGGCCTTCAGGTCGTCGAGCTGGTATTGCAGCTCGTGCTGCTTGAACAAGGGGCCGCAAGGGCAGACCGCCGCGCCGGCCTTCTGGATGCCGACGTGCGCGGCCACGTATTGCGGGCAATTGCCCATGAATAAGGCCACGGGCTCGCCGCGGCGCACGCCGAGGGCGGCCAGGCGCGCGGCGAAGGCGTCGCTCATGCGGTCGAGCTCGACGTAGGAAATCTCGCGGCCGTACCAGATGAAGGCGGGCTTGGCGGGGGTGCGCCGGGCATGGCGGCGCAAGTGCTCGTGGAGCGGGGCTGCGCAAGCAGCGGAGTCGGACGCAGGGGAGGTTGAATTCATCGCGGGCGGTCCTCGGTCGAGCAGGGAGTCGGTGCGCCGGACAGCCGGACCGGCGGGTCAATGCTACTCAGCGCGCTCGGCGGGCGCGTCGCGCCGGAGACAGCGGGGCGCGGGGCGCGGCGCATGGGTAGGGCGGCTGATTTGGCGACAGAGGGCGAACCGCTGGAGCAGGGCGTCTGCCGGCGTCGCCCCGGCTTTCGCATCGCCCCAGTGCGTGGTCCCACCCCCGGTCAACCGCCTCGATCCTGCCAGGCCGCGTCCGCATCGCCCAGGCCGCGCGCCGGCCGGTCCCAGCCGGGGTGCACGCCCTCGACCTCGAAAGGCCAGCGCAAGCGCCGCGCCGAGCCCCAGGCCGTGTTCTCGATCGCCGGCGCGAGGTCGTCATCGATTTCCTGCATCGCGGGCGCCGAGGCGCGTAGCGGATCGCGCGCCTCGCTCATCAGCAAGGCCCCGATGCGCGCCAGCGAGGTCCGCGCCTGGCTGCCCCGACCCGAACGCCAGCGTTCTTCGAGGCCGCGCAGCGCGGCCGCGGCCAGCAGGTAGCCGGTGGCGTGGTCCAGCGCCTGCACCGGCAAGGGCCGAGGCCGGTCGCCGCCGGTGGCGCGCCGGCCGGCTTCGGCGATGCCCATGCTCATCTGCACCAGGCTGTCGAAGCCGCGGCGCGCGGCCCAGGGGCCGCTGAAGCCATAGGCGTCGAGCGAGACGTCGACCAGGCCCGGGCGCAGGCGGCGCCGGGTCGAGGCGCCGAGGCCCAGGGCTTCGAGGGCGTCTCTGCGGTAGCCGTGGACAATCACGTCGGCCTCTTGCAGCAGGCTCTGCCAGCGCTCGCGTCCCGCAGCCTCGCGCAGGTCGAGCCGGGCGCAGCGCTTGCCGGGCGTCATCTCGGGGACCACCGCGGGCTCGTCCCAGCCCGGCGGGTCGATGCGCAGCACCTCGGCGCCGAGCCCGGCGAGCAGGCGCGTTGCGACCGGGCCGGCGAGCACGCGCGTCATGTCGAGCACGCGCAGGCCTTGCAAGGGACGGGCGGCGGTGGCGTCCCACTCGCCGCGGGCTGCCGCGTCACCGGCTCGTCGTTCCAGCAGCGGCTCGGCGAGAACGGCCCGGCCTTGCGGGTGCGCCTGCCATTCGGTCCAACTTCGCATCGCCGCGGCGCAGCCGCCGCGCTCGACGATGGCGGTCTCGAGGGCCTCGCCGTTCCATCCGGCGACGGCCGCGGCAACGGCTTCGCGCTCGGCCGGGACGCGCAGCACGTCGAGCGCCGCCGCGCGGTGCTGCGGGGCGTTGGTGTGCAGGCGAATCCAGCCGTCGGCACAGCGGTAGTCGCCAGCGACCGCATCCCAGGGTGCGGGCAGCTGCCAGCCCTGGGGGCGCAGCGAGAAGCCGAACCAGAGCCCGCACAGGCGCTGGCTCACGCGCAGCGCCGGCAGCGCCGCTTCGCCGCCGCGCTGGGCCCGGCCCAGCGCGGCCAGCGCCAGGCCGGCGGCGGCGACCGCGGCGGCGGCGAACGAGCCGAGTTCGAAGGCGCAGGGCCAATCGGCTTCGTCGTGGAAGCTCGCGGCTTCGAGGTCGGAGGGCGCGCCGCCGAGGGTCGACCAGAAGGCCTGCAACAGGCGCTGGCGCGGGGCTTCGATCGGAGACGGTTCGGGGTTCATCTCGACATCCGGGTGGGTCGTTGAACGCCAGGCCAAGGGTCGCAGCCTGCGCTCGAGGCGCCATCTTGATCGAATCGATCCACCTGCGCCGCGCACAATGCGCCGCAGCCTCGTCCGCAATCTCTCGTGACCCGCTTCGTCGCCTTCTTTCGCGGCATCAACGTCGGCAAGGCCCGGCGCCTGGCGATGGCCGACCTGCGCGCCTTGTTCCTGGCGCTGGGCTACGGCGATCCCCGCACCTTGCTCAACAGCGGCAACGTCGTGTTCAGCGGTGGGGCCGATGCCGAGCGCGTCCACGCGGCGCGCATCCGCACCGCCGTCGCGAGCCGGCTCGGCGTGGACGCGCCGGTGATCGTGAAGACGGCCGGCGCGCTCCGGACCGTCGTCGCCGAGAACGCCCTGGCCGCGAGCGCGGGCGATGCCTCGCGCCTGCTCGTGGCCCTCGTCGACGACCCGCAGTTGCTGCGGCGCCTGGGCCGCCCGCCGGGCGCCGCGGACGACGCTTCGGCGCTGCACGTCGGCGCCGAAGCGGCCTACCTCTGGTGCCCGCAGGGCATCCTGAAGACGCCGGCCGCGCTGCACTGGCTCGGCGGGCTCGGCAAAGGCGTGACCACGCGCAACTGGGCGACGATCGTGAAGCTCGAGGGCATGCTGCGCGCTGGAACCCCGGGTGCGCAGCGCTAGTGCAGCCAGCGGACGGTGGTGCGCTCGTATTCGCCGCTTGCCTTGGCCAGGTGCAGCCACTGGTCGATCCAGGCCTTGAACGTCGCGTCGCCGCGCGGAAGCAGCCAGGCCATCTCGCCGTATTGCAGCGGCTTTTCGGGGTTCACCGCGCACAGCCCCGGATGGGCTTTCTGCTGGACCATGGTCTCGACCGACTCCGAGATCATCAGGTCGGCCTTGCCCTGCAGGATCTGGTCGAAGATCGTCGTGTTGTCGGGGTGGATCACGATCTTCGCCTGCTTGAAGTTCGCGCGCGCGAAGCGCTCGTTGCTGCCGCCCGGGTTCTCGATCACGGTGACCTCGGGCTTGTCGATGTCGGCCACGGTCTGGAAGCGGGCGACGTTCTCGCAGCGCGTGATCGGCGCCTTGCCGTTGATCATGTAGGGCGTGGAGAAGAAGGCCGCCTTCTGGCGCTCCAGCGTCACCGAGATGCCGCCCACCGCGACATCGCACTTGTCTTTGAAGTCCTTCATCAAGCTCGACCAGCTGGTCTTGACGAAATCGGCCTTCACGCCCAGGGCCTGGGCCGCGGATTGCACGAGATCGATGTCGAGGCCCTCGAAGCCGCCGTCGGCGCCTTGCAGGCTGAAGGGCTTGTAGTCGCCGGGGGTGCACACGCGCAGTTGGCCGGACTTGATGACCGCGTCCAGGCGCGAAGGCGGGGCCTCCTGGGCGGCGGCGAAGCCGGCGGCGAGCAGGGCGAGGGCCCCGAGGGTGAGGCGCATGCGCATGGGGGAGGCTCCTTGTTTGATGCGATGCCCGCATCCTACGTCGGCGCGCCGGGCCAGAATGCACGGCCATGCCCAACCGCCTTTCCCACCCACCGCCGCCCGCGGGCCTGACCGTGCTCGAGCGCGGCTGGCTGTCGTCGAACAACGTGCTGCTGCACGGCGGCGAGGCCGGCGACGTGCTCGTCGACAGCGGCCACCTCTGTCACGCCGGTCAGACCGTCGTGCTGGTGCGCCATGCCCTGCAGGGCCGCGCCCTGGCCGGCGTCGTCAACACCCATCTGCATTCCGACCATTGCGGCGGCAACACTGCCCTGCGGCGCGCCTTCGGCGGTTGGAACCTGATTCCGCCCGGGCTGTGGGACGCCGTGCAAGCCTGGGACGAGGCCGCGCTGAGCTACTCCGTGCTCGGCCAGCGCTGTGAACGCTTCGAGGCGACCGGAAAGCTGTGTCCCGGCGAGACGCTGGCAGTCGGCAAGCGGCGTTGGCAGGCGCTGGCGGCGCCCGGGCACGACCCGCATTCGCTGATCCTGTTCGACCCGGCCGACGGCATCGTGCTGACCGCCGACGCGCTGTGGGAGCGCGGCTTCGGCGTGGTCTTTCCCGAACTCGACGGCGAGGGCGCCTTCGACGACGTGGCGCGCGTGCTCGACCTCATCGAGTCGCTCGACGCGCGGCTGGCGATTCCCGGCCACGGCGCGCCTTTCGGCGATCTGCCGGCGGCCCTCGCGCGGGCGCGGCAGCGGCTGGACGGCTTTCGTGCGGACCCGAACCGGCATACCCGCCACGCGGTCAAGGCGCTGATCAAGTTCCACCTGCTCGAGCAGCAGCAACTGCCTTGGGCCGAGTTGATGGAATGGTTCACCTCCGTGCCGCTGTACCGCGCGGTCTGGCAGCGTCTGGGCCGCCCCGACGGCAGCCTGCAGGCTTATGGCGAGCGGGTGGTCGCCGACATGGCCGGCGCCGGGGTGCTCGCGGTGCGCGAGGGCGTGGTCCACGACCACTGACCCGGCACAGCGCGCCGGGTCAGTGGCTTTCGTCGGCGCGCCACACCGCGGCCCGCAGATCGGCGGCGAAATCGGGGTCGCTGCGTCCCAGGCTCTCAGGCCATCACATCGGCAGGTCGGGGTTTTCACCCGGACTCGTCAACCCAGGCATCGCCGAGGTTTGACCGGGATCAGGTCAGCCGCCGGTGATCAGGGTGCGCACCCCCGAAGCCACGAACTGCACCCCGACGCAGATCAGCAGGAAGCCCGACAGCCGCGTCATCACCTCGATGCCGGCGGGTCCGAGCCTGTCGCTGACCCGCGGCGCGCTGCGCAGCAGCAGCCATTCGACGACGCAGACCAGGAACATCGCCACCACGGTGATGGCGTAGGCCAGCAGCTGATGGCTGAAGGCGCCGACTTCGCGCACCTCGGTGGAGATGCCGATCACCACCGCGATCGTCCCCGGCCCGGTGATGCCCGGCATCGCCAGCGGGAAGAAGCCGGCGTTGGAGACCGGGCGCGCCCCCGTATCCGGCATCGAGGACGGTCCGGAGCCGGTCTTGTCGTACATCAGGCTGTGGCCGAGGATGGCGACGACGATGCCGCCGGCGACGCGCAGCGCGCCGTACGAGATGCCGAAGGCCTGCAGCACCAGCCCGCCCGCGAACAGGCTCACCACCATGATGTAGAAGCAGTACAGGCAGGCCCGCCGGGCCAGCCGCTTGCGGGCGCGCGGATCCATGCCCTGCGACAGCGCCAGGTACATCGGCAGCGTCGCCGGCGGGTTGACCACCGACAGCAGGCTGAGGAAGCTGCCGGCGCCGAAGGCGGAGATCAGGGTCGGGACGACGAACGTCATGGTGCGGCGGATTGTCGCCTGCCCGTATCCGGCCCCGGCGGCGGGGTCCGCCTTGGCGCTTCAGATCACACGCCCGAACCACCACAGCGACAGCCCTGCCGCCATCAGCGCCAGCGCCGCCCCCGCAGCGGCGAACAAGGCGCTGATCTCGGTCTCCTTGCGCTCGACGACGACGCGCGTGCCGAGCGACTGGTAGACGCGCTTGAGGTCCTGCGCCGTGCCGGCGTAGAAGTATTCGCCGTGGGTCAGCAGCGAGATGTTCTTCAGCGTCTCCTCGTCCAGGCGCACGCGCATGCTCCAGCCTTCGAAGCCGATGACCTCGCCCTGGGTCGTGCCGATGCCTACCGTGTAGACGCGAATGCCGAGGTCGGCCGCGATCTTCGCGGCGTCCAGCGGGTCCGGGCCGACCGTGCGCTGGCCGTCGGTGAGCAGGATCACCGCGGCCGAGTCGTAGGAGCCCGGCGCCACCGGCTTGTAGCCCTTCGCCGGTTCGGCATCGCCGAGCAGGCGCGGCATCGGGCGCTGGCCGGTGATCTCGCTCACGTCGATGCCGGCATCCGGGAACAGCGTCGCGAGCGAGAGCAGGAGGCCGCTGCCGATGGCGGTGGCGCGCTGCAGCTGGAAGCGGTCGATCGCGGCGTAGACATCGTCGCGGCTGAAGGTGGGCGCCTGGACCACGGCGGCGGTGCCGGCGAACGCGATCACGCCCACCCGAACCGAACGCGGCAGCTCGGCGACGAAGCCCTTGGCGGCTTCCTGGGCGGCCACGAGGCGGTTCGGCTTCACGTCTTCGGCGCGCATGCTGGCCGAGACGTCCATGGCGAGGATGAGGGTGCGCTCGGCCATCGGCAGGCTCAGCACCGCGGTCGGCCGCGCCACCGCGATCAGCAGCGCCGCGAAGGCGAACCACAGCAGCAGCGGCGGCAGGTGGCGGCGCCACGCGGGCCTGCTTGCCAGGGCCTGGCGCGCCAGGGCCACGCTCGCCAAGCGCAGCGCGCTGCCGCGGCGCCGGTGCAGCAGCCAGAGGTAGCCCGGCACCAGCAGCGGCAGCAGGAGCAGCAGCCAGAGCAGCTGGGGCCAGAGGAAGCTCACTCGACGGCCCTCCGCGCTGCGCGCTCCGGGATGAATGCCTGGGGGCGACCCGGCGCGCTCCCTGCCGCCGCCTCGACGCCGCAGAGCTCGGCCGGCAGGCGCGCCGAAGGCCGCAGCCGGGCGCGGCGGCGCCGCAGTTCGGCAAAGCGCAGCAGCGCGCCCAGCAGGTCGTCGCCGGTGGCCAGCTCCAGCGTGTCGACCCCCGCCTTGGCGAGCGCCGCGCGCAGCGCCTGCTCCTGCGCTTGGGCGAGCGCGGCGTAGCGCTGGCGGAATCCCGGGTCGGCGGCGTCGACGAACAACTGCTCGCCCGTTTCGGCGTCTTCGAGCGTGACGAGGCCGACATCGGGCAAGGCCATCTCGGCGGCGTCGTACAGGCGCACGGCCACCACCTCGTGGCGCCGCGCCAGCCGCGCCAGGTCGTCGCCCCATCCCGGACGGCCGATGAAGTCGGAGACGACGAAGACGAGCGAGCGGCGCCGGATCACGCCGGCGGCCGCGGCCAGCATCTCGGCGAGCGCGGTCTCGGCCCCGGCTTCGCGCGACGGCGGCTTCATGCGGTCGATCAGGCGCAGCACCTGCAGCCGCGTCGCCGCGGGCGCGAGCACGGCGTCGACACCGCGGCTGAAGCAGATCGCCCCGACGCGGTTGCCGCGGCGCGTGATGACGCGCGCCAGGGCGCCGACGAAGGCGCGCGAGAGCTCGAGCTTGGTGGTCGCGCCCGAGCCGAAGTCGACGCTGCCCGAGAGGTCCAGCACGAACCAGGCCGTGAGGTCGCGGTCTTCGAGGAACTGGCGCACGTAGGGCTGCTGCAGCCGCGCGGTGACGTTCCAGTCGATGTGGCGCACGTCGTCGTGGTGCTGGTATTCGCGCAGGTCGGCGAGGTCGATGCCGGCGCCGCGCCAGAAGCTGCGGTAGTCGCCCTGGAGCAGCCCGTCGAGGCGGCGCAGCACCGTCCACTCGAGCCGCTGCAGCAGCGCGAGCGCGGGTTCAGGCATGGCCCGCGCCCTCGAAGCCGCTGGCGCCCTGGGCGCGCGCCGGCGGCGGCAGCTTGGCCAGCACGCGCTGCACCAGGGCGTCGGCGCTCACGCCTTCGGCCAGGGCTTCGTAGCTGAGGACGAGGCGGTGCCGCATGACGTCGGCGGCCATGTCGGTGATGTCGGCGGGCAGGGCGTAGCGGCGCCCGCGCAGCATCGCCAGCGCGCGCGCGCCCTCGACCATGCCGATCGTCGCCCGCGGGCTCGCGCCGTATGTGATGAAGCGCGCCTGGTCCGCCAGGCCGTGGCGCGCCGGCTGGCGCGTCGCGTCGACGAGGCGTACCGCGTACTGCGCCAGCGCCGGATCGACGTAGACGGCACGGCATTCGCGCTGCAGCGCCGCGAGCTCGAAGGTGTCGGCCACGGGCGTGATCTCGACCGCCGGGCCGGTGGCGCGCGCGACGATCACGAACTCTTCTTCCTCGCTCGGGTAGTCGACCAGCACCTTCATCATGAAGCGGTCGACCTGGGCTTCGGGCAGCGGGTAGGTGCCTTCGGTCTCGATCGGGTTCTGCGTCGCCATCACGACGAAGGGGTCGGGCACCTTGTGGCTTTCGCCGGCAATCGTGACCTGGCGTTCCTGCATGACTTCGAGCAGGGCGCTCTGGACCTTGGCCGGCGCCCGGTTGATCTCGTCGGCGAGCAGCAGGTTGGCGAACACCGGCCCGAGCGAGGTGCCGAACTCGCCCGTCTTCTGGTTGTAGATGCGGGTGCCGACGAGGTCGGCCGGCACCAGGTCGGGCGTGAACTGGATGCGCTTGAAGCTGCCGTGGATGGCGCGCGCCAGGGTCTTGACGGTGAGCGTCTTGGCCAGCCCCGGCACGCCTTCGACGAGCAGATGGCCCTGGGCGAGCAAGGCCACGAGCACGCGCTCGAGAAAGCGGTCCTGGCCGACGACGACGCGCTTGACTTCGTAGAGGATGCGCTCCATCAGCGCGGCGGTGGGGTCGTTGGCCATGGGGTCGATCAGAACGGGGAGCTGCCGATTGCGCTGGCGGCGTTCTCGATCGGCACCGCGAAGCCGATGCCGATGAAGGTGCGCTGCTCGGTGGGGTTGAGGATGGCGGTGACGATGCCGACGACGCTGCCGTCCATCGTGACGAGCGGGCCGCCCGAGTTGCCGGGGTTGGCCGCGGCGTCGAACTGGATCAGGTTGGTGAGGCGGTGTTCGCCGTCCTCGTCGCGGAATTCGCGACCGAGGCCCGAGACCACGCCGTCGCTCACCGAGGGGCCGATGCCGAACGGGTGGCCGACGGCGATGACCTCGTCGCCCGGGCGCAGGTCGGCCGTGCTGCGCAAGGTGGCGGGTTGCAGGTCGTCGGGCAGCTTGCTGGCCTTCAGCACCGCGAGGTCGTTCTCGGGCTGGGTGCCGATCACCGTGGCCTCGGACGAGGTGCCGTCGAAGAAGATCACGCGCACCGCATGGGCCCCGGCCACGACGTGCAGGGCGGTGAGGATGGTGCCGTTGTCGACGATGACGACGCCGCTGCCCAGGCTGCGCTGCATGGCGCGCTGCTCGGCGCGGTCGTCGCCGCTGTCGTGCTCGTCCAGCAGGCCGATGACGCGCACCACCGAGGGCTCGATCGCCGCGTAGGCCTTGGCGGCGGCCGAGGGCAGGGGCGACTTTTCGAGCGAATGGCGCACCGCGGCGTCGATGTCGTCCTGGGTGATGGGGCGCGGTCCGGGCAGCCCCGCATGCAGGCCGAGGGCGGCGAGCAGGACGGCGAGGGCGCCCGCGCCGGCCCAGAGCGCCGGGGGCAGCCAGCGCGGGCGCGGCGCAGTCGTTGCAGGGGCTGCGGGTGCCTGGTCTGCGTGCGCCGGGTCGGCATCCGCCAGGGCCGCGCCTGCCGCAGTCGCCGCGCCCTCGGCCGGCGGCTGCGCCGCAGCAGGGCGAGATCGGCTGTAAAGCGGGGCCATTCTCATGGGTCGGGTCCTGCGCCGGGTGCCGTTCTACGGTATCACGTTCGCGCCGGGCCGGTGCGGCGCGCCGGCGCAGCCGCGTCGGCGCCATGCGTCATCATCGCCCCATGTGGATCGACACCCATTGCCACCTCGACGCGCCCGAATTCGCGCCCGACCGCGACGCGGTCGCGGCCCGGGCGCGCGCGGCCGGGGTCGGGCTGATGGTCTTGCCCGCGGTCGAGGCCGCCAACTTCGACGCCGTGCGCGAGCTGGCCGTGCGCCACGGCGGCGCCTACGCCCTGGGCATCCACCCGCTCTACGTCGAGCGCGCCGCCGAGGCCGACCTCGATCGCCTGGCCGACGAACTGCAGCGCCGCCGCGCCGACCCGCGCCTGGTCGCGGTGGGCGAGATCGGCCTGGACCACTTCGTCCCCGGCCTGGACCGCGAGCGCCAGCAGCGCTTCTATCTCGCCCAGCTCAAGCTCGCGCGCGCCGCCGGGCTGCCGGTGATCCTGCACGTGCGGCGCTCGGCCGACTCCCTGCTCGCCGGGCTGCGCCGGGTCGAGGTCGGCGGCGGCATCGCCCATGCTTTCAACGGCAGCCGCGAGCAGGCCGAGGCCTTCGCGGCACTCGGCTTCAAGCTCGGCTTCGGCGGCGCGATGACCTTCGAGCGCGCCTTGCGGATCCGCCGCCTCGCCGCCGATCTGCCCGAAACCGTGCCGGTGCTCGAAACCGACGCCCCCGACATCCCGCCGCAGTGGCTGTACCGCAAGGCCGAGGAACGCGCCGCCGGCGCGAGCAGTCGCAACGAGCCCGCCGAGCTGCCGCGCATCGCCGCCACGCTCGCCGCCTTGCGCGGCTGGACGGAGCAGGAGACCGCTGCGCGCACCGGCGCCAATGCCCGCGCCGCCTTGCCGCGGCTGGAGACCCTGGCTTGAGCCTGCGCCTGGCCGGACTGCCTGCGGTGGTGTCGCCCGAGACCCGGCTGCTCGTGCTCGGCAGCTTTCCGAGCGTGGCCTCGCTCGCTGCGGGCGAGTACTACGCCCATGCGCGCAACCAGTTCTGGCCCATTCTCTCGGCGCTGTGGGGGGTCGACCTGCGCGCCCTCGGCTATGAGGAGCGCCTGGCCGAGGTGCGGCGGCGCGGCCTCGGCATCTGGGATGTCTATGCCGCCTGCCGCCGTGCGGGCAGCCTCGACAGCGCGATCGAGGACGCCGAGTTCAACGACTTCGCCGGCCTGCTCCGGCGCTGTCCGCGCTTGCGCGGGGTTGCCCACAACGGCGGCGAATCGGCGCGCGCAATGCGCCATCTGGCCGCGCTCGGCCTGGCCGTGCAGCGCCTGCCCTCGACCAGCCCGGCCAACGCCAGCTGGTCTTTCGAACGCAAGCTCGCGGCCTGGGGCCAAGCCCTGGCCGCCCAGGGAATCGAATGAACGACGACGAAGAAGAACTGCCCGAAGCCACGATCAGCGAATCCGACGGCGTGCGCTTCCTGCACCTGGGCTCGATCTGGGTCCAGGGCGCGATGCGCATCCGCAAACCGCAACAGGTGGAGCTGGTCTACATCCAGCGCATGCTCGCGAGCCTGCTCTGGCTGCCGTCCGATGAAATCGGCCAGGGCAGGGCGCTGCAGCTCGGCCTGGGCGCCGGCGCCATCACGCGCTTCACCCACAAGGCCTTGCACATGCCGACCACGGTGGTCGAGATCAACCCGCGCGTGGTCGAGGTCGGGCGCCACTGGTTCCACCTGCCGGCCGAGGTGGAGGTGGTGCTCGCCGATGCCGGCGCCTGGCTCGACGCGGCCGAGCCGCAAAGCATCCGCCTGTTGCACGTGGACCTCTACGACCAGGACGCCGCCGCCCCGGTGCTCGACGACGAGGCCTTCTACGCCGCCTGCCACCGCGTGCTCGACGACGGCGGCGTGATGAGCGTGAACCTGTTCGGCCGCGACGCCAGCTTCGAGCGCAGCGCCGAGCGCATCGCCGCGGTCTTCGGGCCCGGCCGGGTCTGGAGCATCCAGCCCACGCGCGAAGGCAACACCGCGGTGATCGCCGCGCGCGGCGCGGCACTGCCGCGACGCGACGAGCTGGCGGCGCGCGCGGCTAGCATCGAGACCCGCTTCGGCAGCCTCGGCCTGGCGGCCCGCAAGTGGCCGCGCATGATCAGGCCCTGGGCCGAACCCGGCGACGACACCGCATGAGAGTCAAGACTTCGCACCCCCCCGCGCCGATCGGCCGGCTGGACTGGCGCCTGCTCCTGGGCTGGCTGCGCGACGACGGCTGGATCTCGCTCGACGATGCCGAGCGCGTGACGCGCCGCCTCGGCGCCGGCGCCTCGAGCCTGCATCCGCTGGTGCGCCTGGGCGGCGCCGGCCTCGTGCGCCTGGGCAACGGCGCGGGGCCGGGCAAGGCGCTGGACACCGAGGCCCTGACCGAATGGCTGGCCGGGCGCGCGCGCCTGCCCTACCTGCGCATCGACCCCCTGCGCGCCGATGTCGGCCGCGTCGCCGAGGTCATGAGCGTGCATTACGCCGAGAGCCGGCGCGCCCTGCCGGTGGCGGTGACCCCGCTCGAGATCACGATCGCCACCGCCGAGCCCTTCGACGTCGGCTGGGTCGCCGAGATCGAGGCCCATACGCGGCGCCCGGTGCGGCTCGTGGTGTCCAACCCCGACGACGTGCGGCGCTACACGACCGAGTTCTACACGCTCGCGAAATCGGTGCGCGCGGCGCAGAAGAGCGGCGAGAGCTCGCCCAGCGCGAGCTTCGAGCAGCTCGTCGAGCTCGGGCGCACGAACAAGCAGCTCGACGCCAACGACCAGGGCGTGGTCCAGGTCGTCGACTGGCTCTGGCAGTACGCCTTCGACCAGCGCGCCAGCGACATCCACCTCGAGCCGCGGCGCGAGATGGGGGTGATCCGCTTTCGCATCGACGGCGTGCTCCACACCGTCTACCAGGTGCCGCTGGGCGTGCTCGGGGCGATGACGGCGCGCATCAAGCTGCTCGGGCGCATGGACGTGGTCGAGCGCCGGCGCCCGCTCGACGGCCGCATCAAGACCGTGCGCCCGGACTGGGGCGACAAGCCCGGCGGCGAGGTCGAGATGCGCCTGTCGACCATGCCCACCGCTTTCGGCGAGAAGATGGTGATGCGCATCTTCGACCCCGGCGCCGCGGTCAAGGGCATCGAGGCGCTGGGCTTCGGCGCGCACGAGGCCAGGGGCTGGCGCGAGCTCATCGCGCGCCCGCACGGCATCGTCCTCGTCACCGGCCCGACCGGCAGCGGCAAGACGACGACGCTGTATTCCACGCTCAAGAGCCTGGCCACCGAGGAGGTCAACGTCTGCACCATCGAGGACCCGATCGAGATGATCGAGACCTCGTTCAACCAGACTCAGGTCTCGACCGCGATCGACATGGGCTTCGCCGAAGGCCTGCGGGCCCTGATGCGGCAGGATCCGGACATCATCATGGTGGGCGAGATCCGCGATCTCGCGACCGCCGAGATGGCGATCCAGGCCTCGCTCACCGGCCACCTCGTCTTCAGCACCCTGCACACCAACGATTCGGCGAGCGCCATCACGCGCCTGGCCGACCTCGGCGTGCCGCCCTACCTGATCGCCGCCACCGTCATCGGCGTGCTCGCCCAGCGCCTGGCGCGCACCCTGTGCCCGGCCTGCCGCGAGCGCGACGAGGCGGTGACGCGCGAGACCCTGGACGAATGGGTCAAGCCCTGGCGCATGAGCGGCGCGGTGCGCGCCAACAAGGTCGTGGGCTGCCTCGAATGCCGCCACACCGGCTACCGCGGCCGCGCCGGGCTGTACGAGCTGCTGCTCATGACCGAGGCCGCGCGCGCCAGCGTGCACCCGACGCTGGACGTCGAGGCCTTGCGCCGCCAGGCCATCAAGGACGGCATGCGCCCGCTGCGCCTGGCCGGCTTGATGAAGGTGGCCGAAGGCCAGACGACGATCGAGGAAGTGCTGAGAACCACACCGGCGAGCTGAAGGCCGGCCGGCTGAAGCGCCGCCGGGCCTTATCCTTGGCGCCGATGTTGAATGCCCCCCTGCGGTTCGTCCGCGTCGAATCGCGCGCCCCAGGCGCCCGTGGAGCCCCCTGATGGCCTTGCCCGCCGCCCTCGCGCCGCTCGAGCGCCCGGTCTTCCGCGGCCTGTGGCTGGCCTCGCTCGCGGCCAACATGACGATGTGGATGAACGACGTGGCCGCCGCCTGGCTCATGACCACGCTCACCACGCGCCCGGTGCTGGTGGCCCTGGTGCAGACCGCATCGACGCTGCCGATGTTCCTGCTCGGCGTGCCGAGCGGGGCGCTGGCCGACATCGTCGACCGCCGGCGCTACTTCGCCGCGACCCAGCTCTGGGTCTCGCTCGTCGCCCTGCTCATCGCCGCGCTGGCGCTGGCCGGGCTGCTCAACGCGCCGCTGCTGCTCGCGCTGACCTTTCTCAACGGCATCGGCCTGGCGATGCGCTGGCCGGTGTTCTCGGCCATCGTGCCCGAGGTCGTCGAGCGCGCGCACCTGCCGGCGGCGCTGGCGCTCAACGGCATCGCGATGAACATCTCGCGCGTCGTCGGCCCCACCATCGCCGGCGCCTTGCTGGCCAGCGCCGGCACGCCCTGGGTCTTCGTCCTCAACGCCGTGCTGGCCGGGGTGGCGTTCTGGCTCATCCTGCGCTGGCGCTCGACGCCGCGCGCCAGCACCTTGCCGGGCGAGCGCTTCATCGGCGCGATGCGTGTGGGGCTGCAGCACGCGCGCCAGTCGCCGCCGCTGCGCGCCGTCATCATCCGCGCCTTCATGTTCTTCCTTCAGGCCAGCGCCCTCGTCGCCCTGCTGCCGCTGCTCGCGCTCCAGCTCCACCGCGGCGGCGCGGGCTTGTTCACGCTGCTGCTGGCCTGCCTGGGCGCGGGCGCCATCACCGCGGCGCTGCTCTTCCCGCGCTGGCGCCGCCGCTTCACCGGCGCGCAGTTCGTCACCTACGGCTCGATCATCCACGCCGCGATGGCGGCGCTGGCGGCGCTGGTGCCCGAGATCTGGGTCGCGGTGCCGGCGATCTTCGTCGCCGGCATGGCCTGGATCTCGACCGCCAACACCTTGTCGATCGCGGCCCAGGTCGTGCTGCCGAACTGGGTGCGCGCGCGCGGCATGGCGATCTTCCAGATGGCCTTGATGGGCGGCACCGCCTTCGGCGCGATCGTCTACGGCCGCCTGGCCGGCGCCATCGGCGTGCCCGCCGCCATCGCCAGCGCTTCGGTGCTGGGGGTGCTGCTGCTGCCCCTGCTGCGGCGCTGGTCGGTCGAGGGCCTCGACGCCGACCACAGCGCCGTGGCGCCGCCGCGCACCCCGCCCGAGGTCAAGATCGAGATCGGCCCCGACGAAGGGCCGGTGATGGTGACGCTCGAATACGTCATCGACCCGGCGCGCGCCGCCGAATTCGACGCCGTGATGCAGCTCACCCGGGCCGCGCGGCTGCGCCAGGGGGCGCTGTCCTGGGGGCTGTTCCGCGACACGGTGGCGCCCGGGCGCTACGTCGAATACTTCGTCGACGAAAGCTGGGTCGAGCATCAAAGAAGGCTCGAGCGCTTCACCGCCGCCGACGCCGAACTGCGCGCGCGGCGCATGGCCTTCCACCTCGGAGAACAGGCGCCGCTGATCCGACGTTTCGTCGCCGGAACCGGGGCCCCGCTGGCGGCGCTGTAGCCCCTGTCGCGGCGGCGCTTGGGGTCACAATGGGCGCCATGGACCTCGCCCGACGCACCGCCTTCGACTGGACCGCCGGCTACCCGAGCCGGCGCCTGCCCGTATTCGCGCGCAACATCGTCTCGACCTCGCATCCGCTCGCGGCGCAGGCCGGACTGCGCATGCTGGCGGCCGGCGGCAATGCGGTCGACGCGGCCATTGCCGCGGCCGCGGCGATGACCCTCGTCGAGCCCTGCAGCAACGGCCTGGGATCGGACGCCTTCTGCATCCTCTGGGACGGCGCGCGCCTGCACGGCCTGAACGCCTCGGGCCCGGCGCCCGCGGCCTGGACGCCCGAGTACTTCCGCGCCCGCCACGGCGCGGGCCTGCGCCGCCCGCCGCAGCGCGGCTGGGACAGCGTCACGGTTCCGGGCGCGGTCGCGGCCTGGGCCGCGCTGCACGAGCGCTTCGGCCGCCTGCCCTTCGCCGACCTGATGGCGCCGGCGGTGGCGATCGCCGAACGCGGCTATGCGGTGCCGGTGGTGGTGCAGGAGAAATGGGCGGCCGCGGCGGCGCTGCCCGAACTCGTTTCGCAGCCGGGCTTCGCCGAGGTCTTCCTGCCCCATGGCCGCGCGCCCGAGGTCGGCGAGCGTTTCACGATGCCGGGCGCGGCGCGCGCGCTGAAGGCCATCGGCGCGACCCGGGGCCGCGCCTTCTACGAAGGCGAGATTGCGGAGAGCCTGGTGCGCCAGGCCCGGGCGCAGGGCGGGGCGCACCGTCTCGACGACCTGGCGGCGTTCCGCCCGCAATGGGTCGAGCCGATCGGCATGGACTACCACGGCGTGCGCCTGCACGAGATTCCGCCCAACGGCCAGGGCATCTCGGCCTTGATGGCGCTGGGCATGCTGCGCGCGTTCGACCTCGCCTCGCTGAAGGTCGACAGCGTCCAGGCCCAGCACCTGCAGATCGAGGCCATGAAGCTGGCATTCGCGGACGCCTACCGCTTTGTGGCCGAGCCGGCGGCGATGACGGCGAGCGTGGAGGAGTTGCTCGACGCCGACTACCTGGCCGCACGCGCGCGCCTCATCGACCCGCAGCGGGCACAGGACTTCGGCGCCGGCAACCCGGCGCGCGGCGGCACGATCTACCTCACCGCGGCCGACGAGAGCGGCATGATGGTGAGCTTCATCCAGAGCAACTACATGGGCTTCGGCTCGGGCGTGGTCGTGCCCGAGTTCGGCCTGAGCCTGCAGAACCGCGGCACCGGCTTCGTGCTCGACGCGGCCAGCGCCAACGTGGTGGCACCGCGCAAGCGGCCGTTCCACACCATCATCCCCGGCTTCCTGACCGAGAACGGCCAGCCGCTGATGAGCTTCGGCGTGATGGGCGGCGACATGCAGCCGCAAGGCCATCTGCAGACCACCCTGCGCATGGTCGACTGGCGCCAGAACCCGCAGGCCGCCTGCGACGCGCCGCGCTGGCGCGTGGCCGCCGACGGCAGCATCAACGTCGAGGCCGGCATGGAGCCGCAGACCGTCTCCGGGCTGGCCGCCCTCGGCCACCGCATGGCGGTCATCCAGGACAGCTACCAGGACTTCGGCGCCGGCCAGTTCATCTGGCGCCTGGGGGATCCGGCGGTCGAAGGCTATGCCGCCGCCAGCGATCCGCGGCGCGACGGCCAGGCAGCGGGGTTTTGAGTCCCCCTCGCGATGGCGGCGGCGCGGCCGGCTGCGCGCAGGTGGCGGCGCCTGCGGCGGGCACCACGCCGCTGCCGCGCCCGGCTGGCCGGCCTTCGCCCCCAAGGGCGGGCGAAGGCCCCCTCGCGGCGCAGGCCGGCGCCCAGGCACAGCCGGATCCGCGGCAGCCGCCCGAGCTCTCGGCTGCGAGCAAGCGCCAAGGTCTCGCGCTGGCCGCGGCCGGGGCGGTGGCTTTCTCGGGCAAGGCGATCATCGTCAAGCTCGCCTACCGCTACGGCGTGGATGCGGTGACGCTGCTGATGTACCGCATGCTGTTCTCGCTGCCGCTGTTCGTGGCCCTGGCCTGGTGGGCCGGGCGCGGCAAGCCGGCCTTGACGCGGCGCGACTGGCGCGTCGTGGTCCTGCTCGGCTTCTCGGGCTATTACCTGGCGAGCTTTCTCGATTTCGCCGGCCTGGCCTACATCTCGGCGAGCCTGGAGCGGCTCATCCTCTACCTCAACCCGACCCTGGTGCTGGCTTTCGGCGTCGTGATCTTCCGCCACCGGGTCACGCGCATGCAGCTGCTCTCGCTGGCGGTGAGCTATGCCGGCGTGCTGCTCGTCTTCGGCCACGAGATCGAATACCAGGGCGGCAAGGCCTGGCTCGGCGCGGCGCTGGTGTTCGCGAGCACGGTGAGCTATGCCGGCTACCTCGTCTACAGCGGGGCCGAGGTGCGCCGGCTCGGCGCGCTGCGCCTGACCGGCCTGGCCAGCACGGTCGCCTGCCTGCTCTGCCTGCTGCAGTTCGTGCTGTTGCGCCCGCTCGCCGCGGCCGTGGTGGCGCCGCAGGTGATCCAGCTGTCGATCCTCAACGCCGCCGCCTGCACGGTGGCGCCGGTGCTGATGATGATGCTCGCGATCGAGCGCATCGGCGCCACGCTGGCGGCGCAGACCGGCATGATCGGGCCGCTGTCGACCATCCTCATGAGCATCCTCCTCCTCGGCGAACCCTTCACCGCCTGGCTCGCTGCCGGCAGCCTGCTGGTGATGGCGGGCATCTGGATGCTGGCCCGAAGCCGCTGAGGCCGGCTGCACAAGACACTCTCGGAAGGAACAAGCATGGATCTGGGCATTGCAGGCAAATGGGCGCTGGTCTGCGCCGCGAGCAAGGGGCTGGGCAAGGGTTGCGCCACGGCGCTGGTGCGCGAAGGCGCGAATGTCGTCATCACCGCGCGCGGCGACGCGGTGCTGCAGGCCACCGCGGCCGAGTTGCGCGCGTTGGCGCCCGGGGTGCAGGTGATCGCGGTCGCCGGCGACATCACGACCGAGGCCGGCCGCGCCGCGGCGCTGGCGGCAGCACCCCAGGTCGACATCCTCGTCAACAACGCCGGCGGCCCGCCGCCGGGCGACTTCCGCGACTGGAAGCGCGAGGACTGGATCGCCGCCGTCGACGCCAACATGCTGAGCCCGATCGAGCTCATGCGCGCCACCGTCGACCAGATGGCCGAGCGCGGCTACGGCCGCGTCGTCAACATCACCTCGTCGGCGGTGAAGGCGCCGATCGACTTCCTGGGCCTGTCCAACGGCGCGCGCTCGGGGCTCACCGGCTTCGTCGCCGGCACGGCGCGCCAGGTGCGGCTGGCCTCGCGCAACGTCACGATCAACAACCTGCTGCCCGGCGCCTTCGACACCGACCGCCTGCGCATCGGCTTTGCCGGCCAGGCCAAGAAGCAGGGCCTGAGTGTCGAGCAGGTGCTCGAGGCGCGGCGCAAGACGGTGCCGGCGCAGCGCCTGGGCAACCCGCAGGAGTTCGGCTCGGTCTGCGCCTTCCTGTGCAGCCAGCAGGCCGGCTACCTCACCGGGCAGAACGTGCTCGTCGACGGCGGGGCCTACCCCGGCATGTTCTAGGCGTCGGCCGGGCCGGCCGCACCCCAGGTCGCGGCCAGCCCGATCTGCTGCTCCAGGAAGCGGTAGAGGCGCTCGTCTTCGCTGAAGGCGACGTTGAAGCGCATCCAGCCCGTGACGCGGGGTTCGACCATGAACAAATGGCCGGGGCCGAGCAGCATGCCGGCCTGCGCGCCGAGCTGCGCCAGGCTCGCGCTGTCGAGCAGGTCGGGGTGGCGCGCCCAGAGGTACATGCCGGCCTTGGGTTCGTTGAAGAGCTCGAACCCCATTGCCGCCAGGCGCTGCGCCACCCGGCCGTGGGCGCCGGCAAGGCGCTCGCGCAGCGACTTCAGGTGCTTGCGCCAGCGCCCGCCGGTCAGCGCCCCGTAGGCCACGTATTCGGTCAGCTCCGACGAGGTCAGCCCGGCCAGCAGCTTGAGGTGGGTCAGCGGCTCCAGCAGCTCGGGGGAGGCCACGAGGTAGCCGACCCGGATGTTGGGCGAGACGGTCTTCGAATAGCTGCCGACGTAAGCCACGCGTCTCAGCTGGTCCAGGCTCGCGAGCGAGGGCCTGGCGAGCGGGTCGAGATCGGCATAGATGTCGTTCTCGACCAGCGTCAGGTTGTGCGACTCGGCCAGCTGCAGCACGCGGTAGAGCTGGGCGATCGGCGTTGCCGAGTTGGTCGGGCTCTGCAGGCGCGGCTGGGTGAAGAAGGCCACCGGCCGATGGGCCGTGAGCAACGCCTCCAGCGCCGCCAGGTCGTAGCCCGCCGCGACGCGCGGCACGCCGACCAGGCGCGCGCCGCGCTCGCGCAGCATGAACATCAGGTTGGGGTAGCCGGGGTCGTCGACGAGCACCGCGTCGCCGGGCTTCACGAGCTGGTGCGCGAGCAGGCTCAAGGCCTGGCTCGAGCCCATCGTGAGCAGCACGTGATCGGCCGTGACGGCGATCTGCTGTTCGGCCAGCGCCTCGGCGATGACGACGCGCAGCGCCTCGAGCCCGCGCGGGTCGCCGTAGCCGCCGAAATCGGCGTCGCGCGCGGCGAGCTGGCGCAGGCTGCGCGAGACGCCGTCCTCGAACAGCCAGTCGTGCGGCAGCCAGCCGCAGCCCGGCTTCGAGTCCAGGCGCCGGCTTTCGAAGATCTGCTTGAGGTACCAGCTGGCGTCGAAGCGCAGCTCGGCATGCGCCGGCTCGGCGCAGCGGGCTGCGTCGCCGCCGCGGCGGCGCACGAAGAAGCCGGCGTTGGCACGCGAGACCAGCCAGCCCTGGGCGACGAGGCGGTCGTAGGCCTCGACCACGGTGAACACGCTCACGCCGTGCGCGGCCGCAAACGAGCGGATCGAAGGCAGCTTGGCATCGGCCCTGATCGACTGATCGCCGATCAGGCGCTGGAAGCCGTCGACGATCTGCGCCACCAGCGGGGTATGCGATTCAGGGTCGAGGGCAATCATGGCAAGCGGCGATGCGGCTTCATCGCAGTTGTTCCACCGCGCTTCGCGCGCGCCGCGACGCATGAATCAAGGAGTCGAGCGGACGCCGCGGAACCGGCTCTGCCGGGCCGCTGGCGTCGCCCCCCCCGGGGGGGGG
>JAGWTS010000290.1 GCA_028868875.1 Burkholderiales bacterium | reverse complement strand
CCTCGGGCAGCTTGAGCATGCGGCTGAACATGGTCGGCACGAGCTGCGAATGCGTGATGCGGTATTTCTCGATCAGCGCCAGGTACTGCTCGGGGTCGAACTGCTCCATCACGACGACGGTGCCGCCGGCACGGATGACGCAGCCGACGTTGGCCTGCGGCGCCGAGTGGTACAGCGGCGCGGGCGAGAGGTAGCGCATGTCTTCACGGCAGCGCCAGAGGCGGGAGACGAACTGGATCAGCGGCAGCGCGTTCTCGGGCGGGCTTTCCGGCAGCGGCCGCAGCACGCCCTTGGGGCGGCCGGTGGTGCCCGACGAATACAGCATCGGCGTGCCCAGCGATTCGTCGGCGATCGGGGTGTCGGGGAAGGTCGCCGTGGCCTCTTCGAAATCGACGAATCGTGGGTCGCCCAGTTCGCGCAGCGCCGGCCCGCCGCCCACGACCAGGCAGCGTTCGACACGCGGGCAATGCGCCAGCGCGGCGCGCGCGACCTCGAGCTTCTCGGCCGAGGTGACGAGCAGCTGGGATTCGCTGTTGTCGAGGATGTAGGCCAGCTCCTCGGCCGTGAGATACGAGTTGACGCAGGTGCAGTAAAGGCCCGCGCGCTCGCCCGCCCCGCAGGATTCGAGGTAGCGGCTGTTGTTCTCCATGAACATCGCGTAGTGGTCGAGCCGACGCAAACCGGCGGCGCGCAGCAGATGCGCGAGGCGGTTGCAACGCGCCTCGTATTCGGCGTAGCTCACGGTCTCGCCGCTGCTCGCCATGATGAAGGCGGCGCGCTCCGGGTGCTGGCGGAAATGGTGACCGGCGTACATCGAGTCCTCCCGCGCGCCTGGCGCACAACGAATGTCCGGTGCCGATCCTAGCCAGCTGCCGCGGCCGCGCCTACCGGGTCAAACCGCAGTGCGCCGGCTGCGGGACAATCGAGACCTCGATCCGATATCGAGGCCGTCAAGAAGGAGTCCATTCCCATGCCGATCTACGAATACGCCTGCCGCGACTGCGGCAGCGATTTCGAAGCCCTGGTGCGCAGCGACACGGTCGTCGAATGCCCGCGCTGCCATTCGGTCCAGCTCGAAAAGAAGCTGTCAGTCTTCGCCACCGCCGGGGTTCCCGAGCAGGCGGCGCCGATGCCGATGGGCGCTTGCGGCAGCTGCGGCCATCCGGGCGGCCCGGGCGCCTGCGCCTTCAACGATTGAAGCCCGAAGGGAACCCCTGGCGCCTGTCGGTGGCGCCGATGATGGAATGGACCGATAGGCATTGCCGCCATTTCCACCGCCTGATCACGCGCCACGCCCGGCTCTACACCGAGATGGTGACGACCGGCGCGCTGCTGCACGGCGACGTCGCGCGCCACCTCGACTACAGCGCCGAGGAACACCCGCTCGCGCTCCAGCTCGGCGGCAGCGAACCGGCCGACCTCGCCGCCTGCGCGCGCCTGGCCGAACGCTGGGGCTACGACGAGGTCAACCTCAATTGCGGCTGCCCGAGCGAGCGCGTGCAGCGCGGCGCATTCGGCGCCTGCCTCATGGCCGAGCCGGGGCTCGTGGCCGACTGCCTGCGCGCGATGCGCGACGCCACCGCGTTGCCGGTGACGGTCAAGCACCGCATCGGCATCGACCGCGGCGAGGACTACGGATTCGTGCGCGATTTCGTCGGCACCCTGGCCGAGCGCGGCGGCTGCGAGGTCTTCATCGTCCACGCCCGCAACGCCTGGCTCCAGGGACTGAGCCCGAAGGAGAACCGCGAGGTCCCACCGCTGCGCTACGCGACGGTGTACCGCCTGAAGGCGGATTTCCCGCGCCTGACGATCGTGCTCAACGGCGGCGTCGCCGGCGACGAGGCGATCGAGGCCCATCTGCAGCATGTCGACGGCGTGATGATCGGCCGCGACGCCTACCACCATCCCTGGACCCTGGCCGACTGGGACCGGCGCTTCTTCGGCGACGCGTCGCCGCCGCGCACCCGGGCCGAGGTCGAGGCGGCGATGGTCGAGTACATGGCGCGCCAGCCGGACCTGCCCTGGAACCGCGTCTCGCGCCACATGCTCGGCCTGTGGAACGGCGTGCCCGGGGCGCGGCGCTGGCGCCAGGTCTGGTCCGACCATCGGCTCTACGGCGAGGCGCCGGCGGCGGTGCAGCGGCGCGCGCGGGAGCCCCTGCCCGTCGGCTAAGCTGGCGGGCATGAATACACCACGCCTGGCCGTGATCGGCGGCAGCGGCCTGTACGACCTGCCCGGGCTCAACGAGACGCGCTGGGTCCGGGTCGAAACCCCCTGGGGCGCACCGTCGGACGAGATCTTTCTCGGCCGCCTCGGCGCGGCCGAGCTCGCCTTCCTGCCACGCCACGGCCGCGGCCACCGCATCCCGCCGAACGAGGTCAACTACCGCGCCAACATCGCCGCCCTGAAGATGCTGGGCGCCACCGATGTGCTCTCGCTCAGCGCCGTGGGCGGGCTGCGCGCCGACCTGCCGCCGGGGACCTTCGTCATCGTCGACCAGTACATCGACCGCACCTTCGCGCGCGCCAAGAGCTTCTTCGGCAGCGGGCTCGTGGCCCATGTCTCGATGGCCGACCCGGTCTGCCCGCGCCTGGGCGACCATGTCGAGGCGGTGCTGAAGGCGCGCGGCGTGCCGGCTGTGCGCGGCGGCACCTACCTGACGATGGAAGGCCCGCAGTTCTCGACCCGGGCCGAATCGCAGCTCTACCGCGCGTGGAACTGCAGCGTCGTCGGCATGACCGCGATGCCCGAGGCCAAGCTCGCGCGCGAGGCCGAGCTCTGCTACTGCTCGGTGAGCATGGTGACCGACTTCGACTGCTGGCACGACAGCCACGAGGCGGTGACCGTGGACACGGTGATCCGGGCCTTGCTCGCCAATGCCGAGAACGCGCGCGGCCTCGTCGCCGCGGTCGCCGCGCCCATCGCGGCCGACCCCCACGGGGCCGGGTGCGCATGCCGCCGCGCGCTCGACTCGGCCCTGATCACGAGTCGCGAGGCGCGCGACCCCGAACAGGTGGCCAAGCTGCGCCGCATCGCCGCGCGGGTCCTGGGATGAAGGTCGGCGCCTGGGCGCTGCGCCCGATCCGCCCCTGCCCCGAGGGCGATGCGGTGGAGGTCATCGACCAGCGCGCGCTGCCGCACCGCCTGCAGTTCGAACGCCTCGCCTCGGCACCGGCGGTGCGCGACGCGGTCCGCGACATGTGGGTGCGCGGCGCGCCCCTGATCGGCGCCTGTGCCGCCTACGGCATCGCCTTGCAGGCGCGCAGCGACCCGGGCAACGCGGCGCTGGAAGCGGCCGCGCATCTTCTGCGCAGCGCGCGCCCGACTGCCGTCAACCTGGGCTGGGCCGTCGACCGCATGGTCGCGGCGCTGCTGCCGTTGGCGCCGGCGGCGCGGGCCGAGGCCGCCTGGCGGCTCGCGGGCGACCTGGCCGAGGAAGACGTGCGCGTCAACGCCGAGATCGGTCGCCACGGGCTGGAGTTGCTGAAGGCGATCGCGGCGCGCCGGCCAGGCCCGGTGCAGGTGCTGACCCATTGCAACGCCGGCTGGCTCGCCACCGTCGACTGGGGCACCGCGACCGCGCCGATCTACCTTGCCCACGAGCAGGGCCTGCCGATCCATGTCTGGGTCGACGAGACCCGCCCGCGCAACCAGGGTGCCGGCCTCACGGCCTGGGAACTGGGCGCGGCCGGGGTGCCGCACACCGTCGTCGCCGACAACGCCGGCGGCCACCTGATGCAGCATGGCCGGGTCGACCTCGTCATCGTCGGCTGCGACCGCGTGAGCCTGCGCGGCGACGTCTGCAACAAGATCGGCACCTACCTGAAGGCGCTGGCCGCGCGTGACAACGGCGTGCCCTTTTATGCCGCGATGCCCTTGTCGACGCTGGACCGACGCCTGCGCGACGGACTCGCCGACATCCCGATCGAAGAGCGCGCCGCGCGTGAGGTCACCCACGTGGCCGGCCGCACGGCCGCAGGCGAGATCGTCGAAGTGCAGATCGTGCCCGACGGCAGCGCCGCCGCGAATCCGGCCTTCGACGTCACCCCGGCGCGGCTCGTCAGCGGGCTCATCACCGAGCGCGGCATCGTCGCCGCGGACGAAGCCGCCATCGCCGCGTTGCTCGGCTGATTCGCCCGGCTCATCCGCTCGGCCAATTTCCTCGGCTGAATGGCTCGGCCGATGGCCTGGCTCAGGCCGTGCGCGCCGGCCAGGTGGCCAGCAGCATGCCGGCCAATGCGAAGCCGAAGGCAACGAGGTGCCCGACGCCGAAAGGCTCGCCCAGGAAGCCGACCCCGACCCCTGCCGCCCCCACCGGCAGCATCACGCTGAAGACCCCGGCCCGGGACGCCGGCACCTGCTGCAGCCCCCGCATCCAGAGCCACACGGTGACGACGCTGGCGGCGATGGCGTAGAACGCGAGCAGGCCCCAGAGCGGCGCGCGCACCGCGCCGAAGTCGAACTCCAGCGCCTGCCAGACGCCCAGGGGCGTGACGAGCGCGAGGCCCCAGAGGTTGATGAGGGCGCTGATGCGGCGCGGCGAGACGTTGCCCGCCAGGCGCTTGCCGATCACGACGTAGCAAGCCTCGCAGAAGACGGCGCCGAGCAGCAGCGCATAGCCCCACCAGGGTGCTCCGGCGGCGCCGGCGGCGGCCGGCGCCCTGACCAGCGCGAGCCCTGCAATGCCGACGCCGGCACAGGCGATTGCCGCCTTCACGCGCGGCTGGATGCGGTCGCCGAGGAAGGCGCGCGACAGCAGCGCCACCGCCGCCGGAATGGCGGCCATCACCACGCCGGCAGCCAGCGCCGAGGTGGCGCGCACGCCGAAGAGCATGCAGATCGAGAACAGGAAGTTGCCGAGAAAGCTTTCCCAGAACAACAGCCGCTTCTCGCGCCCTGTGAGCACGGCATCGCCGGCACGCCGGCCGACCCAGCGCAGCATGGCGCAGGCGGCAATGGCAAAGCGCAGCCAGGCCAGCAGGAAGACCGGGAACACGGCCACCAGCAGGCGCGAAAGGCCGACATAGCTGCCTACGAGCGCCATGCTGGCGCCCAGGCAGGTGTAGGCGAGCCAGGGCAGGGCGGGGGGCGGTGCCCCGCGGGTCAAACGGGCTTCTTGTGCGTGCCGTCGCACAAAGGCTTGTTGGCGCTGGCCTTGCAGCCGCAGAAATAGACCTTGGAGTCGGCCGTGGCGGTGTACTTCATCGGCGTGATGTCGGTCGCCTTGTGCGAGCCGTCGCAGAAGGGCTGGCTCTTGCTCAGTCCGCAGGCGCACCAGTAGTAGTCCTTGCCGGCCTGGACGTCGACGGCGAAGGGGGTGTCGGATGCGCGGACAGGGGTGCTCATGGGGTGGGGACTCCGGGGAGGAAGGTCGTTGTGCTCGGCGCCGCGGCGCCCCAGCGATGTTACGACGGCGCGGCCGCCGGAGCAGCGCGCGTCAGGCGGGGATGGGCGCGGTGGCCGGGGTGCGCCGGCGTTGGCGATGGACGCGCACGGCGTCGCCGAAAGCCTGGAACAGGCGCAGCGAGATCGGGTTCGCCGCGGCGCGCCATTCCGGATGCCATTGCACGAACAGGTTGAAGCCCGGCGCCTTGGGCGCGCTGAAGGCCTCGACCAGGCCGTCCGGGGCGCGGGCTTCGACGCGCAGCCCCTCGGCCAGGCGGTTGATGCCCTGGCCGTGAACCGAGTTGACCTCGAACTCGGCCTCGCCGACGAGGGCCTCGAGCAGGCCGCCGGCGACGACGTTGACGCGATGGGCCGGCGCGTACTGGCGTTCGGCGCGCTGGCCGCGCGGGGCTCGGTGGTCGGCGAGACCGGGCTGGGCGTGCACCGCCTGGTGAAGGTTTCCGCCGAGCGCGACGTTGGCTTCCTGGGTGCCGCGGCAGATGCCGAACAGCGGCACCCCGCGTGCCAGAGCGAGGTTCACCAGGGGCAGGGTCCAGGCGTCGCGGTCCGGGTCCAGCGGCAGGGTGGGGTCGTAGACCGCCTCACCGTAGTGCGATGGATGGACGTTCGACTGCGAACCGGTCAGCAACACGCCGTCGGCGAAGCCGAGCAGGGTCGCGAGATCCGCCTCGGCAAAAGGCGGAGCGATGAGCGGCAACGCTCCGGCCAGTCGCACGGCATCGACGTACTTGCGGCCGGCGAGATGGAAGGGGTGGTCGCCGAGCAGGCGGTTGCAGCTGGTGACGAGGACGATGGGCGGTTCAGACATGGCGGCTCGGCCGAGCATAGCCTGCCGGCCTGACACCACAGGCAACATGGCCGAAGCCGGCGTGCCGGCGCCGCCTGCGCGGCCTGCGCCGGGCCGGTCAACTCGCGCGCTGGCGTGCCCCGGCGTCGAGTTCGGCCTGACGCCGCTTGGCCTCGGGATAGATCAGCGACTCTTCGAGCGCGATGTGGTCCTGGTACAGCGCGGTGAAGATCGGCAGCGCGGCGCGCAGCATGTTCAGGTCGTACCAGTTGTAGCCGCGGGCGATGGCATCGATCTGCGGCTCGAGTTCGAGCCAGTCTTCCTCGAGCCAGCCGTGGTCCTGCTGCAGGCGCAGCACATGCTGCACGATCGGGGCGTTGCCGCTCGCGAGCAGGCCCGGGAAGACGAGGCGCTCCTCTTCCGCATGATGCTCGCGCGCATGGCCGTTGAAGAAGGCGGCGATCTCGGCCGCACTCGCGCGCGCGACAGCGTCGGCACCGCTTTCGTCGATGTGGGCGAGCAGGCGCTCGAACCGGCCCAGCACCTGCATCACCTCGCGGTGGGTGCGATCCAGGGCTTCGAAGGGAGGAAGCGCCGGTACCGGGGCGCGCGCCGGGCGGACCTTGGGGGAAGCGGTGGCGGACATGCTTTGGCTCCAGGAGTTCTCGGCCATTGTTCGGCGACGCCAGTCCGCCGGCTTGAGCGGGATCAAGAATCGTTCATCGGGCCCAGCGGCGCGCAGCGGCGGCACACTCCGGGGCCATGAAACCCGTCCTCATCCTGCAGCACCTCGGCGCCGACGGCCCGGCCTTCCTCGCAACCTGGCTGCGGCGCCGCGGCCGGCCTTTCGAGCTGCGCAACAACGAAGCGGGACAGGAGTTCCCCGAGTCGCCTGGCGCGTACGGCGCGATCGCCCTCCTGGGCGGCGAGATGAGCGCCAACGACGACCTGCCCGCGCTGCGCCGCGCCGAGGCGCTGATCCGAGCGGCGCTCGCTGCAGGCCTGCCCGTGATCGGCCATTGCCTGGGCGGCCAGCTCATCGCGCGCGCCCTCGGTGCCCGCATCGGCGCATCGCCCGCGCCCGAGGTCGGCTGGCTGCCGATCGAGGTGGCCGACAGCGCACCTGCGCGCGCGTGGTTCGGCTCCGCGCCGCGCCCCTGCGTCTTCCAATGGCACTACGAGGCCTTCGACCTGCCGCCGGGCGCCGAACTGCCCGCGGCCAGCCCGGCCTGCCCGCACCAGGCGTTCGCCGTCGGCAGTGGCCTGGCCTTGCAGTTCCACCTCGAAGCCGATGCCGAGAAGCTCGGCCGCTGGTCCGGCGACCGGACGCCGCGTGACCTCGACGCCCTGGGCCGCTACCCGAGCGTGCAAAGCGCGGGCGCGATGTGCGCCGGCACCGCCGCTCATCTCGAAGCTCAGACGGCGCTGGCCGAGCGCATCTATGGGCGTTGGCTCCAGGCTGCAGCCTGAGACGAAGGCGCGGACGCGGGGTCCTCGGAGCTTTTCGCGATCTGAAGTTTTGATTTCGCGATGTGATATATGAGAACGCTGCACTGCAACAAAATCCATCATATGAGAAAATGACGTTTCTCAATGTGAAATAAACTATCTAAGCTATTGTTTTTAAACAAACTAGATTCTTGTCTTCTATAAGACATAAGTCTTCCGCGCTGCAGCAAACCCGGTTAACCTGAGGGCGTTGAAACTTTTCCGTCACCAGGAGCCTTCATGAGCCAACTCACCCGCGAACAGCAAGCCGCCG
>JAGWTS010000289.1 GCA_028868875.1 Burkholderiales bacterium | reverse complement strand
CCGCGGACCTCGCCACGCGCTTGCGCAATCGGCTTGCCGGTTTCCAGGCATTCGATCAAGCCGAGTTCGTCGGCGTGTTGCTCAATCAGGTCGGCCACCTCGAGCAGCAGGGTCGAACGCTCGCCCGCCGAGAGCCGGGGCCAGGGTCCGCGGTCGAAGGCCTGGCGCGCCGCCGCGACCGCGGCCTGCGCGTCTTCGGCGGTTCCGGCCGGCCATTGCGCGACCGGGGTTCCGTGGCCGGGGCTCCGGCGCGTCATCGAGGTCTGCGCCGTGCCGTCGGTGAAGCGGCCGCCGATGTACATGCACCAGCGGCGCGGCTCGGTGGGGAGAGAGGCTTTGGACATCGTGACTCCGGATTTCAGAAGCGCGCCGGGCGCTTGTCGAAGAAGGCGCTGATACCGATCGCCGAATCGGCGCTGGCCTTGATTTCGCGCCCCGCCTGGGCGTGGAAGGATTCGGACTCGTGCTCGCCGACGATGGCCTGCTTGGCCAGCGTGGCGGCGAGCGGCGACATCGCGGCGAGTCGATCGGCCAGCTCGCCGAGCCCGGCCTCGAAGCCGGCGGCGGGCAACACGGTATTGAGCACGCCCCAGTGATGGGCGGTGGCGGCGTCGATCTCGCGGCCGCTCAGCACCGCTTCGAGCGCCCGGCCGCGGCCGGCGATGCGGGCGAGCCGCGTGCCGCCTTCCCAGCCCGGAATGGCGCCGATGCCCAACTCCGGGAAGCGCAGGCGCGCCGCGTCCGAGCCGATGCGCAAGTCCGCACACAAGGCAAGTTCGAAACCGCCGCCGAAACACAGGCCTTCGATCGTCGCGATCGTGGGGCAGCGCAATTGCTCGAAGCGTCGAAAGATCGCATTGCCGCGCGCGATCCAGTCGCGCCCGAATTGCTCGGGCGACATCGGCCCCCATTCGCGGATGTCGGCGCCGGCAGAGAAAGTGCCGCCCGGTGTGCCACGCAGCACGACGACGCGGATGCCGGCATCGGCCTGCACGCGCGCGATCTGCTCGTCGAGCAGCGCAAGCATCGCGCCGTCCAGCGCATTCGCCTTGCCTGGGTTGGCCAGGCCGATCTCGAGGATCGGGCCGCGCCGCGTGACGTCCAGGGTGCCCATCGTGAACGCCTTCAGGCCTCGACGCCGTGCAGTTGCAGCAGCCGCTTCATGCGTTGCACCGCCCGGTCGGGGTCTTGCAACAGGCCGGCGGCGTCGGCGAGCTTGAAGACGTCGACGAAATACGGCAGCGAGCGCATCGCCTGCTGGCCGCCCAGCATCACGAAATGCTTTTGGTGGCCGTTGAGATACGCGAGGAAGACGACGCCGGTCTTGTAGAAGCGGGTCGGCGCGCCGAAGATGCGGCGCGACAGCGGCACGGTGGGTGCCAGGATTTCGAGAAAGCGTTCGCGCCGCCCGAGGGCGAGTTCGCCGAGCGCCGCGGACGCCGCCGGCGCGATGGCATCGAAGATGCCCAGCAGCGCATGCGAGTAGCCCTGCTCGTCACCCGCGATCAGCTCGGGGTAGTTGAAGTCGTCGCCCGTGTACATCTTGACGCCGGACGGCAGGCGGCGGCGCATGTCGATCTCGCGCTCCTTGTCGAGCAGCGAGATCTTGATGCCGTCGACCTGGGCCGTGGATTCGGCGATCACGCCCAAGGCGACGTCGCGCGCGGCGTCGAGGTTGTTGGTGCCCCAATAGCCAGCGAGCTGCGGATCGAACATGTCGCCCAGCCAATGCAACACGACTGGCGCTTGCGCCTGGGCGAGCACGCGGCGGTAGACCGCGAGGTAGTCGTCGGGGGTGCGCGCCACGCGCGCCAGCGCACGGCTCGCCATCAGGATGAGGCGGCCGCCCGCGGCCTGGATGGCGTCGACCTGGTGCAGATACGCGTCGACCACCTCGTCCAGCGTCGACACCTCGGCCGGGTCCAGGTGGTCGGTGCCGCAACCGTTGAAGACCGGCACGCCGGTGCCCGCCAGCGCTTCGCGGGTGCGCCGGATCAGCTCCAGCGCCTGGGGCCAATCCAGGCCCATGCCGCGCTGCGCGGTGTCCATCGCCTCGGCGATGCCCATGCCGAGTTCGGCGAGGTGGCGCCGGTAGGCCAGCGTCGCGTCCCAGTCGATGGCGCCGCCGGCCGCGGGGTCGCCCTCGGCAAGCGGGTCGGCGACGACATGGGCCGCGGAGAAGACGACGCGGTTGAACGGCCGCGCCGGACGCACGCCCACCCACGGGGTTCCCACGAGCCGGTACGACTCGGTGTGTCCGTCGGGGGTGGGCAGCAGCAGGGTCGGCATGGAGAACTCCGGAAGCGCGAATGAAGTATATGAACGGTTACTTGATGGGCCGCTAGGTCAAACCCTTAAGCGCCGAAGATCGTGGGCGTCGAGGTGGCCGCGGATTCAACAAAAGCGCTGCAGGCGCTCGGAGCAAGTGGCGAGCACGTCGTCGGGGTCGCGCGTCCACCAATCGGCTTGCGAGAAGATCTCGACCTCGACCGGGCCCGCGAAGCCGGTGGCCTCGGCCGCGGCACGCAGCGCGCGCAGGTCGATCACGCCGTCGCCCATCATCCCGCGGTCGAGCAGCGGGTCGCGCGTGGTGCGCAGCCAGTCGCAGACGTGCAGGGCCAGCAGGTGCGGGCCGGCGCGCGCGATCGAAGCGCTCAAGGCCGGGTCCCACCAGACGTGATAGGCGTCGAGCGCAATGCCGATGCAGGGGGGGCCGCCGTCGTCGAGCTGCTCGCACCAGTCCACCGCCTGGGCCAGGGTCGAGAGCAGGCTGCGATCGGCAGCGTAGAAAGGGTGCAGCGGCTCGAGCGCGAGGCGCACGCCGCAGGCCCGCAGCGTCGGCCGCAACGCAGCAATGCCGTCCAGGATGTGGCCTCGACCGGCCACCGCATCGCTGGAGTGCGGCGCGAGCCCGCCCACCACCGCCACCAGGAAAGGTGCGCCGAGTTCGGCCGCCACTTCGATCGCGCGCTGGTTGTCGGCAATGGCCTCGCGCCGCCCGGCAGCGTCGTCGGCGGACAAATAAGTCGTGCGGCAATATCCGCCGAGCTTCAGCCCGGCCGCGCGGATCGCCGCAGCGGCGGCCTGCGGGCGCTTTTCGTCGATCTCGTGGCGCCAGGGCGTGACGAAGCCGAAGCCCGCGCGCGCCACCCGCTCCGCAATGCGCTCGATCGGTTCGCGGTGTCCGAGCGTGGCGGTGTTGATGCAGCACAGGTCCAGCCTGCCGGTGAGATCGCGCACGGCGGGCTCCTTCAGAAGCGCTGCATCAACAGGCCGCCGTCGACGCGAACGTCCTGCGCCACGGTGTAGGGCAGGAGTCCGGCGGCCATCGTGCGGATGACGCGGGCCACGTCTTCGGGCTGGCCCCAGCGCGGCTCGACCGTCATGCCGGCGGCGATCAGCGCGTCGTACTTGGCTTTGGAAGGCGCCGTCATCTCGGTCAGGATGAGGCCGGGCTGGACCTCGTAGACGCCGATGCCGTGCCGGGCCAGGCGCAGCGCGAAGAGCCGCGCCGCCATCGACAACGCAGTCTTGGACATGCAGTACTCGCCGCGCTCGACCGAAGCCGCGACGGCGTTGGACGAGCTCACGAAGACGATGCTGCGCGGCCGGCCGGGGGTCGGCGCGTCGGCGAGCATCGTGCGCGCGACGGTCTGCGTCAGGAAGAAGCTGCCGCGCGTGTTGACGTGGAAGCAGCGGTCGAAGCTCTCTTCACTCACGTCGAGCAGGTCGCCGCGCTGCAGGACCGAGACGCCGGCGTTGTTGACGAGGCAGTCGATCGGCCCGAGGCGTTCGCGCACCTGGGCGACGAGGCCGGCATGGGCCGCGGTGTCGCCGATGTCGCCGTCCAGCGCCAGGCAGCGCCGGCCGTGCGCCTCGAGTTCGGTCGCAAGGGCGGCGAGCCGATCCGCATCGCCCAGGGCCAGCGCCGCGATGTCGAAACCTTCGTGGGCGAGCGCAAGCGCGGTGGCGCGGCCGATGCCGCGCGAGGCGCCGGTGACGAGCGCGACCGGGGCGGTTGAAGGGGCGGTCATGGTCTCAGGCCTTCAGGAGTTGGCGCGCGATGATCACGCGCTGGATCTGGTTCGTGCCTTCGTAGATTTGCGTGATCTTGGCGTCGCGATACAGCCGCTCGACTTCGTAGCCGCGGATGTAGCCGCTGCCGCCGAAAATCTGGATCGCGTTGCCGGTGTGCAGCACCGCGGCGTCGCCGGCAAAGCACTTGGCCATCGACGCGGCGGCCGTGGCGTCGCCCTGGGCGTCGATCTTGCCGGCGGCAGAGCGCACCAGCAGACGCGCGGCCTCGGTGTCTTTCGCCATGTCGGCAAGCATGAACTGGATGGCCTGGAAATCGGCGATGGGCTGGCCGAACTGCTTGCGCATCTTCGCCTGCTCGACCGCGGCGTCGAGGGCGGCCTGGAGGATGCCGACCGCGAGCGAGGCAATGCCGACGCGGCCTTTTTCGAGCACGCTCATCATCATGTGAAAGCCGCGCCCTTCGCGGCCGAGCAAGGCATCGGGCGCGAGTTGCACGCTCTCGAAGTTCAGCTCGCCCACCTGCGACGAGCGCTGCCCCATCTTGTGTTCTTTCGGCCCGCGCGAAACGCCGGGCAGCGAGCAATCGACGATGAAGATGCTCATGCCGCGTTTGCCGGCGGCCGGGTCGGTGCGCGCGAGCACGAAGGCGACGTCGGCGACCGGCGCGTTGTGGATCCACAGCTTGGCGCCCTGCAGCGACCATCCTGCAGCGTTCTTGACCGCGGTGGTCTTGATACCGGAGACATCGGAGCCGGCGCCGGCTTCGGTAATGCAGTAGGCCGCGCGCTTCTCGGCGCGGATCAGCGGGCCGATCCATTTCGCTTGCTGCTCCGCGCTGCCGTGCTGGCACAGCAGCGTCGTCACCAGCTCGACCAGCCCGCATTGGTCGGCCACCGAGGCATAGCCCCGGCTCAGCTCTTCCATCACGATGCTGTAGGCCAGGCAGTCCAGGCCCGCGCCGCCCAGCGCTTCGGGCACGGTGATGCCGAACAGGCCGTTCTCGCCCATGGCCTGGTAGATGTCGGCCGCGAAAGCCTCGTCGCGGTCGAGGCGCTCGGCCTCGGGGCGGATCAGCTCGTCGGCAAAGCGCCGCGCCATGTCGGCGACCTGCTGGTGTTCGGTGGACAACTCCACGCTCGTCTCCTTTTCGATCCCGACCTCGATGCAAGGCCTAGTAGGAACCCGGATCGTATGTAACCGGTTAGTTATTATCATTATGGGCAAGCCGGTCGGGTTCGGCAAGTCCCTTTTCTTTACCCGGTTCGAAAACGAGGTTCGCGATGAGGCAGGCACAGTGGGTCGACGCGTCGGAGATGGCGCGTCATGTGTTCGATGGAGCAACGGTCGTGCTCAGCGGATCGGGAGGCGGGCTGCAGGAGCCCGACCGGATCGCCGCGGCGATCGAGCAGCGCTTTCTGGAGACCGGGCATCCGCGCAACCTGACGCTGGTGCACGCCCTGGGCATCGGCGACGGGCGCGAGACCGGCATCAGCCGCTTCGCCCACAAGGGCATGGTGCGACGTGTCATCGGCGGCCACTGGACCTGGTCCAAGCGCATGCAGAACCTGGCGCTGCACAACGAGATCGAGGCCTACACCCTGCCGGCCGGGCCGATCCAGACCTTGCTGCGCGAGACCGGCGCGGGGCGCCACGGCCTCGTCACGCACATCGGGCTGCACACCTTCGCCGACCCGCGCCACGGCGGCGGGCGCTGCAACGTGCGCGCCACCGAGGAACTGGTGGAAGTCATCCAGCTCGGCGGCAAGGAGCTGCTCTGGTACAAGCCGATCCACGTCGACTTCGCGCTCGTGCGCGGCACCGCGGGCGACCCGCTGGGCAACCTGACGAGCCGCGAAGAGCCCGCCGACATGGACGGTTTTGCGGCGGCCATGGCCGCGCACAACTGCGGCGGCATGGTCTTCGCGCAGGTGCGCGACCGCCTGGACGAGCCCATCGTGCCGGCGCGCGAGGTGTCGATTCCGGGCATCTTCGTCGACTTCGTCTGCTGCGACCCGCAGCAGCGCCAGACCACCGGCGCCGCCTACGACCTCACGCTCGCCGGCCGCGAACACCCGCCGGCGGACCGCGAAGCGCCGCCCCTGCCCGAGGGCATCCGCTACCTGATCGCGCGCCGCGCCGCCCATGAACTGGTGCCGGGCAAATGCATCAACTTCGGCTTCGGCGTGCCCGACGGCATTCCCGCCGTCGCCCGGGCCGAGGGCCTGGAGATCGGCTGGACGACGATCGAACAAGGGCCCCACAACGGCGAACTGCTGGGCGGGCATTTGTTCGGCGCCACGCGCTGGCCCAGCGCCATCGTCAAGTCGACCGAGCAGTTCGACTTCTTCAGCGGCGGCGGCGTCGACATTGCCTTCCTGGGAATGGGCGAGATGGACGCCCAAGGCAACGTCAACGTGTCGTGGCTGGGCGAGAACATCGTCGGGCCCGGCGGCTTCGTCGACATCACGCAGCGCGCCAAGAAGGTCGTGTTCTGCGGCAGCTTCGAGGCCAAGGGGCTCGAGGTCGAGCAGCGCGACGGCCGGGTGCACATCCTGCGCCACGGCTCGGTGCCGAAGATCGTGCCCGAGGTGCGGCACATCACCTTCAGCGGCCAGCGCGCGCGGGCGGACGAGCAGAAGGTGATCTACGTGACCGAGCGCGCGGTGTTCGAACTGCAGCACGACGGGCTGACGCTGATCGAGATTGCCGAAGGCATCGACTTGCAGAAGGACGTGCTGGACCGGCTCGGCTTCGAGGTCCGGGTCGACGCGAACCTGAGGACGGGGTTCGAGTGAGCGGAAGGGTCGTCGTCAGTACGTTGGGGGCTTCGCAACCAGCGGCGCACTCCCAGCGGACTTCGCCGCATCCGCCAACCCGTCCCGCACGCCAGCCTCTTTGGCAATCATCTGCAGATCCGTGAGTCTTGAAGTGGGCTTGTTCGGGTTGTGTCGCGGCGTGAGCCCGAGCTTCTTGCCCAAATCGTAGATGTCGTTCAACGCCCGCATTTCCGCCCCGAGCGACTCGGGATCGGTTCCGAACTCCGCTCCCTGGCGCCTGGCGAGGAAATTCAGCCTGTGGCGTCGAGCAGACTGCCCATCATCTTGTCGCTCGTCTTGAAGGCTGCGAGGTTCGCAAGGAACGCGTTCTTCGCGACGAGCTGACCCACGAGATCCGTCTCGAGCGCATTTCCGCCTCGAGAGGCCTGGCGAAGGGTCGTCGCCACAGCGCCTCCTGCCGTCGTGCTCGGGTCGACCTGCAGGCGCCGATAACCCGGCGTCGACAAGTTGGCCAGGTTCGACGCCGATGCATCGAGCGCGGCTTGGGCGGCGTTCATGCCGCTCAGGCTCACTGCGGACAGGTCGGACATGGCTCGGGGCTGTGGTGGACGGGTTGGGCGATTTTCCCGCGCCGCGCCGGTGCCGGGTGCGGGTTCGCGCCAGCGCGGCCGGGCGACCTGTCGAGTTCTTCACGCTGCGACCGCGGCACCGAACGAGAACGCCGAGGAACACGCCCGGTTCGATCGCCGCCGCCAAGGCGGCCACGCAACCGAGCTGCCGCGACATCAACCCGCCCGGCGATAGCGCAGCACCACCGATTCGGCCACGCAGGCCGGCTTGGCCACGCCTTCGATCTCGAAGCTCACCGAGAAGGCGAGCTGGATGCCGTCGGGCACGTCCTTGGCCCGCGCCAGCACCAGGCGCGCGCGTACGCGGGCGCCCGAGTTCACCGGCTGGGTGAAGCGCACGCGGTCCAGGCCGTAGTTGATGCCGCGGTCGCAGAAGGGCAGGGCCGCACCCAGGTAGTCCTCGTAGAACTTGCCGAGCAGCGAGAGCGTGAGAAAGCCGTGGGCGATGGTGCCGCCGTAAGGCGATTCGGCGCGGGCGCGCGCCACGTCGACGTGGATCCACTGGAAGTCGCCCGT
>JAGWTS010000570.1 GCA_028868875.1 Burkholderiales bacterium | reverse complement strand
ACGAGCACGATCACCGAGCGCGCGCTCTCGACGATCACCTCGACGAAGAAATCGAACTCGTGCTTGTCGAAGATCTGCTTGGTCAGCGCCAGCACCTTCATCACGTGTTCGGAATTGAAAGGCACGACCGGGCCCACCCAGAGCAGGCCGCAGCCGTCGCGCGCCGGGTCGATGTCGGTCGCCGGCTTCCCCTTATGCGACTTGAAATAGGCCTGGCGCACGAAGTCGTCGGTGGGAATGCCGCGGAACAGGTTGATCGCCGGCAGCATCACCTCGGTGAATTCGGGCGATTTGCCCATGAGGCGGTTGATCGGCGGCGCCAGCGCGCGCACCAGGCGCCCGTACCAGCCGTCGCTGACCGCGGCACCGATGAACTGGACCATGCCGTAGCGGCCCAGCACCTTGCGGATCATGCGTTTCTGGAAGCGCACTTCCTCGCGGCTGCCGTACAGGCCGCAGCCGAAGGTCCAGCGCGCCACGCCGTGCTGGGCGCGCCAGGCGGCCGCCGCCTCATCGCTCAGGTGGCGCCGGTTCCCGAGCAGTTCATACGGATACTGGGCCAGGATACACATCATCGCAAAGTCGTTCGCGAGGTGCGGGTGCGCACGCACGGCGCGCATCATGACCAGCTCGCGCAAGTCGTCGATGAAGGGGCCCAGTTTCTCGGGCCCGGCCTTGTATTCGAAGGCGGCGAAATCGAAAACCTCGGGCGCCGGCATCAGCCAGACTCCGGCCTTGACGACGATGCCCAGGTTGGATTGGCCGAACAGCCCGTCGAGATAGGGCCCGACGCCCCACTTGTAGGTATGGCGAACGTGGTTGTTGCCGGCCGCGCCGCCGCCGGTTTCGAGCAGGCTGCCGTCGGCGAGAACGGCGTCGATGCCGCACAGGTTGCCGAAATGGTCGGCCATCGGCGTCAGGCCGCGGCCCCGGTCGAGGGCGTTGCCGATGACGCTGGCATGCATGGTGCTGCCGGCGCAGTCGGCCCACAAGCGCGATTTCGTCTGCTTGAGGTGGTCGTTGAGCTGCTTGTAGCTGACCCCGGGCTCGACCACGGCATAGCCGAGTTGCTCGTCGACATGCCAGATCCGCGTCATGCGCTCGAGCACCACCGTGATGCCGGCCTCGTAGACCGCCGTCTTCTCGCCGTAGCCGAAATTCTTGCCGGTGCTCACCGGCCAGAGCGGCACGTCGGCGCGCGCCGCGGCCCGGACCACGGCCTGCACCTGGGCCGCATCGCGCGGATAGACCACGGCCGAGGCGAGCAGTCGCTCGGGCAGGCAGGTGCGGGTGGCGCGCTCGACGTCGGCAGACGCCGAGAGCAGCCCGTCGGCGCCGACGATCCGGCGCAACTCCTCGATCAGCGCGTCGGGCAGCGCAGGGGCGGCAACTTCCATTCCATGCACTCCTCAGGCCGCAGCAGCGTTCAGCCTCGCGCCGGGCGCGTTGCGGGCCCAGTCTTCGTAGACGGAATCGGGCCAGTCGCGCCGGCTCGGCCGGTTGATGCGCAAATCCTCGTCGCGCAGGCCC
>JAGWTS010000288.1 GCA_028868875.1 Burkholderiales bacterium | reverse complement strand
ACGAGGTCGGCGTAGGCGCCGCGGTTGATCACCGCCAGCACGCGCCGCGCGCCCAGGCGCTTGGCCAGCAGGCAGCTCATGATGTTGTCCTCGTCATCGCTGGTCAGCGCCAGGAACAGGTCCATCTCGTGCACGTTCTCGTCGACCAGCAGGTCTTCGTCGGTGGCGTCGCCGTGGAGCACCAGCACGTTGCCGGGCAGTTGAGCGGCCATGTATTCGCAACGCAGGCGGTCGGCTTCGATGAGCTTGAGCTGGTACTGCCCGTGGATCTGGCGCGCCAGCCGCAGGCCGACCTTGCCGCCGCCGGTCAGCATCACGCGGCGCACCGGCCTGTCCATCTTGTGCAGGGCGCCGAGCACGGTGCGGATGTGCTCGGTGGCAGCGAGCACGAAGACCTCGTCGCCCGGCTCGATGGACGTGTCGCCGTCGAGTTCGGTCAGCGCCTGGTTCTGGCGGTAGATGGCCATGATGCGCAGGGCCACGCCCGGCACCAGTCGTGGCACCTCGGCCAGGCCATGGCCCACCATCGGCCCGCCGGTCACCGCGCGCACGGCGATCAGGCTGACCAGGCCATGCGCGAACTCCAGCACCTGCAGCGCCTCGGGATATTCGATGAGCTTGCGGATATAGGCCGTGACGCTTTGCTCGGGGCACAGCACCCGGTCCACCGCGAAGCCTTCGCGGCGCAGCAGTTCGCTGCCGTTCTCGAACTCCGGGCTGCGCACGCGGGCGATCGTGGTGGGCACGTTGAAGACGTCCTTGGCGACCTTGCAGGCCACCAGGTTGGTCTCGTCCTGTGGCGCGCAGGCGATGAGCATGTCGGCGTCCTCGATGCCGGCATCCCTGAGCACGCTGGGCTGGATGCCGTTGCCGACCACGCCGCGCAGGTCCAGGCGGCCTTGCAGGTCCTGCAGGCGTGCCGGGTCGCTGTCGATGACGGTGATGTCGTTGCGCTCGGAGACCAGGCTTTCGGCCACGCTCTGGCCCACGCGGCCGGCGCCCAGGATGAGGATCTTCATGTTGGCGCGGATTCTCCGTCAGCGGCCCGCCCGGGGCCTTTTGTGCGGCAAGGGCCGGCAGGGGCTGCAACGACCGCGCCAGGCGCCTCGGCCTTCCCTGCTGCACGGACGCGCCTCTGCCGGCGCCGCGGCTGGCGCCCTGCGCAAGCACGCCAGCCGAACCTCGTCAGTAATGCGGTGGCAGTTCATCGCGCAGGCTGCGCGGGGTCGCGGCCGCTTGCGTGGCCTCGCGCAGGGAGGCGACTTCGCGTTCGAGGCGGTCGATCTGCTGCTGCTGGCGCCAGATGACGTCGTTCAGGCGCTCGACCAGGTCCTCAGCGAAGCTGGCCTTGATCTCGAGCGCGGTCAGGCGCTGGTCCCATTCCCGAGGATTCGTCATCGCCGTATTGGAACCGATGACAATGACCGCGATGGAAACCGTGGCCGTGATCGATTTCGAGACCACCGGCATTTCGCCCGGACAGGGCGCGCGCGCGACCGAGATCGCGGCCGTTCTGTTGCGCGACGGCGAGATCGTCGGCCGATTCCAGAGCCTGATGAATGCCGGCGCCTGGATCGCGCCCTTCATCCATTCGTTGACAGGAATCAGCAACGCGATGATCGCCGCGGCGCCGCCGGCGCGCACGGTGATGCGCGAGGTCATGGCGTTCACCCGCGGTTGCCCGATGGTGGCGCACAACGCCTCGTTCGACCGTTCGTTCTGGCTCGCCGAGGCGGCCGCTGCCGGCTGCGAACCCGATCCAGCGCACCGCTTCGCCTGCACGATGCTGCTGGCGCGGCGCGTCTATCCGCAGGCGCCGAACCACAAGCTGGGAACCCTCGCGGCGCTGCACCACTTGCCCGACAACGGCAGCGCCCATCGCGCGCTTGCCGACGCGATGACGGCCGCGCAGTTGTGGATGAAACTGCGCCGCGATCTGCAGGCGCGCGGGACGGGCGGCGCTGCGCTCACGCACGAACGGATGTGTGAACTGCAGCGCTCCGCGCGCGGCGGCATCGACCGTTGGCTGCGCCAGGGTGCGCGCCGGGCTCCCAAATCCGACTGAAGCGCTCCGATGCAGGCCGGGGCCGCTCGCTCGAAGGGCGAGTCGTCGTCCGAGGCTTCGCACCCGCGCACGCCGAGCCCGGCGCTGCCGCTCGTCGCCATGCACGGCACAGCCGCGCGACGCGCTGCCCTGCTTCAGCCCGGATGGGCGGACGGCGGCTGCACGGTGCCCGAGTCGTTGCCGCTGCTGCCGCAGCGGCGGCCTGCACCGCAAGCGCGGCGCGGGCGGCGCCACAGCAGCGCCAGGCCGAGCGCGATCAGGAAGATCGGGCCGACGAGGTGCAGCGTGGCGAGTGGAATCAGGCCGAAGTACCGGGCCACGCCGACGGCGCCGACGACGATCAAGGCGACGGGAAAGATTCTCATGCTGGACTCCGTATCAGGTTGACAGCGCCCCGAGGGCGGCCGAGCCGGCCGTCCTTCGCGGGGATCTGGGTCGCCCGGCAACGCCGGATCGACTCAGAAGCTGGGGTCGCTGGGTTCATTGCAGGCAGGCAGACACGCGTCACCGTTGCTCGCCCGGCGCCGGCGGCTGAACGGGCGGGCTCGCCGGCTCCCCCGCGCCGGTCGCTGCCGACGCGCGCGGCCCGCCGCATCCGCCGCCGTGCGCGCGCCATTGCCGCATGCCGGCCCGAAAGCGCGCGCGCTCTTCCTCGCTCAGCTTGTCCCAACCCGGTCCGAAATGGCGCTGCAGGCGCCGCTCCCAGCGCTCCTGCATGCGTTCGTGCATGTCGCCGCGCCAGCGCGGGCCGCGCGCCAGCAGGGCGACGCCGATGCCGATGAGCAGCAAGGGCCAGAACAGCTGCACGGACGCGGGGTCGATGAGGCCGAAATGCTTCAACAGCCCGAAGACGCCGATGGCGATGAGGGCAAGCGGAAAGATGCGCATGGGGGGGGTCTCCTGGATCCGGGTCGGGCGCGGCGGCGCTAGACGATGAGGTCGCCGTATTCGGCCTGCAGCCGCGCGCGCAGCGCAAGCACGGCGTAGCGCTTGCGCGCCAGCAAGGTGTTCTGCGGCACGCGCCACTGCGCGGCCATCGCGGCGAAGGACAGGCCCTCGATCTCGTGCGCCACGAACACCTCGCGCTGCGCCGGCGGCAGCGTCTGCAGCGCGGCCTCGATGGAGCCGAGCAGGACCGAACGGGCATAGGCCGCGTCGGGCCCCGCGGCGGGGTCGGGCAGGTTGGCTTCGAGCCAGCTGCGGCCCTCGTCGCCAGCGTCGGCGTCCGGCAGCGGCTCTTCCTGCTTCTTGCGCAGGCGGTCGACGATGCGGTTCTTCGCCACCCGGAACAGCCAGGCGCCGACCTGCTCGATGGCGTCCGTGGCGGCATAAAGCTCGAGCCACACGTCCTGCAGGATGTCCTCGGCCTCGGCCGCATCGCGCACCTGGCCGCGGACGAATTGGCCCAGCCGCGCTCGCTCGCGCTGGACGATTTCGGTCAGGCGCGAGGCGTTGGCGGTCATGCAGAGAGGGGTTGACGGCGGCGGGCCGGCTACGGCTTCCATGGAGGGAAGACGGATGAGCGCGCGAAATATTGTGAGCGCCCGGCGACGCTGCAGGCGACGGCCGCCGTTCCCAAGGCCGCAGCAAGGCTGCAGGCGGAACTTTTTGTATGATACGTGTCATGCCAATTGGAAAAATCCACTCCCGTGCGGCGGCCAAGGAGGCCGCGCACGAGCGCATCGTCGCGGCCGCCGCGCGGGCGATTCTTCGCAGCGGCTACGACGGCACCGGCGTGGCCGAGATCATGAAGGACGCCGGGCTCACCCATGGCGCCTTCTACGCCCACTTCGCCTCGCGCGAGGCCATGCTGGCCGAAGCGGCCGGGCGTGCCTGCGCCGAATCCGCCGCTGCCGCCACCGCTGCGGCGGCCCGCGCGCGGCCCGGCAAGGCCATGACCTCGATGCTGCGCGCCTACCTTTCCAAGGCGCATTGCGAGCAGGCCGAAGGCGGATGCCCGCTGGTGGCGCTGGGTTCCGAGACCGCGCGCCAGTCGCCCGAAGTGCGCCGGGTGGCCACGCGCTACATCAAGGAGATGATCGATCTCGTCGCGCGCCAGTCGCCGGACTGGGGCCGGCCGGCGGCGCACCAGCGGGCGCTGACGACGATCTCGACGATGGTGGGCGCCGTGCTGCTGGCGCGCGCCGTCGACGATCCGGTGCTCTCGGAGCGCCTGCGCGAAGCGGCGCTCGCGCACCTGGAAGACGTCAAGCGCTGAGAGCTTCGGCCACCAGGCGCCCCGGCGCCGATATCTATATGATGAACGTCATGCAAATTACCCCATCGATAGCCGGCCGCGGCCGCGCGCCCCTCGAATCGAGCCGGGCTCCCCGATGAAGGCCTTCGTGCTCGCGCGCTACGGCAAGCAGCGGCCGCTCGAGCTGACCGAGTGGCCGACGCCCGAGTTGCGCGAAGACGAGGTGCTGGTCGAGGTTCGCGCCGCCGGCGTCAACCTGCTGGACGCCAAGCTCCGCAGCGGCGAATTCAAGTTCATCTTGCCTTATCGGATGCCGCTGGTGCTGGGGCACGACGTGGCGGGCGTGGTCGTGCGCGTCGGGCCGCGGGTGCGCGGGTTCAAGGTCGGCGACGAGGTCTATGCGCGCACCGACGATTTTCGAATCGGCACCTTCGCCCAGTTCGTTCCGGTGCGGGAAGCGTCGCTCGCCCACAAGCCGAAGAATCTCACGATGGCCGAAGCGGCCTCGATCCCGCTCGTGGGCCTGACGGCCTGGCAGGCCCTCGTGGTGCGGGCGGGCCTGAAGCCGGGGCAAAAGGTCTTCGTCCAGGCCGGCTCGGGCGGTGTCGGCAGCTTCGCGATCCAACTCGCCCGCCATCTGGGGGCCACGGTCGCGACGACGGCGGGCCCCACCAGCCTGGCGCTCGTCAAGGGGCTGGGCGCCGAGCTTGCGATCGACTACAGGACCCAGGACTTCGAGGCCCTGCTGCGCGACCAAGACCTCGTGCTGCACAGCCAGGACGCTGAGACGCTCGAGAAGTCGCTGCGCGTGTTGAAGCGCGGCGCCAGGCTGGTCTCGATCGCCGGCCCGCCCGACCCGGCATTCGGCCGCGAGATCGGCGCCCCCGGCTTCGTCAGGCTGGGGATGCGGCTGCTCAGCAGCGGCATCAGGCGCCGGGCGCGGGCCCTGGGCATCGACTATTCCTTTCTCTTCATGAAGGCGAACGGCGGACAGTTGGGCGAGATCACCCGCCTCGTCGAATCCGGCGCCATCCGGCCCGTGGTCGACCGCGTCTTCGATTTCGAGTCGACCAACGAAGCCCTGGCCTACGTCGAGTCGGGCCGCGCCAAAGGCAAGGTCGTGATCGTCACCGAAGGCCCCTCGCCTTCGCCCGACGGCCTGGGCTAGGCACGCATTCCGGGGCTTTGCAACGAGGCCCCGAGACGCAACTGGCAGGCCGTCACGCAGGCGGTGCACGCGCGCGGCGGCAGGATCTTCGTCCAGCGCATGCACACCGGCCGCGAGAGCCATGCCGCCAACCTGCGCGGCCGGCGCCGAAGCGCTCGGCCCGATGGCCCAGGCCTGCCCGGGCGAGATGTACACCGACGCGCCGGGCATGCAGCCCCACGGCGGCCCGCGCGCGATGACGGCGGCCGGCATCGACCAAGCCGTCGCCGAGTACGCGAAATCGGCCCGGCTCGCGGTCGATGCCGGCGTCGACGGCGTCGAACCGCACGCCGCCGGTGCCGGGCGAATTCAAGGCGCAGCTGCGCGCGGCGTACAAGGGCTTGTTCATCCTCGCCCTCGGCTGCGATCGCGCGAGCGCGGAACCGGCGCGACCCTGAATGCGCCGGACATGGCGACCTCCTACACGCCGGGCCGGAGGGCGATGCCGCCTATCCGGGGTTTGCTGACTGAAGATCGGCCGACACCGGCCCGTCGCACCCTGACCCACGGCGGCGCAGAGTCGATGCGCGCGGCCCGAGATCGCCCGCGATCCGGCTCGGACGGGCCGCGCTGAAACAAGTCCTGCAGTCGGCCTTCGAGGGCGCTTCCGGCCAAAAAAAAGCACCCGGCGTTTCCGCGGAGTGCTTGATGTTCCTACCGTATTTGGTAGGCGCGAGAGGACTCGAACCTCCGACCCCCACCATGTCAAGGTGGGACTGGGGGTCTTTTCGGCATATCCTGGGATGCCTCTACATAGGTAAATCAATGCGTTAGCGTCCCACCGCGTGCGGGTATGATTGCCACACTTTTGCCACACCCGGAGCGCGATCATGGCAACCCGCATCGATTCCGTCGAATCTCGGGCACGACTCAAGCCTCGACATGAACCCTACTGGGCGCGCGTCAGCGCGGGGTGCCAGATCGGCTTTCGCAAGGTCTCGGCGCACTCCACGGGTGCCTGGACTGCCAAATATCGAGGCCCCGACGGAGCGCGCGTTGTGCGCAGCCTCGGAGAGTTCGAGGAGCTTGCGCCGTCCCAGCGCTTCGACGCGGCACGCCGCGCGGCCGAGGAGTGGTTTACCCACCTCGGCAAAGGAGGCACAACCGAAGCCGTGACGGTTAGAACCGCGTGCGATCGGTACGTTGAGCATCTCCGCGCGACCAAGCCTGCATCGCCGGTCTCGGCATATGCCCTCAAGCGGCGCACCGACCTACCTGCCGGGGCCTCGCATACGGTCCGCGCCGCCGACGATGCGCAAGCCAGATTCAAGAACTACGTTCTGGACAACGCAAAGTTCGCCGATACGGAGTTGTCGAAGCTGACGCCGGCCATGCTTGATGCGTGGCGGCGGCGCTTGCGCGAGCGGCCTACCCGGAGCGGCGGCAATCGCGGCGAGGAGCGCACGACCTCCTCGCTCAATCGGGACATGACATGCTTTCGGGCGGCCCTCAACCTCGCCTTCGTTGACGGGCTGGTCACCAGTGACTTCGCTTGGCGCGGCAAGCTGCGCCCGATAAAGGACGCGGACCGGCGCCGTGAGCTGTATCTCGACAAGGATCAGCGCCGCCGCCTGATCGAGAAGGCGCCGGCCGACCTAGGTGCTTTCCTGAAGGGCATGGCGTTGCTGCCACTGCGCCCCGGCGCCCTCGCGGCGCTCTCGACCTCGAGCTTCGACAAGCGGCTCGGCGTCCTGCTCGTAGGCCAGGACAAGTCCGGGCGCGATCGCAAGCTCAAGCTGCCCCCAGTCACGGCAGAGTTCTTCGTCGAGCTGGCTCGGAACAAGCTGCCCGGCGCCCCGCTGTTCGCGCGGGCTGATGGGCGGGCGTGGGACAAAGACGCCTGGAAGTACCCCGTCAGGGCCGCGGTCGAGGCGGCGGAGCTGCCGGCCGGGACCACGGCCTACACGCTGCGCCATTCGACCATCAGCGACCTCGTGCACGACGGGCTCGACCTCATCTCGGTCGCGCAGATCAGCGGCACGAGCGTCCGCATGATCGAGAAACACTATGGGCACCTGCGAAGCGACGTAGCGGCCGATGCGCTCGCAAAGCTCGCGCTATAGGAGGCCAGGCTGTGACCGACGACGAACTCGACACGATCAAGCGCTTCTTCGCCACCCATAACGCCAACCGGCATTTGGCGCTGTACCAGCGCGAGCCCGACGTGCGCCTACTCGAAAAGGCTCAGCGCGAATATCTCGCGCTCGATCTCATGCCGCCCGACGCCTTGCATGCGAGGTTCGCGGAACTGGGCCGAGCCATTGAAGCAGACTCGCCTCAGTCAGCCTATCGCCGTGTGCTCGGCCTTCGGCTCTCGCGCCTTGAATTGGCCCGAATGCAGCGAAGGCGCGATGTCGTCGAGGCTTACGCAGGGTTCATGTCACTCCCAGACAAACCAATCAGCGCAAACAAGGCGCTTCGCAATATTGCCGCCGCACATGGCATGACGGTCGGCAACGTCAAGCGCATCGTTTCGCAATGGGGCGGCATGGTGCGACAGGAAAGCATGCGGCGACGCGGCCGTGTGCCAACGGCACCAGGCACGCAGCAACTGTTATCCACATGGTGGCAGC
>JAGWTS010000287.1 GCA_028868875.1 Burkholderiales bacterium | reverse complement strand
TGACACGGCGGCCGTGTTTATCGAGCACGGCGAGTGGGTCGGCGCCGGCAAAAGAGAGGTGGCCGGTGTCGAACAGCAGGTGAACGGCAGGGCCGGTGGCCGCCATCAGGCGATCGATGTCGTGCGCGCTCTCGACGGCAGTGCCCATGTGGTGATGGAATGCCAGCGGCACGCCCGACTCGGCGCAGAACTCGGCGAAGGCGGTCAGCTTCCTGCCATAGGCACGCATCGCCTCATCGTCCAGAACGCGGCGATTCGCAAGGGGCTTGTCCTGCTGGTTCTGAATCGTGCCGGCCGTCTCGCCGTACACGAGGCAGGCGGCACCGAGTTCACGGAACATCCCGAGCTGCTGGGTCGCCTTGCGCTTTTCGCTTTCGAGGTCGGAGTCGAGCAGGGTGCCGGAGTACCAGCCCGAGACGAGACTCAGATTGTGCTTCTTCAACAGCGGCCCGAGTTCGGCGGCTGTCTTCGGGAACTTGCCGCCGGTCTCGACGCCGGCGAAGCCCGCGAGGCGGCTTTCCCGGAGGCAGGTTTCGAGCGGCGTGTCGCCACCGAGTTGGGGCAGGTCGTCGTTCGACCAGGCGATCGGTGCGATGCCGAGTCTTGCTTTCAGTTTGGTGCTCATGGTGTCGATCGATTCAGTTAAGGAGAGGGAGTGGAGATGGATGGGTGACGTCAAGTTCGGTCGCTTCGAGTGCGGTTCGGTCGGGCGGCCGGACGATTTCTGGGTAAGGCCGCTGCGGCCGCGCCCGGACACGCGGTCGCTTGATGGTGCGGATGCAGTGACGCCGTTTTGGCGCGTCAGGCAGAGAGTTCGACGGCCGGAGTCGGGGGTCCGGCGTCGTAGCCGCCCCAGACCGACTGGTCGAATTGGACGACCGATCCGGTCATCATGCCGCTGTCGTCGCTGGCCAGGAAGGCGACGGCGCGCGCCACTTCCTCGGGCGCGAGCAGGCGGCCGAAGGGAAGGGCTGCCGCGGCCTTGACGAGCCAGTCGGGGTCGGCGCCGTGGTATTCGCGTTGCACCCGGTCTTCGCCGTCCGAGGCCATCCAGCCGATGTCGAGCTGGTTCACGCGGATGCGGTTGCGCATCAGCGCGTAGCCGCTGTTGCGCGTCAGCGTGGCAAGCGCCCCCTTGGACGCCGAGTACGGCGAGATGAAGGGTTGCCCCGCACGGCTCGAGGTCGAGCCGATGTTCACGATCGAGCCGGCGATTCGGTCGCGGATCATCAGCTTGGCCGCTTCCTGCATCAGGAAGAAGGGGCCGCGCACGTTGATCGCGAACATGCGGTCGAAGAGTTCTTCCGAGCTGTTGAGCAGGTTGCCGCGGTCGGTCAATCCGGCCGCGTTGACCAGGATGTCGACGCGGCCGAAGGCCTTGTCGGCCTCGGCGATCACGCGCCGGCAGTCGGCCACCTTGGCCAGATCCGCCTCGACGAACTCGACGCGCACGCCGGTCTCCGCGCGAATCCGCTCGGCCACCGCCCGGCCCTTGTCCGCATTGCGGCCGCAAGTCACGATGCCTGCGGCACCCGATTGCGCCAGTTGCCTGGCAATGGCGGCGCCCAGGCCCTGGGTGCCGCCGGTGACGACGGCGATCTTTCCATCCACTCTGTTCATGATTGGTCCGGTAAAACGGTTTTGAGATTGAGGTTCAAATGCCGACCCGCTGCTTGCTGCGGATCGCGAGCTGGGATTCGCGGGCTTCCTGCACCGACTTGCGCTCGCTCACCTCGGGCACGCCGACGTCCCAGTCGGCGTCGCCCGGAACCCAGGCGAAGGCGTCGGTCACGATCGTGATCAACGTCGTGCGGTCGGTGCCCTGGGCCCAGATCATGGCTTCCTGGAGTTCGGCCAGGTTCTTGCAGCTGCGCGCCAGCGCGCCCATCGACTCGGCGTGCTTGACGAAGTCGACCGGGAACGGCGCCTTGACCCGGCAGTCCTCGAGCAGGTTGTTGAAGCCGGGAACGCCCTTGAAGTTCTGCAGCCGGTTGATGACGGCGAAGCCCGAGTTGTCGCAGACGACGACGATCATCTTGTGGCCCGACAGCACCGTCGAGTAGATGTCCGAGTTCATCATCATGTAGGTGCCGTCGCCGATCATCACGATCGGCGTGCCCCGGCCGTTCATGGCCATCGCGTGGCCCCAGCCGGCCGAGATCTCGTAGCCCATGCAGCTGAAGCCGAACTCGCAGTCGAAGGTGTTGGGGTTCTTGACGCGCCAGCCCTTGGTCACTTCGCCGGGGATGCCGCCGGCTGCGGCGACGAGCATGTCGTCGTCCTTCGCGCCACGGTTGACCACTTCCACCACCTGGGCGTAGGTCGGCGTCGCGGCGCCGTTGGCCTTCTTGTAGCCGTCGAGCAAGGCGTCCCATTCCGAGAACAGAACGCGGGCCTTGGCGGTCCAGCCCACCGGGGCCTTCCAGTCGCCGAGTTCCTGCTCGACTTCGGCCACGGTCTCCAGCGCATCGCCGACCACGGCAAGGGCGCGGTGCTTGGTCGCGTCCCAGCGCGCGGTGTTGACCGAGATGAAGCGGGCTTCGGGGCTGAACGCGGTCCAGGAGCCGGTCGTGAAGTCCTGCAGCCGGGTGCCGATGGCCAGGATCACGTCGGCTTCGGCCGCCAGCGCATTCGCCGAGGTCGAGCCGATGATGCCGATCGGGCCCGCATGCGCCGGATGGTGGTGCGTGACCGCGCCTTTTCCGGCAATGGTTTCCACCAGCGGAATGCCGTGGTCGAGCGCGAAGCGGGCCACCGATTCTTCGGCCAGCGAGTAGCGCACGCCGCCGCCCGAGATGATCAAGGGCTTCCTGGCCGAACGCAGCAGCTCGACCGCTTCCTGGACCCGGCGCCGGTCGGCGCGCGGGCGCGGGATGGACCAGTTCGTCGGCTCGAAGAAGGCCAGCGGGTAGTCGAAGGCCACTTCCTGCGTGTCCTGGCACAGGCCGATGAAGGCCGGCCCGCAATCGGCCGGGTCGAGCATCGCGGCAACCGCCTGCGGCAGCGAGGTGATGATCTGCTCGGGCAGGGTGATGCGGTCCCAGTAGCGCGAGACCGCCTTGAAGCAGTCGTTGACGGTCGTCGTCGGGTTGCCGTAATGCTCCACCTGTTGCAGCACCGGGTCGGGCAGGCGATTCGCGAAGGTGTCGCCGGCCAGCAGCAGCACCGGCAGGCGGTTGGCGTGGGCCACGCCCGCGGCCGTCACCATGTTCGCGGCGCCGGGGCCGATCGACGAGGCCGCGACCATGATCTGGCGCCGGCGCCTCGATTTCGCGAAGCCGATGGCGGCCAGCGCCATCGATTGCTCGTTCTGGCCGCGCCAGGTCGGGAGCTGGTCCTGCACCGCTTCGAGCGCCTCGGACAAGCAGGTCACGTTGCCGTGGCCGAAGATCGCGAAGACCCCGGCGAACAAGGGCAGCTTGTGCCCGTCGACCTCGGTGGACTGATTGCACAGGTAGCGCACGAGGGCCTGGGCCATCGTCAAGCGAACGGTCTTGGGTGCCATGGGGGTCTCCACTGGGGTGAGTTGCGGCTTGCTGCAAGCCGGTCAAGGGAACTTTTGCATCAACCGTTGACAAGTCTATCTGACGGCAATTAGTATTGCAACACAGGAGGTCCAGATGCTCAACATTGCAGTCATCGGGTGCGGCCGTATCGGCCAGATGCACGCCCGCAACATCGCCCGCCACCCCCGCGCCAGGCTGGCCAGCGTCTTCGACGTGGACGCGGCCGCGGCCCAGCGGGTGGCCGGCGCGCTCAACGTTCCGGTTGCCAAATCAGTCGATGCCATCCTGGCTTCCGACTCGGTGGATGCGATTCTGATCGCAAGTTCCACCAGCACCCACGCCGACTTGCTCGAGCGCGCGGTCGCCGCGGGCAAGCCCGTGCTGTGCGAGAAGCCGATCGACCTGAGCCTGGCTCGCGTCAACCAATGCGCCGCGGTGATCCGCGGCACCAAGGTGCCGATCATGCTGGGCTTCGTGCGCCGCTTCGATCCGGGCCACCGCGCCACCCGCAATGCCGTGCGCGACGGCACGATCGGCGAACTGCACCAGGTCGTCATCACCTCGCGCGACCCTGGCATGCCGCCGGTGGCCTATACGGAGGTGTCGGGCGGGATCTTCCGCGACATGACGATCCACGACTTCGACATGGCGCGCTTCGTTCTCGGCGAAGAACCGGTCGAGGTCTCGGCGCAGGGCAGCCGCCTCGTCGACCCGAAGCTGATGGACCGGCTCGGCGACTACGACACCGTGACGGTCGTGCTGCGAACCGCGTCGGGCAAGCAATGCGTCATCAACAACTCGCGCCAGGCGCTCTACGGCTACGACCAGCGCGTCGAGGCGCTCGGAACCCTGGGCCTGGCGCTGTCGGAGAACCGCAGGCCGCATGAAGCGCAGATCCACAAGCGCGAGTTCACCGGCCAGGCCGCTCCCTATCTGAACTTCTTCATCGAGCGCTACGCCGAGGCCTTCGACGCCGAGATCGATGCCTTCGTCTCGGCCGTCGAGAACCAGGTCGCGCCCGAGGTGGGATTCGAAGACGGCCGCATCGCCTTGATGCTGGCCGAGGCGGCGATCAAGTCGGCCGCCGAAGGTCGCGTGGTCCGCGTCTCCGAACTGGGCTGAACCCATGTACGAGCCATACGGATTGTTCATAGCCGGCGAATGGCGGCCTTCGGTCTCGGGCGACACGGCGCCGGTCTTCAGCCCGGTGACCGAACAGCCCCTCGGCCGGGTGCCGATGGCAACGCGGGCCGATACCGAGGAGGCCATCGCCAGCGCGGCGCGCGGCTTTGCCGAATGGCGCTCGAAGCAGGCTTTCGAGCGCGCGGAGGCCTTGCATGCCATCGCCGATGAAATGATCCGGCGCCGGCCCGAGGCGGCGCACATGATCTCGGCCGAGACCGGCAAGCCGATCGCGCAGTCCGAGCGCGAATGGAACCTGTCGATCGACCAGTTCCGCTGGTTCGCCGAAGAAGCGCGCCGCATCTACGGCCGCCTGATCGAGAGCCGGGTGCCGAACGGCCGCTTCGAGGTGTCGCACCCGCCGGTGGGCGTGGCGGCGGCCTTCACGGCCTGGAACTTCCCCGCGGCCCTGATCGCGCGCAAGGTCGCGCCGGCCCTGGCGGCGGGCTGCTCGATCATCGTCCGGCCTTCGAGCCAGACGCCGGGCGTCGCGATGGTGATGATCGACTGCCTGCGCGCCGGCAAGCTGCCGCAGGGAGTTGCGAACCTCGTCGTCGGCGCGACCGCTTCGACCTACCAGCCGATCATGGATTCGGCGGTCGTGCGCAAGGTGTCGCTCACGGGTTCGACCCGCGTCGGCCAGCAGATGATCCGCGACGCCGCGCAGACCATGAAGAAGGTGGCGATGGAATTGGGCGGGAATGCGCCGCTCATCGTCTACGACGACGCCGACCTCGAAGCCGCGTTGAACGCGACGGTGCCGACCAAGTTCGCCAACGCCGGCCAGGTCTGCGTCACGCCCGACCGCTTCTTCGTCCACGAGTCGATCCACGACGCCTTCGTGCGCGGCTTCGTCGAACGCACCCAGGCCTTGAAGCTCGGCGACGGGCTCGACCCCGCGACCCAGATGGGACCGCTCATCAACGCCGGGCGCGTCGCCGAGATCGAAGCCATCGTCGACGACGCGGTGAGCCACGGCGCCCATGTCGAATGTGGCGGCAAGCGCGCCCCGGCTTTTGCGCAAGGCCATTTCTACGCCCCGACCGTGCTCACCGAGGTCAGCGACGGCATGCGCGTCTTCGACCAGGAGAACTTCGGACCGATTGCGGCGATCACGCGATTCACCAGCGACGACGAAGTGCTGGCGCGCGCCAACGCGTCGGACATGGGTCTGTCGGCCTACGCCTTCACGACCAGTGCGAAGCGGGCCCGGCGCACCGTGGCCGAACTCCACGCCGGCATGGTCGGCATCAACAGCTTCGCCCTTGCGGCGTCCGAAGCGCCATTCGGCGGCACCAAGTACTCGGGTATGGGACGGGAAGGCGGCAGCGAAGGCATCGCCGACTACCTGGACACGAAGTTGGCGCAAATCGTCCTCTAACGGAGACACATCGATGATCAAGAACAAGCTCAAGGCGCTCTGGGCCGAAGGCCAACCCAGCCTCAACGGCTGGCTCTCGATCGGCAACCCCTTCACGGCCGAGATCATGGCGGCCCAGGGCTACGACAGCCTGTGCATCGATGTCCAGCACGGCGCGCTCGACTACCACTCGATGCTGACCATGCTGCAGGCCATGCGCGCCTCGGGGGTCGTGCCCCTCGTGCGCGTGCCCTGGCTCGAACCCGGCATCGTGATGAAGGCGCTGGACGCGGGCGCTTTCGGCGTGATCTGCCCGATGGTCAACACCGCCGAGCAGGCGGCCGAGTTCGTGGGCTGCCTGCGTTATCCGCCGCTGGGACAGCGCAGCTTCGGCCCGACCCGCGCCAATTTCTCCGCCGGGGCGAATTACGCCGCCGAAGCCAACGGCGAAATCCTCGCCTTCGCGATGGTCGAGACGGCCCAGGCGATGGACAACCTCGAGGCGATTGCCGCGACCCCGGGTCTGGACGGCATCTACGTCGGCCCGGCGGACCTGAGTTTCAGCCTCTCGCAAGGCCGGCTCGCGCCGGGATTCGACCGCGAAGAGCCCGAGATGATCCAGGCGCTGCAAAAAATCGTCGCCGCCTGCAAGAAGGCCGGCATCCGCTGCGCCCTGCATTGCGGCACGCCGGAATACGCGGCCCGCGCCATCGCCTGGGGCTTCGACATGACGACGGTCTCGGGCGATTCCCGCCTGCTCGCCGGCGCCGCCCAGGCCAGCGTCGTCCGCTTTCGCGAACTCGCGAGCCAGACGGCGCCCAAGGCCGACCCGAAGGCCGACATCAAGGGAGGCTATTGATGCCGCACGTCCTCGTCGCCGGCAAGCTGCACCGCAGCGGCATGGCCTTGCTCGAGTCCGCCCCCGGCGTGACCTTCGACTACGTCGAGGAAATCTCCGAACCCAGCTACGCGCCCCTGATCGGCAAGGCCGACGGCCTCGTGCTGCGCACCCAGCCGCTGTCGGCCGCGACGGTGGCGCAGGCCGCGAAGCTGAAGATCGTCTCGCGCCATGGCGTGGGTTACGACGCAGTCCACCTGCCTTCGCTGAACGAGCGCGGCATTGCGCTGGCCGTGGTCGGCGACGTGAATTCGATCTCGGTGGCCGAGCACAGCATGATGCTGCTGCTGGCGACCGTGAAGCGCGCCTTGCGCGCCGACCGTTCGGTGCGCGACGGCGGCTGGGGCTGGCGCAACCTGCTCCAGGCGCACGAGGTCTCGGGCAAGCGCCTGCTGATCCTGGGCTACGGCCGCATCGGCCGCAATCTGGCGCGCATGGCCGGCGGCTTCGGCATGCAGATCCGTGCCTACGATCCGTTTCTGCACAAGCAGGGCTGGCCAGCCGGCGAGGTCGAGCCGGTGGCCGATCTGCTCCAAGGCCTGGCCTGGGCCGACGCGGTGTCGGTCAACGTGCCCAAGGCCGACAAGCCGATCATCGGCGCGCGCGAATTCGCGGCGATGAAGCCCGATGCGGTGCTGATCAACACCGCCCGCGGCGGCATCGTCGACGAGGCGGCGCTGGTGGCCGCAATCTCGGCCGGCCAGATCGCCGGTGCCGGGCTCGACGTCTTCGACGACGAGCCGCCTCAGGCGGATTCGCCGCTGCTGGCCCTGGACAACGTCGTGCTGAGCCCGCACATCGCGGGCCTGACGGCCGAATGCGCCGAGCGCATGGCCCTGAGCTCGGTCCAGAACGTATTGGACTTCTTCAACGGCTGCATCGACGCGAGCCTCGTCGTCAATCGGGAGCGACTCGGCGCAGCGCTCGCCCATTGATCACACCAGAGAACCTTTGACTCGCCCAGCGCCTCGATGAGTGACTGCACGCGCGATCGATGGAGAACTGCGACAGACAGCGCTCAGGGCTGCGTCACCGTCGGAATGCGCGGGGCCTTGTCCTTCTGCAACTTCGCGGCGAGCGAGACGACCAGGGCCTGGGCCAGACACATGGGTGCCGCCAGCGACC